>QXYA01000001.1:0-3813 GCA_009887135.1 Candidatus Poseidoniales archaeon
CGACGCCAGAGAAGTGACAATAGAACTCCTTTGTACCAATAGATTCGCGAACCATATCAAACAATTCACCATAGTCTTCCGAGGTCTTCATTCGACCATGTCCACGAGCGTGTATGTGTGCAATATTGAGGACTGGAATCGTTCCTTCAACGTGATTCACGACTTCGAGAACTTCCTCGAGACTTCCCCACAATTCTTGACGTCCAGATGTTTCGACACCAATCTTTGATGGAGTGCCATCTTTAATCCATGGGAATACAGGGAATTCATCTTCATCATCATGCCAGATATCATGAACGCGCTGTACGACACTGGAGAAGATGTTTGCAACTTGTTCATTTGCAGCGGTACCTCGCCCAAAATCACCGTAGTGTCCAGTATGCAGAGTGATGTGACGTGCATTGATTGTTCGAGCGGCTTGGAGCGTTGATTCGATCTTGGCAAGAGAGCGTCCACGTGCAACTCGATCTCCGAGGAGTTCAGCATAGTATGGTCCGTGAATGTTCATCTCAAAGTCAGCTTTGTTCGCAAGAACTCCTGCTTGCCAATATTGCTCGAAATGTTGAGGTTGAATGAGTCGAACTGTTTGTGCTTCCATGGTCTCAAGACCAAGGGCTATGATGTCATCCATTCCTTCAACAATTGTACGCCCTTTGCATGACAAAGGTACGCCAGCAGGTCCCAGTTTTACTCCCATCATTCCACCCCGCGAATCCAAGCCAAACAGTTCCCTGCATTAACCCCTTTCCGTCATCCGTTTGCCGGATTTGTGTACATACTCTCCAATACGACGGTTCATGAAGGTGAAAAGAAACCGGTCAATATGTCCGATAACATTGAGGCTGCACTCCAAGCGTTTCGTGATGGAAATCCCGTTTGTCTCTTCGATTCAGATAAACGCGAAGGAGAGACGGACTTGCTGTTTCCTGCACTCTATGCTGAGCCGAGCACAATGCGACAACTCCGCAAGGATTGTGGTGGACTTCTTTTCCTTGCTGTGGGACATGATGTCGGCGAAGTTTTCGGATTACCATTCCTTCAGGACTTGCACACACATGACGCTCTGATGGAACAATATCCTATTCTCTCGGTTTTGAAAACCAACGATCTACGATATGATTCGAGGTCAGCCTTCACTCTATCTCTAAATCATCGAGAAACATATACGGGAATTACAGACCATGATCGTGCTCTGACAACTCGTCGCTTTGCTGAACTGAGTAAAACTGTTCTCGAAGAAAACCTGAGCGAAACGGAAGCTCAGGAACGTATGGGTGCTGAATTCAGAACGCCTGGTCACATCCCTGTTTGCAGGGAGTCTGCTGGAGGATTAGACACGCGGCAAGGACACACAGAACTTGCAGTTGGCCTTGCACGTCTTGCAAATCTCGTACCAGTTGTGATTGGAGCAGAAATGTTGCAACCAGATGGTGATGGCGCCCTTTCCGTCGCAGATGCTCGTTTGTGGGCTGCGGAACGAAACATCCCATTCCTAGAAGGAGCAGAAGTAATCGCTGCTTTTCATGAGCAATCTCAAAAACCAGATGCATCTGCTTGAACCTGAGGGATGACAATGCGCAAGGTCATGGCAGTTGGTGTGTTTGACCTTCTCCATGCTGGACATCTTCATTATCTCGAGCAAGCAAAGGCTCTAGGCGACCATCTAACCGTGGTGGTTGCCCATGATGATACTGTACGAATTCGGAAGCATGAACCTGTTACGAATCAAGATCTTAGACGCCGAATGGTTGAGGGATTAAAACCGGTTGATGAAGCGAGAATCGGCAACGCTCCAGATGTACCAATTTTCGATATCTTACCACTCATCGAACCTGATGTCATTGCGCTTGGTTATGATCAGGAACACGCTGAAGACAGAATAAAAAGCGCATTACAAGAAAGAGGATTCCATTCTATAGAAGTTGTACGGGTCGAAGGGTTGAGCGACGATCTCGATGGAACTCGAAAAATCATAGCTCGAATCCTTTCTCGGGCCAAAGGGGGTGAACAGTAATGTTTACTGGTATTGTTCAAGGCTTAGGTACACTCAAATCCATCGAAGAAGGAGATGGAATTACAACCTTCTGCGTCAAATGTCCAGATACTCAAGACCTTGCCATTGGTGCAAGTGTGGCAATTGACGGTGTTTGTTTAACTGCAACTTCGATTGAAGGAGAACTTGTAACATTTGATATCATTCCTGAAACAATGGAACGAACAACTCTTGGTGAACGAGTCGTCAATGATGTAGTCAATATCGAACGTTCTCTTCGATACGGTGATGAGGTCGGTGGCCACCTTCTTTCAGGGCACATTATTGGACGTGGATTGGTTACATATTCTGAGAGTGTCGGTGAAGGCGCTCAACTGAAACTCAAAGCCCCTCCATCAATCCAAAAATACATTCAGACAAAGGGATACATCGGTATTGATGGGATCTCATTAACACTTGGAGAGGTCAATGAAAATGAGTTTGACCTTCACATTATTCCTGAAACACTCCGCTTGACGACACTTGGCTCGAAGCAAGCAGGAGATGCTGTAAACATCGAAATCGATTCAACAACCATGATGATTGTGGAGACTGTTGAACGACTACTAAAGGAGAATTAATTATGACAAATATTGTTGCTGTATGCGCTATGTACCACTCAGAAGAAATTGAACGAATGCTCACAATTGCGACCTCGCAAGCCGAAGATCTTGATTTGACAATCACTGATGTCATCCGTGTTCAAGGGTGCATGGAAATACCACTTGCCCTCGATAGAGTGCTTTCGGATGAAGATGTTGCAGGTGCATTTTGCTTAGGAATTATCGAAAAAGGCGAAACAGATCATGGTCTTGCAATGGGACAAGCAGTTGTAAAAACCATTCTCGAACTACAACTCGTTCATGACAAGCCAATTGGTTTGGGAATCATCGGACCTGGCGCTCAACCTGAGCACATCAAGCCGCGACTAGGGCCTCATGCTACGGCTGCAGTTGATGCTTTGATTCCGTTCCTATGATGCACTCATTCGTTTTTTCCTGTAGAAAATTGAGCCCCAAATCACGATAATGATGGCAAGATTGGTAAACCAAACCCATGGTGTACTCCATCGTAATCCATCGAAGTGAATATCACTAAACGGGGCGAGGAACGGTGTTGGGAAGAAACTCGCAGTATGTGTTGGAATGTCATTGAAGATGTGAATGAGCCAAGGCATCCACATCCACATCGCAGCATCTCTGGCAGACAGTGAATCGTTGGTAAACAAACGACGAGATACGCCTCGCTTCTCAAAAAAGATCCAAGTAAACAGGAATCCAATCGTCATCCAAACCAAGCTGTGTGTGACTTGATATGCTTCCCAAGCATACCAACCCAAGTCAGCAGTTACTGTATTGTCATCAATTTCAGGACGATCTCCTACGATGAATGTATTTGGAATAAAAACAAGAAGATCTGGAAGAACACCCATTGCACCAGCAACCCAAAACTTGGTCCGTCCATGGGTCGCTCCTGAACCCATAAACCAGTGTGAGACGACGTCCATAGCAGAACCACAAACCCCTCGCTTATCAATCTTCGATTATAGACCGAATTTGCTCATTCATTTTTGACCCATTGACCAGTCGATGGATCTCGATAGAATGAATTTCCACTTCCTGCGGGATATTCAATCCATTCCCGGCCTTCTCGCATTGTGCCACGAGTTGCGTATTCAGGGCATTTTGAGGAGCTCTTTTGATCTAAATCACCAAAACCATCACGTCGAAGTAGAAATCCACCCACTAAGAGAACTAGGAGTATTATTCCAGCAATCATAG
>QXYA01000001.1:3823-4288 GCA_009887135.1 Candidatus Poseidoniales archaeon
GCTATGGAAAAATCATCTTCATCTGAAGACATACTTCCTTGGCCTTGGCTATCTGAACAACCGACTTGATTTGAGAATTCGTCTGAAGGAGTTTTAGCACATTCATCAATTGCATCTACAATCCCATCAGAATCGGAATCCCGTTGCCAACTCGAACATCCATCTGGAAATCCATCCGAGTCTGTTGTCCCTGGACAAGCATCATTTCCATTGAAAACACCGTCTCCATCATCGTCCCTTTGATTCCAAGAACAGCCATTGGCATCAGCAGTATCATTCGCTCCAGTATTTGGGCAAATATCAGTCCCAGTACATTTCGATGGTCCAGATGATTGTGCGTCTCTATTACATACCGTATCATTATCAGAATCCACTTGTATGTCCGAACATCCTGATTCATCGATTAGATTCCCATTTGATGTTGATGAGCAATTGTCGTAGTAGTCATTTATCGAATCTCCATCA
>QXYA01000010.1:0-3939 GCA_009887135.1 Candidatus Poseidoniales archaeon
GGGATATGCAGGAGGTCAGAAACCCAATCCCACCTACGAGCAAGTATGCAGTGGAAGAACCGGTTATGCTGAAATCGTTATTATCGAATTCGACCCATCAGTCATTTCATACTCTACTCTACTCGAGGTGTTCTTTACTGTACACGATCCAACGCAGTTGAATCGTCAAGGAAACGATATAGGAACACAATACAGAAGTTGTATTATGCCAGTAAACGACGAACAGGAGAGAATCGCTAAGGAATCAATTCAATCCTTTAGTGATGCTTTTGCAGGCCCAATTGTAACAACAATCGAACCTGCTCTGAATCTTATTGTAGCGGAAGTATATCACCATGATTACTATGCAAGAAACCCGACTCAAGGCTATTGTCAGATGGTTGTCGGGCCAAAGATAAGCAAAGTTCGTAGGAAACTTGCACATTTGTATGAAAATGCAGAATGAGACATCTGCAACGTAGAGTTGAAAGAGTGAGCAACGCACCATTGGCCATGGTCAATGGAATCTTTCAACCACCAACCCCGAATAATGAACCTATCATGGGCTTCCTACCAGGTTCCCATGAACGTATTGAATTACAAGCAGAACTTGCAACACAAATGGCTGAAGTTATTGAGATCCCTTGCATCATTAACGGAAAGGAAGTTTGGACAGGTAATATTGTCGAGCAGGTCATGCCACACAACCATAGTCACGTTCTTGCAAAGGTGCATCTTGCTGGCGAACAGGAAGTCAAAGATGCAATCAATGCCTCGCTTCAAGCCCACAAAGCTTGGTCGACCATGCCATGGGAAGCAAGAGGTGCAATTTTCCTGAAGGCTGCAACAATGCTTGCAGGAGAACGACGACATGAGATCAATGCCTCAACAATGCTCAATCAATCCAAGACCTGTCATCAAGCAGAAATTGACTCTGCTTGTGAACTCATTGACTTCTGGAGATTCAATGTCGATTACGCACGAGCAATATACGAAGATCTGCAACCACCGATTTCGCCTGATGGCGTATGGAATCAAAGCGAAATACGCCCATTGGAAGGGTTTGTATTCTCGATTACCCCTTTCAACTTCACAAGTATTGCGGGAAACCTACCTTCATGTGCTGCTATCATGGGCAATACCGGTGTTTGGAAACCGAGTAGAAACTCATATGTCTCAAATTATAGAATTATGAAACTGATGATGGATGCTGGACTTCCTGCTGGCGTCATCAACTTCATTCCTGGAAAGGCTTCGGTTGTTGGAGACATTTGCATGTCACATCCAGACCTTGCTGGAATCCACTTCACTGGCTCTACAGGTGTCTTTAGGAAACTTTGGAGGGATATTGCAAACAATTTGGAAAACCTACGTAGTTATCCGCGTATCGTTGGAGAAACAGGTGGTAAAGACTTCATCGTAGCCCATCCTGAATGCGATGAGGAAGCACTCAGTGTAGCGCTTTTACGTGGATCCTTCGAGTTCCAAGGACAAAAATGTTCTGCCGCAAGTCGTGCCTACATACCAGCCTCAGTTTGGGGACGAATCGGCTCAAAGTATTGTGCTGAAGTTGGAAAGATTACAATGGGAGATGTCTCTGTTTTCTCCAACTATATTGGAGCAGTTATCGATAAGAAATCCTTTGATAACATCGCAGGCTACATCGATCGAGCGAAAGCAGATAGTGGATGCACAATCGTTACAGGCGGAAATTATGATGACTCGGTTGGTTACTTCGTTGAACCCACCACAATTCTCTGTGAAGATCCTATGTATGAATCAATGGCTCAGGAAATATTTGGACCAGTATTATCCATTCACGTATACCAAGATAGTGAATATGAAAACATCTTGAGCATTTGTGACTCAACTTCAGAGTATGCGTTGACAGGCTCTATCTTTGCAAAGCATCGAGAAGACATTGAATTTGCAAAGGATGCACTTCGATTTAGTGCTGGAAACTTCTACATCAATGACAAGCCCACTGGAGCTGTGGTTGGACAACAACCGTTCGGTGGAGCGCGTGGAAGTGGAACGAATGATAAAGCAGGAAGCCCACTCAATCTAATGAGATGGGTCTCTCCTCGTTCAATCAAAGAAACCTTTGCCCCACCAAAGAGTTGGACTTACGGCTTCCTTGAATGATGAGGCCATCGGCCTTTAGCCTCTAGGGCATTCTGGACTTTAGGAGTAAGTAACTCTCCACTTCGATGACGGGCAGCCAACGAGAGCACGTACCAACCTATCGATAAGATTGGCGTTGCTACAAGCAGCGTGAGAGAAAACCAAACAACCAGGTTGCCACTTGTAGCCTTCCAAGCCCACCATCCCGTCAAGACGAGCGTAAGAATGAGGAACAAGCGAGAGGCTTCACTTGGCGTCGACATACCCCTGTGATCGATACGAGGTGCTAACATTCTGTTTACTAAAGACACGTTGTCCGTCATCAATTGAGTATATATGTGGATGTTTAGTGTCGCCAAAACAGATAAAAGAACACACTTTATGGACTAATTTATGAAACTTAAAATCTTATCATATATGATGATTTTTTTAATGTTATGTTCTATGATGGTATCCCCCATAGCGCAAGCCACAAAAACAGAATCGAGATCAACAAGTCCAACCGCCTTTTTACCAGATTGGGACATAACACTGAATCAGAATATCAATCCTTTGCAATCACTGGAATATGACTATCTTGAAGACACGTTCGGATATGATGACCAGGGAAATTTTTACTTAGCGTTTGTAGAGGACTACGCTCAGAACGTACATCCTGATGCAAATCCAAGTACAAGAGGAATCCATATTTTGAAATTCGATGCGAATGGTACGCATGAATGGTCTAAAACGGTTACGAGTAACAGTCGATGTACATCGTACAGTGACATTTATTGTAGATTACATGGACTTTTCATAACTGGAGAAGATAGTTTTTACGTTACATTAGGAACGTATTACTCTAACAACTTTAATTTTGGTTCCATCACAAAGAACGTAAATAGTTATACTCTGATTACAGCATATCATGATAGCAATGGTTGGGTTTATGCGGATAGCCAAAGCATTACTTCCTATGCACAGAATGTCATCCAATCACAATCCCTCAATGAAGCAGGTGATTTCATTCTAACTTTGAGAACTGGGACCTCTGGTGGAACATCTACTTTCGATATCGCAGCATTTTCGAATACTGGCGGAAAATGGGTTAGAGAATATGAAACACCGGGAACGTTGATGATAGATATTGAAAATAATGAGACGCATATTCTTAGTACAACTCAAGGATATGTAAAATATGATTCGCAAACAATTAACTGTCCTACTGGCTCTCAAGATAATTATTGTTACATCTGGATCTCAATCGACTCAAACGGTGTGAAAAACCATACATCCACAACAAAATATTCCTCTGTAAATATAGGCGAATTCTCAGTTCATGGTAATCAGGCATATGTCTTTGCTGATACATATGATTATGTTAGAAGTAATCATGGACAAAGTAATTTTAGTTCAACCATAGTCGATTTAGGAACTCAGAGCGTATATTTTGCATCACTGAATACTCTTGGAACATGGGAATTCACAGAGAGAATTTTCGAATGGCCCAGCATAAGTAGTTCATACGCATATTACATCGCATTGGACTCATGGTTCGAAATACAACACCCTCAAGACAAGATTATTGCAAAAATGTCTTGGACTGATGTTTCTTATGGAAATCACGCCTTTACAGTACCCTCCCAAGACTATATTACAATTACGTATCTCGAGGTCGACAATACAGGTTCTTATCAATCAAATGTAACAATTGGGGTCGACGGCCTAGGTGGTATGCCTTCTTTTTGGTCAGAAGATGGATATGTTGCACAATTTATAGACTCTGATTCAACAGTCGAATTGCCTAACGGCACTTCTACAACTGAGGGCTTGGCGTTTATAAGTTATGAAACCTCA
>QXYA01000010.1:3949-4948 GCA_009887135.1 Candidatus Poseidoniales archaeon
GTAGGAGCAAACTCCGAAGGTCATCTAATGACATACACCAATTATCGGTTCCTTCTCTTTGCGGTCGATGAGGACGCAGACAACATAGGATCTGGAGATAACTGTCCAGATGTGTATAATCCGACTCAATCCGATTATGACTTAGATCTCGAAGGTGATGCTTGTGATTCCGATGACGATAACGATGGAGTACAAGATTTTTCAGACCTTTGCCCATTAGGCCTGAAAGCATGGACTTCAGACTCTCTAAACGATCATGACAGCGATGGATGCAAAGATTCCGATGAGGAAGACCTCGATGATGACAACGACGGTATTGCCGATGAACAAGACAGTTGTCCAAAGGGATTGACTGGAGCTACAAGCGACACTGATGCTGATGGATGTAAAGACTCAGAGGATTCTGATGATGATGATGATGGAGTCAATGATGGATCAGACATGTGTTCCCCAGGAATATTGGACTGGATCTCTGGGACAATCACTGATCACGATGGAGATGGATGCCGTGATCAGGATGAAGATCTTGATGATGATAATGATGGGGTAATGGATATTGGAGATTCCTGTCCAAAAGGCGAAAAGGATTGGCCAGCAAACATCAATACGGATTTTGATAACGATGGTTGTAGAGACGGCGTTGAAGATGAAGATGATGACAATGACTTAATCTCAAACGTAAATGATGAATGTCCAAAATCAACTGGAACAGTTGATTCAAAGGGCTGTTCTGCAGAACAAAATATTGACAGCGGAAATGATAACGGAAACTCAAACTCTGGAAGTGGCAATTCAAACAGTGGTGAGACATTCATCTATTACGTGTGCCAACAAGGTTCGATTGTAGTCACTGATTTAGCGGATTGCCCTACATTAGCCAATAATTCAACCTCAACAAACGAAACAGTCACTGAGTTCTACTTTGTTTGCCCTGGCGGTAGTGAAGTCGTAAACGATATGGCGGATTGCCCAGAAGAATTACCTTCAACATCAACAAAT
>QXYA01000010.1:4958-5407 GCA_009887135.1 Candidatus Poseidoniales archaeon
AACAAATACGACTGTAATAATCGACCCAAATTCTAACAATTCTGATGATTACACAGTGTGCGAAAATAGCAATTACATTGTTATGAAAGGAACAGAGTGTCCTGTTGAGAATCAATCCGAAACGGGTACTAACGGACTTAATTCAGGAGATGGATCAAGCGAGTCAACTGACAACTTGATTCTCATTTTTGCAGGTGGAGCGTTCTTACTAGCAACTGCAGCCGTGCTTATTGTCCTCATTAGAAGGCCTGCTACATCCCAATACAACAATGCAGCATATGATTCAACGGAGCAAATGTTCAAACAACAACCCGAGTTACCAACAACTCAAACGAATTCTCCTCCGAACAACATGATAGGGAATACAAGAGATGGTTATGAATGGATCGAATGGCCTAAAAATTCAGGCCAGCATTGGTACAGAGATGACGGTTCTTTTGCAGAATGGA
>QXYA01000010.1:5417-7596 GCA_009887135.1 Candidatus Poseidoniales archaeon
GAGCGTAAGAATGAGGAACAAGCGAGAGGCTTCACTTGGCGTCGACATACCCCTATGATCGATACGGGGTGCAAGAAGACGATTCGCCCAATCCATGTCTTGGAACACTCGCTTTACCTTTTGAAGAACTGTTTTATTTCATCCGAATCCTTATGGGGAAGGTTCTCGAGGAACAAATCCGCAATGATGAGTGCTCTATGCTGACTGCTGTTTCCGTGAGGAGTGATGGGCGAACTGAGCGGGCTTCCAATCCCATTCTTCATGTAGTTCCTACATTGAAGAGATTTCATGCAGCCGTCTGGAGCCAACCAAGCTTCATCACAGGCTCTCAATCAGGAGTCAAGATGGCATAGTGTTTGGAGAATGCTTGGCATTGTAGTACTCCTCTGGTTTCTTGCTCAATTTGTTGTGTTGATTGCAGCTGGATTCGTTGACGGAGATCTTGATGGGGATTTCGGACCTTTGGACGGAACATTGATTTTAGCAGGCAGCATTTGTTCTGCGCCGATGGTTTTGCTTCTCTTAGCCGTTCGACGTCCAAAACTTGAACACATTATCGTAGCACAACCAGATGCCTATGGCACACAAGTGCATTCACTTCCAAATTCACGTATTTTACAAACTCCAATTCCAACAACAATGCGACAATACATTGTTCGATCTAGGCATCCTCTGCGTGTGCCAATAGCCCGGCATTTGTGGATGCTTTTCCTTGGAGGCGTCATCATCTCAAGTATTGCCTTTGCTCCACTTCTTCTTGATTCTTCCAATGTTTTCTTCCTCCTGTTGGCTGTTTGTGTTGCAGTTCCAGCATGGCTTGTGGGGTTCTCGACACCCGTTTTTGCTTGGTGGTCCTTCTCTGCCTCTCGATTTCAACTCACAACCAATCGACAACAAGGGGAGGCGATGCTCATCGCAGGTATGCTTTCCACGTTTCCTGCACTGATTATCAATTCTTTCATAACCCCCGGAACTGTTCTTTTCTTGAGTGGTGGTGATGTATCAGCCACGACGGTTGAATACATCACAGTCATTATTTCAGCACCTGTTGGAGAAGAGATATGCAAAGCACTTGCTGTCTTGAGTTTGAGTAGTATGATCGATTCGAAACGAAGAGGATTCCAAGTCGGATTTACTGTTGGTCTTGGGTTTGCACTGCTTGAAAATTTACAGTATATTTTGTTCAGTCTGTTTGCAGGGGAGTTTGTCGCTATCTCATACGGTCTAACAGCTAT
This sequence comes from Candidatus Poseidoniales archaeon, assembly GCA_009887135.1. Taxonomy (GTDB): domain Archaea; phylum Thermoplasmatota; class Poseidoniia; order Poseidoniales; family Poseidoniaceae; genus MGIIa-L2. The sequence goes on from QXYA01000010.1 coordinate 6,653, forward strand.
CGTCCGAGGCATTGGTTCAATTCCAGGCCATGCCCTCTGGACTGCTTGTAGTGGCTATGCCATTGGCCACATGCTCGAAAAGAGAACGTTCGGCTCTCAACCGAAATTCAATACATGGGATTTGGTAAACCCCATGACTGGAGAGAAAGCAATGATTTCCGCCGATCCATCCACCTATCTTACTGAATCATTTTTAGTTCGAAAATCTGAATTACAACTCCCTACATCCCTTCCAATCATGCTTGGATTGGCCATGTTCGGCCATGCTTTTTGGAACGGAAGTTCAGTCCTAATATCCCACCTCTCCCTCAATCTCCCACCATTACTCGGCCTCATTCTTGACCTTACATGGATTGTTATACTCATCACTCTGTTATGGACGGTTGGAAGATTCATCATATCTGCAGCAATGGAAGAAGGGGCAGCCCAGTAAATCGTTTCCTCTTGAGATGAATCTTACGCAAAGAACAAAACTATGATGCGCCGCAGTACGGCTAGGGCTCATTATGAATTTTGAGGATGGTGGCTTTGTTTCTGGAAACATTGCAGTCACATCTGTACTCATTATTGGACTCATTGCGGCTTCATCAAAAGCCCGTATTCTTGACACGAGGGGAATCATCGCTGCTGCATTGCTTGGTTTCTTGGTTGGTTGCATGGGGCATTGGACGTGGCTCTTGCTTCTCTTGGCCTTTCTCCTCAGCAGTCATATTGCCACAAAATGGCGCTTTGATGAAAAGACTGCATTAGGACTGAGTGAATCTTCTGACGGCCATCGAGGCTGGATCAATGTAGCAGCAAATGGTGGAATGCCCGCACTGGTTGCAGTTCTAGCATTTGTTCTAGAAGATTGGCAAAATGGTTTGTGGATGTTTGGAGCATCGGTGGCAGTCGCAACCTCAGACACATGGGCAAGCGAAATTGGAAGCCTTGATAATCGGGTT
>QXYA01000010.1:7606-9592 GCA_009887135.1 Candidatus Poseidoniales archaeon
AGCTGGCATCAATGGAGGGTTTTCTCCTAACGGTCAACTCGCTGCTGCTTCAGGCGGCTTACTCATCGGATTATGTTCTCTTTTTGCAGGCATTATCATGTTCCAAAATTCAGTCTCCGACACCGTAATGAATGCGGCAATGGTTGCAGGAATAGGATTCCTGGGATGCCAAATCGATAGCGTTCTTGGAGCGGTTCTGGAGAACAGAGGATTCCTTACGAAAGGATCTGTTAACGCAATTTCAATCATTTCTGGCGTCCTTCTCATGTGGCTGTACCTTGGCCAACCGATGTGAAATCCGCCGCCGACTTCATGAACTGGCACACGCTCAGAGTGTCATGCGCCATCACCGTTTCATTGCATTCGGCCTCTTGGCGCTCTTTGTATCAAGTTTGGCCATAGGCGCTCAAGGTGCTCTTGAAAACGTTACTTACGAAGAGGGATACGTCGATTGGGAGATGGATATCGAACAAAGATTGTATGTTGAAGGTGAAAACGCTGAAACTTCTGTATTACAGAGAGCAAGGCCTGACGCTACTCTTGGTTTTGCTGACGTTAATCCAGGAGGAGGACCTTCTCAAATTTTCCAATTAACATCTCCACCATTGGTTAATTCAATGAAGGGGACAATCAATATGTCCACTTATTTTAGTGCCTACATTGTACCAATCGCTGCTGCAATACAGCCAACAACATGTACGTCAAGCCTTCTCACATCCCCTCCAGGTGACGACGATTCTACAACCCTGACCATGTCAGTAAGTATATCTGGCACCGAAGTCTACCAAACCGTAATCACAGAAGAAATTGAGAAAGTGGCCTCAAATGACCCGCAGAACTTTTCAGGAGATATTATTCAACTCGACGTGGATTTACAAACCGGTGACACATTCACTCTTTCGTTAATTGCCCAACATAATTGTGAAGGCACGCGTGCGAGAATCCAATGGGGTGGATTTGAGACGAATGCTGGTGGAATTGTGATGACTGGTAAAGTCTACCAACCTGAAGCGAGTATTCGAATCGATTCTTCGAAACGTGCTCACATCGAGTTTCTGCCAACCTTGCCTTGGGGTGAAGATGATGTTCTTATTGATGGAAACGGAAACCGTGCAGTTTCATGGGTTCTACGAGGCCCTCTCGATTCTGATGAAAAGACGAATAAAGATCGAGATACTGTAATGGAAAATTCAATTGGTCGCATTCGTATGGAACGTGATCTTGGAAATAACGAGACTGCATGGATTTGGACAGGAAAAGAACAGTTGTTCACTGGTTCTTCAAATTTGGAAGTTTGCGTAACAACCACGAGCGGGAATCCAAACGTCGATTGTCATGCATTTGGAATCATGCGATTCGAGGTCGAACCAGACAACGAAGGATTCGCAACAGCAGGGGTTTGGCTAACGCTGACAACCATTTTCTGCTTTATTGGCTTAGTGTACAAAGGCTTCAATTCTGAGCCACCTTTACCCCTTCCAATCATTGGAGCTCTTTTCGTAATGATGCTCCTTATGCTCCCTCTTGGTTTTGCTCAAACCAATTTGAGTGATGAAGCGATTCTCGATGAAAACGCTCTCCTTCTGGACGCTGAGTTCAAGATAGATGGAACTGAATTCACGACTCTATCTGAGTTGATGGGTGATTCGAATGCTCTTGTCATTGGAGCAATTGCACCAGGCTCTGAATCTGCTCAGGATCAAGCAAATGAATTCGCACTCCTGCTTGGGCAAAGAGATGACATCTCGGTCGTTCAAGTTGTTACAGGCGATAATTCATTATTGAGCGATGTGACTGCATATAGATCCCAACTAAACGGAAGTTGGCCAATCGTTTTGGATTATAATAACGAATTAGTAAGTTCTTCACCGACAGGCAATGCAGATTCGGTTTTAATTGTTGACAAAACGATGCATATCACATGGAGTGAAACTCCAACCGCTGGCTCGAAAGCCATGAATGATGCCATAGATGGTATAGGAACAG
>QXYA01000100.1 GCA_009887135.1 Candidatus Poseidoniales archaeon
GATCTAGATTCGATATCGCATTCTTCACATCACGTTCCATTTGGCGATGTTCTTCGCCTTTCGGGAAATCTTGAATCAATTCCTGGCGCGTGATATTTTCATGTGGTGTCAGTTTTGAAAGCACGACATCTTCCATAGCGCCCACCCAAGGTTCAGGTTTCAAACCAAGTAACATCGGGATGTTGTTCTTTGTTGTATAGCCCATTCGATTATGTAATAATCGTCCACTAATGACATCGGAATCAAGTTGCAAATCTTTCCAATCTTTGAATCGGAAATCTTTGATTCGATACAATAATTCTTGTTGTTTTTGTACGAAAACGTGTTCATTAAACGCATCGAAAACATCTGCGTACTGTTTGAATGATTTTTCAAGGACCAGGTTCTGAATCCATCGATATTCTACGACTTCTTCTTCACCTCCTGTGATGATGTGTTCATCAACCTTAAGAATAAATTCTGCTTCATCAGTTTGCGTAAAGAATCCGACTGAAATCACGTTTCTAGTTTCGAGTTCATGTAAAATTCGGTCGACTGCTTTTTCGGAAAAGGGTAGCCTATTGTGAATGATATCTGCTGTTTTTGGTCCTTCGGAACCAAGCATTTCAAGCACTTTGACACGCATTGCTTCGTGCGGGTCTCCAACGGTCATTGTCTTCCATTCAGTAGGTTGTGTACTCTGGAATGCAGTTGCCACCTTGAAGGACATACCCGATGTATCATAATCCCGTAAATCAATAATGGAATCCGATTTATTGGCTGCTAAGCAACCGAGTGTTCCGTGAATTTCAGCCATAAATGGGCTAAACCACTTTCCATCCAGTTCTGGCATTCCAGTTCCTTCTAATTTGGTGATTTTACCTGAGGTACAAAGGTCCTCTACCCAACTTCGAATCATTTCAAGGTCAATGCCCTCTAATTTTTCCTTGTAGAGTGGATTGTGGAATGAACGATCAAGTCCACCTCCATGTTGCATTAATTCATACAATGTTTCAGGATTACTTGGAACAGGGGCTTTGTCACTGTAGTAACGATCGAGTTGGTCAGTGGATAATTCAGTGGCCAGTGAACGGGTACCTAGGAGTCTTCTCAGAACTTCAGGGTCAATGTCCTTAACGAGGAACGCCCTTGTCTTCATCGACATTAAGTCCTCAAATGCAGACATGAACAGGCTCATTCCCAGTCTCGATGGAACCGTTACCTTTGTGTGGACTATTCGTGCATCACCTTCTATGCATGATTGTAAAAATTGATTGAGGCTAATGATGTCAATGTCTCCAAAGAGAATCTCATTCTTAGCCTCTCTCATCAACAAGGAATTTTCCATCGTTCGGTGTCGATTGAGGAGTGCCTCAGCCTTTTGTTGGAATTGTTGGGGACTAATTTCTTCGGATCCAACACGCTTAGGAATGATCATTGAACGTCCTGCGACTTCTCTAAATCGCTTTGCAAATATCTGCGTATTGAGGATATATCGCTCAATGACTTCGATGTGGTTGTTTGAACGGAATGCTTCGTAAAGCTGGGATGGATCAACCTCTTGCGCTGTACGTATCAGTAAACCATTTTCATCAAAAGATAATTCGATTACACTTACGCCTGAGGTCTCAGCGATACCTGCCATGAAGTATCCAAGCGCTGTATTGAATCCACGACCCCTACACGTTGTGATAAGATAGGCTGGGTGTCCACTTCCAATAATTTGTTCAATAAGAATTCTATTGGGTTCTGGGACCTGGAACGAATCAATGGTATGCTCTTCAAGGTGCCTTGCAATAGCATTTGAAACTGGTTTTGATAGACCGTATGCTTCAGTAAGCATAACCCTCGGATCTTGTTCTCTTCGAAGGGATATCATGCAGTGGCGAATCAATGAAAGTAACGAGGCTGAAAGTTCCCTACTTCGTGAACGCGCTTCTCCAGACCATGAGGGTACAGTAGGCCTGTATCCTGTTACAGAAGCAACGTTGACTCTCGTACCTTGAATATTGGTTACTCTGTACGTTGAACCACCGAGTAAAATGACATCCCCTCCACGTAGATTTGAAACGAAAGAACCAGAGAGTTGACCTAGAATCGAACCTTCTGCATTGAATACAAGGTAGGAGTTATCTGGAGCAATCGTTCCAATATTGGTGTAATAGATCATTCTTGCATAGCCACGCTTACCATAGGTATTTTCTTCCCAGTCGATCCAAACACGACGTTCTTCTTCAAGCATATCAAGAACTTCTATGAAATCATCATAAGCAAAGTTTCTATAATTCCAAGCACTTGAAACAATCTCGTACGCTTCATCAATATCAATTTGATTGATAATGACAAGGCCGATAAGGAATTGAGCAACGACGTCAAGGCAATTCTCAGGGAAATCTAGACGGTCCATATCTCCAGTTTGAATCGCCGCTTGAAGGGCAGCCAATTCGATAAGATCGTCAACACTCGATGGTAAAAATCGAGCACGAGGGATTCCACCTACGTGGTGGCCTGCTCTTCCAATACGCTGCAATGCTGTAGCAATGTCTCCAGGCGAACCGAGTTGTATGACCATGTCAACAGTACCAATATCGATACCCATCTCGAGCGAAGAGGATGTAACGACTGCACGGAGATGACCCTTCTTCAGTTTCTGTTCAACATCAAGACGAATTTTCTTATCCATTGATCCGTGATGCCCTGCTATGAGTTCCCCAAGTTGAGGTCGTAGACGCTGTACAAGTGTTTCAGTCATCTTCCTGGTATTGGCAAAAACCAGTGTTGTTGTGTGAGCAGTAATTAAATCTGCAATGACATCAATATTGGCGTCTAATATCTTAAGGACTGCCATATCACTGAATTTCTGATGTGGGATGATGATGTCCAAATCCAGTTCTCTCGAACCTGATACTTTAGCGATGTATACTTTTTGACCTTCTCCGCGAGACTCTCGATCATCACTTGCGACAAGATATTCGGCAACAGTCTCTAATGGCTCCATTGTAGCAGAAATTCCAATCCGTTGCACAGGGCGGTCAAGGAGAGTGTCAAGGTATGCAAGAGTAAGAGCTAGATGAACGCCTCTTTTTGTTGGGACAAGAGAGTGTAATTCGTCAATAATCATGTATTCAACATCACTAATGATTGGTTGGAATCGAGGTGATGTAATCGCAATTGCCAAACTTTCTGGTGTAGTGATGAGGATGTGAGGAGGGTTCCTTAGCATCTTTTGGCGTTCTGATTGAGGTGTGTCACCAGTTCGCAATCCTACTTTTATTTCTTGAGCTCGGTCTGGAAGAAATCGTTCTGAAATTTCGGTTAAAGGTCCAATAAGATTCTTTTGAATATCATTTGCTAATGCTTTAATCGGTGAAATATATACGCAATGAATACGCTTTTCCAATTTACCGTCAAGAGCTTTTCTTACTAACTGATCTATAATGGTAAGGAACGCAGTAAGGGTTTTACCAGAACCTGTAGGTGAGCAAAGAAGCAAATGACCGCCATCCATGATGGTTGGTATTGCGAGTTTTTGTGGCCGAGTAAAATCCGGGAATTTTTCAACAAACCAGTTTCGAACAGGTGGACATAATTTGTCCAAAAGAACCTCAGTATCATAGGGTTTATCCAGATACTCTATCTCAGGCATTTTTTGTTCACCAATCTCAGTGGTGCGAGAGCGTTGGTGCTACGCATATGATACTTTCGTAGATGGCTTAAGCCCTATCGATACCTTTCTTCTCCCATCCTATCACGGGTTTGGTTGGTGAATCGTCGCTTGATAAAGGGGGAGTTGAATGGATTACATCTGGGATAATGCCACTCCGCGTAGCGCTTTTGTTGAACATCATTCGATACAAAATAGACAGTCGACACATTTGGTCACTCAATCAATGATTAGACTTTTCTTATGTTTCTTATCTTTTGGAACGTGTTCGATATTTAATAGGGCTTCAACCGGACATTGCGGAATGCACAAGTCACAGCCCGTGTAATTGTCTTCAACGATTCAATCATTGATTGACACATTGGCAAAAACCCTCTCTTTTAGATTTCGAGCCTTCATCTCTGCGGTGAACTTGAAATGCCTTGTGCAACAGCAGAGACTACGGGGATACTTCAATGGCTGATGATGCAAGACTTGAGCGACTTCAAGGAATGCTGAGGCAACGTGGAGTTTTACTTCCTGCTTTCGACCTTTACGGTGGTGCCAAGGGATTGTATGATTTCGGTCCAGTTGGTGGAAGGCTACGATCAAAGATTAACCAAGCATGGCTCAATCATTGGACCAGTTTAGGTAATGTTGTAGAGATTTCATCCCCAACAGTAACGCCTTACGAAGTTCTTGAAGCCAGTGGTCACGTAGGAGAATTCTCTGACTTTATGACTCAATGTGGCGAATGTGATGAAGCAAGTCGTGCAGATACATTACTTGAGTCCCATCATCCAAATCCTGATTCTTTAAATCGAGGAGATTTACAAGCCCTCCTCGATGATGTTTCCCCAAAATGCCCGGCATGTGGAGCAGTTTCATGGTCACAAATTGAAACTCAAAATTTAATGTTTTCAACAACCATAGGTGCAGGCTCATCAGGACGCCCGGGATTCATGCGCCCAGAAACAGCTCAAGGTATGTTCACTATGTTTCCTGCCTTGTATCGGCATTTCAGAGAACAGTTACCATTCGGTGCAATTCAGGTTGGTAAAGGCTATCGAAACGAAATATCTCCGCGTCAAGGAATGATTCGACTACGTGAATTCAATATGGCGGAAATGGAATATTTTATTGACCCAAGTTCTCAGGAGACCCACGATTTTTCAAAATGGGACTCGACGGCCATGGAATTACATGATGGAGAAGGTGAAGTTCACAATCTTTCTCTCACCCAGGCAATCTCAATCGGATTAATCCGTCATCAAACCGTTGGTTACTTCATGGGGAAAACCTACGACTTCCTTCTCGAATTAGGAATCGATTCACAAAAAGTTCGATTTAGACAACATGCTCCTGACGAAATGGCTCACTATGCATCTGATTGTTGGGATGTTGAACTACATGGTTCCTATGGATGGATTGAATGTGTAGGTATTGCACATCGAGGCTGTTATGATTTAGAAGCACATGAGAAAGCGAGCGGAAGAACCCTTCGCGCTCGCAGAGAATTCTTAGAACCCAAAATTGTGGAAATAGATGGTTGGACAATCGATGGTGGTGTCGCAGGACCTGCCTTTAGAGGGGATGCTGGGCAAGTGAAAGAACTCGTAGAATTACTCGATTTAGAAACTGAATTCCCTGTCGATGTTGTTCTCAATGATGGAAGAGCATTATCTGTTGAATCCCAACATGTCAAGCGTGTTCAAAAGACTGTAAAGGAAACTGGTGAATGGTTCATTCCTCATGTGGTTGAGCCTGCATTTGGTATTGATCGTATTCTTTGGCATGTTCTCGATCATGCTTATGATGAATCAGAAAAAGGTGGAGAACCGTATCGAATGCTCAAATTATCGTCATTGGTTGCTCCAATCGATGTTGTTATTCTCCCACTGTTTGAGAAGAATGGGATGGATGAAATTGCATCCGAATTACATAAACGATGTTGCATGATTCCCAATCTTGTTTCAATGTATGATGCGAGTGGATCAATTGGGAAGCGCTATGCTCGTGCTGATGAAATCGGCGTCCCTCTTTGTATTACTGTCGACCATCAATCGCTCGAAGACAACACTGTTACAATGCGGACACGAGATGATGGTTCGCAAGTACGAATTTCAATTGATGAATTACCGTTTCTTTGAATGGAAGAAGCACCTTCAAGAACCGCCGACATAATGAACAGATATGAGCGGTGCTTCAGACTGGACTGAGCGCCATCGTCCAATGTCTGAACATCAATTAGAAGGGAATGAAATTCAACGCCGTCATATCAGGGAATGGCTGGATGGCTGGGTTGCTGGGAAACCAAAAAAGAAAGGTATCCTACTTGTTGGTCCACCTGGTGTCGGTAAAACAACTGTAGCTCGAGCAATCGCTCACGATATGGGTTGGACAGTTATTGAACTGAACGCGAGTGATTCAAGAAATGCAGTTGCTATCCGTAAAGCAGCGACACAAGGCTCGACTCACCGATCACTTTTCCATGACCCAAATAAACCACAACAAAGGACTCTCATTCTCCTTGATGAAGTCGATCATATTGGTGGGGGATTACGTGCGGTTAGTGAAGATCGTATTCGTAAGGAAATTGATGGATCTGATTCCCCTCCACTATCAGGTGATTCAGGAGGGAAAGCAGAATTGTTACGACTCCTCGAATCAACCAAACAACCAGTCATATTGGCATGTAATGACATCATGGGTTTGTGGGGTCGTTCCTCTTCAACCTGGAGGAATACAAAAGATAGATTTTCAAAACATCTGAAGACCATTACCTTTGATCGAGTTTCTAATGAAGCATTACGTCGTATTGCACGCCGAGTACTTCGGGAGGAAAATATTCAATTTACAGATGATGCTATTGAATCATTAATCCAAGGAAATCATGGAGATTTACGGGCATTGGTCAGAGATTTACAAGTTCTATCAACAGGCTCAGTTTCTTCATTGACAAAATATCAAGTTGCTGAACATCTTGAAGCAGGTGTTCGGGATGTCACGACAGAAGTTTTTCCAGGTATGGAAAATCTCTATCGATCACGAACTGCGGAAGATGCAGTTCAACTTGGTAGAACCATTGACAAACAACCCTCTGACCTGATGAATTGGGTTCATTGGAATAATTCTTCACTCTTCAGTAATAACTCGATCGAAAAGGCCTCAAAAGCCCTCATTGTAGCAGATAAGTCAGTAGAAAGCAGATATCGTGATTTAGCCCATCACTCCTCATATTGGACGCTACATCTTTCATCTCTCTCGGCTAGTGTTGCTAATTCTAAACCACTCGAAGGACGCATTTATGCCAGTTATCCACACTATTTGCGACGTTCAGGTTCATGGACACGCCCTGCTATCATTTCACACCTATCAGATATGTCCAAAACGAGTAAATCGACTGTACGTCGAGAATTCTTACCACTGTTGTCTGCCTTGAGTCGAGAGGATTCAGTTGTAGGAAATCCAAACGATTTTTCAATCTCACTTTCTTTGGGACTAAGTTCCCAGGAACATGCAACCTTGTGCAATATGCCTGTCAGTCGTAAGTCCACAAAGGACATGATGAAAGCATTTGATGAAGCAGAACAAAAGTGGAAAGAACCCATTATCGCTCAGATTATCGAAGAATTACCTGTTGAGGAGCCAATCGAGGAAGTTGTCGAAGAAAGCATTGAGGAACCTACGATTGATTCAGCCCAACGAACTTTATTTTGATTCGTCAATAGGATCTCTTGAGATCATTCTTTTCAATCGGGATAATGCACCGCGATTAGTCTGGTCTTTCGATTCAGATCTCCACGTATGTGGGTGAAGAAGAATAACTGCTGTAAGTAATTCCAGCCTACCAAACCACATGAGTATAGAAGTCCATATCAATGCTCCAGAATTTAATCCTGCCCACGTTTCAGTTGGTCCATAGTTTCCAAGAGTTGGTCCAGTGTTGCCCAAACTTGAGGCTACTAGTGCTAGAATAGATTCAAAATCTTCTCCAGGTATTGTCAATGAAAGTATGATCGATGATATTGCAAATAATCCAATCCAAACAAATAGCATCCCAACAATTAGTCCGAGTTGTTGGTCTCCAACAACTTGATTGTTTAGGCGTACAGTTTGTACTTTTCTCGGTTGAGCAATTCGAATGAGCTCTCTCATCGCCACCTTGAAAGCGAGATTAATTCGCATCAGTTTCAATCCACCACTTGTACTGCCAGCACATGCACCGACGATCATGAGAACGAAGAGAAGAAGATGAGTGAATACTGGCCACTGCATATAATCAGTAGATGTGTATCCTGTTGACGTTCCAATGGAAACCACTTGGAATAAACTGTCAATAAATGAATCAGTCGTTGTATAATCTCTGGTCAGTAAGAGAGCGATTGTTATGAAGAGAAATGTCGTAAAAATATACACAAGATAATTTTTGAACTCTTCATCCTGTGAGGCTTTTTTGAATTGTCCTTCCCTGATGAACCACAACAATGTAAAGTTGATTCCACCGATAAACATGAAGAGAATAATGATTAATTCTACAATATACGAATCAAAATGTCCCACACTGCCGTCATACGTTGAGAACCCACCCGTAGGCATAGTGGTTAATGCATGATTTAAAGAATCAAACCAATTAAGATCCCCTATGAAAATTAATAACCCGAATTCAAGTATTGTAAGCACGAGATACAGAGTCCATAATGCAAGTGCAGTCTCTTGTAATTTAGGTTTCAATCGAGAGAGTGATGGACCCGTTAATTCTGCTCTAGCAAGGGCCATTCCTCCGCCAATAACGCGAGATAGAATCATCATTCCGAGCATAATGATTCCCATTCCACCAAACCATTGTGTAAGTGACCTCCAAAGAAGAAGTCCTCTTGGTTGAGAATTGATACAATCCATACCTGGATTACAGCCTGGGCTCATCGATGTCGAAATAACTGTTGCACCTGTCGTGGTAAATCCAGACATTGATTCAAACCATGAATTTACTGCACCTCGAAGGATGTCGGCTAGGTCAGACCCATCGGTAAATGGACCATGGAACACGCCTCCTAGCCAATAAGGGAGTGCTCCAACAAGTACTGCAAGAGGCCAAACTAAGGCCACGGCTGCAAAAGCTTCTCTATCTCTTAATCGGGTGGGAGTATTTCTTCGAGTACCAAATCGTAGCATGAGGTATCCGATGAATAACGATAATGCAGCAGGTGCTGAAAATGCCAGAATTGCTAAATCCCAATCATCCAGGAATCCAGTTAAGATTCCACATACGACGAGTGGAATCGTCAAGGCAACCAATGTCCAACCAAGGATCAAGGCAAGTACGTCAAAACGCATGATTACACCTTAAATTTCTTCTCAAGATCAGCGACTTTATCCGGTCTACAAAACAAGATAAGTCGGTCTCCCTCAACAATAGATTTCTCTCTAGATGGGCGTAAAGTTTCCCATCCTCCTGTCGTATTTCTACGTTGAATGAAGGCAATTCGTGCCCAATCCGGTATTCCCGCATCCCCTACTCGCTTACCAACAAATTTAGTGGCGCTCGATACTGGAAGACTAATTCCAACAATATCTGGAATGTTTGAAAGAATGGCATATGCACCTGATGCTCTTGTGTGGATATGTGCCAATATGTTGTCCACTGCTACCCGTTTGATGTCAACAGCGAAGGTAATACCCATCCGCTGAGTGACCTTGACTAAATCCGAATCTTTGAGAATCAATCCCGTTCGAGTTACGCCCATATCATTCGCCAATAAAGCTGCTGCGATGGAGATGTGATCATCATCCAATGCTGCGATTGCAATATGATGCTCGTTTATCCCTATTTCAGTAAGGATGTTACGATCAAGGAAATCACCGTGTATAACTTCGAGATTTCCATGAGATCCAATATCTGATCCTGATAGATTATTTGCGATGTTTAAATCACGTTCGATTACAGTAACAAACGCTCCAGCTCGCAACCAATCCTCTGCAATTCGCTTTCCGATTTCAGTTGCTCCAATGATTGCAACCTTCGGTTTTGTTGGGAAATCAATGGATTCATGCCCAAAGGATGTAAGAATGCGACTAAATGATGCAAGTCCTGTTGTAGCTACTGCGATTATATCCTTCGGCATTAATGAAAAGTCCTTTGTAGGGACTGTACTCATCTCTCCATCTCTTTTCACACCTACGATGAGTGGCAATCCACCCTCTACACCTAAACTTGCTTCTGCTAAGGTTTGATAGATAACATTTGAAGCATGTTGCGTAACATTCAATTCGATAATGTAGGCTTCATGCCCAAATGGTATCACTTCTTCAATCGCAGAAGAACGTAATCCAGTTGCTAAGCGTCGTATTGCTCCATCAACTGGATCGATTGCATAATCAACAGAAGCCCAACGCTTTAGATGACCTTCTGAATGTTCAGCAACATAGTGTGGATTTCTAAATCGACCAATCGATAGAAGAGTCTTTTGAATTGAAGAACCGTTCTGTCTTTTATGCTCATCCTCAGCAAGGGCACATGCAATGAGATTACGATCATCTGAATCAGTAACAGCAACAAACACTGTCGCATCACCGATACCAGCCTCCATGAGGGATTCACGGGAAGTGATGTCTCCATGAATAACCAAGGCGTCGAGGGACTGAGCATTTTTGACTGCTCGGGAATCGTTGTCGATAAGAACAACATCCATTGTTTCTGCACGCATAGCACGAGCCAATTCAGCCCCTACTCTTCCAGCACCACCAATAATTACTCGCATATGATCATCACCTCACTGATAGACAGGGAACTTTCCACCGCCATAATTGATTG
>QXYA01000101.1 GCA_009887135.1 Candidatus Poseidoniales archaeon
TCCTATTCGCTGAAGGCTTTGGATTTGTCTGGGATGGGACTGGCCACGTAATGGGTGGTTCATCCCCGCTCATTGGTTTTTATGATTGGACCTATGATACTATTCACTTCCCAGCCTTTGTGACAGATACACTCGGCATGTCCCATACTCACATTCCATTCCACAGAGCAACTGGCGCTCTCACAGATTATGTTCTTCTTTCCGTTTACATCGGAGCCCTTCATCTCTTCATCGGATTCATTATTGGATTCTTCAACGTCATGAAGGCTCATGGAATCGTCGCTGCTTTCTTCGAAAAGGGAAGTTGGATGATGATTCTCCTCGGCGGTTTCTTCCACATCTACGGATACATGAACAAGGATAACGAAGTCCTTGCGGCAACTCTCCCTGCTATGATTATGCTTGCAGGTGTAGGGCTGCTCATCATCGCTCTGGCAATCTTCGAAGGATTTGGCTGGGCTGGTGGCGTTATCATGGGTCCAATCGAGACCTTTGGATTGTTGGCAAACACACTCTCCTATCTGAGAATCATGGCAGTTGGTGTCGCAGGCGTCAAGATCGCTGAAATCGGAAACGACATGGGCTTTGCCTCCATGACAGACGCTGTTTCAGCAGGTGACTATGTCATGGTCCCACTCTTCTTCTTACTCTGGATTGGCGTCCAAGTGTTTGCAATAGCACTCGGCCTCCTATCACCTTCAATTCACGCAGCCCGTCTCCACTTTGTGGAATGGATGGGCAAGTTTTACGATGGCTCAGGCAGGGCTTATTCCCCGCTTGGCGGCCAACCCCTACATGTTGAGGGGAATTCATAGTCCACTGGACGTTAAGGAGGTAGAAAATATGAACAAGAATACCCTAAAGAAAAGCCTACGAATGATGATCGTGCTCGGTGCACTCGTCCTGATTGCTCAGGGCGTATCTGCTCAAGCAGACGCTGACACAACAGAAACAACCGAAAGCTGGGGCAAGGACATGGGAGCAGGAATTGCTCTCGGTCTTGCTGGTCTCGGCGCTGGGTTCTCCCAGGGAAGCATCGGCAGCGCAGCTGTCGGTATGCTCGCTGAAGACTCAAGCAAATTCGGTCCTGCACTCATTTTCACGGCTCTTCCTGAGTCGATTGTAATTCTCGGTGCATTGCCACTCTTCCTATGAAGTTGTGGCGTTACAACAGACACTCGTCTGTTGATTCGCTGGAGATGATGATATGACACTTGAAACACTTGCTAAAGATATCGCTGCATCAGCCGAGGCGCAAGCCAAAGCTATGCTCAAAGAAGCGAAAGCAGAAGCAGATGCAATTGTCGGTGAAGCAGAAACAAAGGCATCGTCCATCTCGGACGAAGCAAGTGCCCGTGCTGGGCGTGAAGCTGAACAAATCTCACAAGAAATGGTCGCCAGTGCGCGACAAGGAAACCAGAAAGAATTGCTTATTGCACGTCGTGGCGTCTTGGATGCTACGTATGATGCTGCAAAAGCACAACTTGCCGATCCCGGAATGAAGGGAAGAGCAACTCTACTGAAGTCTTTGTTGAAGCATGCAGGAGATATTTCTGGAAAGGATTTCGTTCTAAGGCCAGTTACTGTCGATTCGGCTGCATTGAAGAAAGAAGCAGGTTCTCGTACAATCGGAGACGAAATTAACGGACTTGGTGGCTTCATGATGGAAGCTGCAGATGGTTCCGTTTCATTCGACTTCCGCTTTGATACACTTCTTGACAGAACGTGGAACGACGAACGCGCTGCAATTAACGAAACACTATTTGGATGAGGGATGAATGATGTTATCGGGTAATACACCATATGTTGCTGCACGGGCTAAGGCTCGTCGTCAAGCATTGATGGACAAAGCTCGACTACGTCAATTGATCAATCAATCACCCGACCAACTCACCAATGCTGTTGCAGAAAGTGGGTATCAAAACGAAATCAACCTCTATGCTTCCAAGTACACTGGTGGCGACTTGGTTGAAGCTGCACTTGCGCACAATCTCGAGAATGAATTGTCAAAGATTCTCTCGTATTGTAACGGAAGAGTACGAAAAATCGTTGAGATTTATACGGGCCGATATGAATACCAAAATGCCAAAGCAGTATTGAGAGCAGTTGCGAACGACATTGACTCTGAAAAACTCGGGAAGGATATTTTACCTGACTTGAATGAAATCAATACTCCATGGATTAAAATCCTTGAGAGCGCAGATGACTTACCGTCTGCTGCTTTGCAAATGCGTCGAAAATCATTCGGGTCAGCTCTAACGAGTTTACCAGAGAATGCAAGTCTTGCACAATACGAAGATGCTCTTGACCGACATTACTTCTCATACGCAATGACTTCTCTTTCACACAGCAGCAATGATGCAAGATACTTGCGAAATGTCTTGGCCACAGAAATTGACCATCGAAACATCCTCAACGTTATGGAAGCATCCGCTTTCGGAATCGAAGGAAACGATCTTCTCGATGAACTCTTATCCGGAGGAAGGCTATTGCCAAAGCGTGCGTTATCCTCTGTCGCCAATGGTGGCAAAGATGCAATGATGGATCTTCTTCGAAGCAATTCACGCTTTGATATTGCAGGATTTGAAACCGCATTGGAGACCGCAGAAAAAGAACGATCTTTGGACGCTGTTGTTACATGGCTTCACGCACGAGAATATCAACAAATGCAGAGGATGAGCTACCTCCATCCAGTATCTGCGTTGCCGATTGTTCACTATGTTGCAATGAAAGTCAAGGAAGTTACGGACCTTCGAATGATTGTCCGAGGACGTCTAGCAGGTCTACCGCCCGAGTTACTCGAGGCGCACGTACTATGAGGTGATATGATGGAAATTGCAGTAGTCGGTTCACCAGAATTCACACTTGGATTCCAGCTTGCTGGTATCTCAACACTATTCAATCCAGAAGATGAAGAAGAGCGTATCAAGGTCTTCCGTAATCTTCTCAATTCAAAGGATGTAGGAATCGTCGTGGTTGACTCCGCGGTTCTTGCGTCCTTGCCAGATCGTTTGCGTATGCAACTTTCTGGTTCTGTCTCTCCGACCGTTCTTGGTATCGGTACGGAAGAAGACAACACGCTCAGAGAAACCATTCGAAGAGCAATTGGAGTCGACCTATGGAAATGATATTCCAAAAAGGAGGAAATAAATATGAGTAATGAAGGAGTAATTTACAGAATTTCGGGGCCTGTGGTCACCGCGACAGGAATGAGCGCAGGAATGTACGACGTTGTCCGAGTTGGCACCGAAGGATTGATGGGAGAAGTTATCGAATTGCACGGTGACAAAGCTGTTATCCAAGTATACGAAGATACGTCAGGCATGCGACCAGGCGAACCAGTTATCAACACTGGGGAAACCTTGTCCGTATCTCTCGGACCCGGTCTATTAACACAGATTTACGATGGAATTCAACGACCACTTCCAACTCTCGAAGAAGTCATGGGTGTTTTCATCACCCGTGGTGTCGATGCTGATGCATTTGACCTCGAGAAGAAGTGGACCTTTGAGGCAGTTGCTGAGAAGGGCTCCGCAGTTGAAGGTGGACAAGTTATTGGACACGTTCAAGAAACCGAAACCATCGTTCACAAGATTATGGTTCCTCCAACAATGAACGGCGTCATCAAGAGTATCAAATCTGGAGACTTTAACGTAACAGAGACTGTTTGTGTTCTCGAAGACGGTGGCGAAATTCAGATGATGCAAAAGTGGCCTGTACGAACACCTCGTCCATACCGCCAAAAGTACGCACCTGACACTCCTCTTGTTACAGGAATGCGTATTCTTGATTTCCTTTTCCCACTTGCTAAGGGTGGTGCAGCAGGTATTCCTGGTCCATTCGGATCTGGTAAGACCGTTACACAACAATCTCTTGCAAAGTACTCCGACGCCCAAATCGTTGTCTATATCGGATGCGGTGAGCGTGGAAACGAGATGACTGAAGTATTGGACGAGTTCCCTCACTTGATTGATCCAAATACAGGAAAGCCTCTCATGAACCGTACTGTCATGATTGCGAACACTTCCAACATGCCTGTCGCTGCTCGAGAAGCATCTGTATACACAGGAATCACCATTGCAGAATACTTCCGTGACATGGGATACGACGTTGCCCTCATGGCAGACTCGACCTCTCGTTGGGCTGAAGCAATGCGTGAAATTTCATCACGTCTTGAAGAAATGCCTGGTGAAGAAGGCTACCCAGCGTATCTTTCATCACGAATTGCAGAATTCTATGAACGTGCTGGACGTGTTGAAACCAACAATGGTGACGACGGATCAGTTACCGTCATCGGTGCTGTAAGTCCACCTGGTGGAGATATTTCTGAACCAGTTTCACAAGGTACACTTCGTATCGTTAAGGTATTCTGGGGATTGGACGCAGGTCTTGCAAGACAACGCCACTTCCCTGCAATTAACTGGTTGAATTCATACTCTTTGTACCCTCAGAGTTTGAATCAATGGTTCCGAGATAACATCGCTCAGGACTTCCCTGAAATAAGAACCCAAATCAGTGGTTTGTTACAAGTTGAATCTGAACTTCAAGAAATCGTACAATTGGTTGGTTCCGACGCATTGCCAGTCGATCAACAATTGACGCTTGAAGTTGCACGTATGATTCGTGAATACTTCTTGCAACAGAACGGATTCCACGAAGTTGATGCATTCTGTGACATCAATCTACAATACTCCATGTCGAAAGCCATTCTAAGCTTCCAAGAAGCTGCAAAGAATGCTATGGCAGCAGGTGCACAACTCAACGACGTTGTCAATATCCCTGCTCGTACTGCGCTTATGCGTGGTCGATTCGAAAAGGGCTACGTCGATACAATCGAATCCATGGTGAAAGACATGGTCGATGAAATCGCTGCCACCGTGGAGGAAAACTGAGGACGTGAAATTATGACAGGAAAGGAATATCGAACCATTACAGACGTAAAAGGGCCGCTCGTGTTCTTGAACAAGACTGAACCCGTAGCATTCGGTGAAATCGTCAGCCTACGACTTGCTGATGGAAGCATCAAGAATGGACAAGTTCTCGATACATCAGACGATTTGGTTATTGTCCAAGTTTTCGAAGGAACTGCAAAGATCGACCGAACAGCTGGTGTTACATTCATGGGGGACGTTTTCAAACTCCCAGTTAGTACAGACCTTGTTGGACGTATTCTCGATGGTGCAGGACGCCCAAAGGACGGTGGACCGGACATTGTTGCAGAAGAAAACGCCGATATTATCGGGGCTGCAATCAATCCATTCAGTCGACAAAGCCCTCACGATTTCATTCAAACTGGAATTTCGGCTATCGACTGCTGTACAACACTCGTCCGTGGACAAAAGTTACCGATTTTCTCGGCTTCTGGTCTTCCACACAACGATATTGCACTACAGATTGCTCGACAAGCGAAACTCCCTGGCAGTGACGAACAATTTATCGTCGTATTCTGCGCAATGGGTATTACTGCTGAAGAATACAATTTCTTCCGTGCAGATCTTGAACGAACAGGTGCTCTCGAAAATGCGGTATTGTTCGTCAACCTTGCTGACGACCCTGCTGTTGAGAGAATCATTACGCCACGTCTTGCTTTGACTGCTGCTGAATATCTGGCATTCGAACATGATTACCACGTACTTGTTATCTACACAGACATGACAAACTACTGTGATGCACTTCGTCAAATTGGTGCAGCTCGTGAAGAAGTTCCTGGTCGACGTGGATACCCTGGTTACATGTACACCGATCTTGCAATGCTCTACGAGCGCGCAGGTATTGTAAAGGGCAAGAAGGGATCGATTACCCAATTCCCAATTCTAACCATGCCTGGTGACGATATTACACACCCGATTCCTGATTTGTCTGGATATATTACTGAAGGACAGATTGTTATCTCCCGTGAGTTACATCAACAAGGAATCTATCCGCCGATTAACGTTCTTCCATCTCTTTCCCGATTGATGGGATCATGTATCGGTGCAAAGACAACTCGAGAAGATCACAAGTCTGTTTCTGACCAAATGTACGCTGCATATGCTCAAGGCCGTGAACTACGTGGTCTCGTTGCTATTGTCGGTGAAGATGCACTCAATGAGCGTGACAAGCAACTGCTTGACTTCTCAGGTGTCTTTGAAGACCGCTTCCTGCGTCAATCACGTGATGAAGACCGCTCTATCGAAGATACATTGAATCTATGCTGGGAACTTATGGCTTCAATCGATACCAAGTACCTTGTTCGTCTTGACCAAGATTGGATTGACAAGTACCATCCTGAGAACCGCTCCTGAATACTGAGGTGAACAAATGGCGCTTGACATTAAACCAACCCGAAGCGAGTTGATTAAACTCAAGGGGCGCATCAAGCAGACCAAAAACGGATACAAACTTCTGAAAATGAAGCGTGATGGTCTTTTCCATGAATTCCGTCAACTTCTATCGGTCATGATCGAAGCGAAGAAAGAAATCACTGAAGCATATCGACTTGCAAAACAACGCATCGATTTAGCTAATGCAATTGAAGGAGGTCTTGCAGTTCGAGCCGCAGCAATCGCTAACAGTGCTCATCCTGAGGTCGAAGTTGAACGAAGAAACATCATGGGTGTTGTCGTTCCTTCCGTCAGCGGTACCAACCTGAAGTCAACATTTGCAGAACGCGGTGTCGGTTTCATTGGTTCATCCCCATACATCGATGAAGCAAGCGATACATTCAGCGAATTGATTGAGAAGATTGTCACTGCTGCTGAAATGGAAGCAACTCTAAAACGACTTCTCGAAGAGATTGAAGCAACAAAGCGTCGTGTCAATGCTCTCGAATTCAAGGTCATTCCAGAACTTGAAGAAGCGAAGGTATTCATTCAACTTAGACTTGAAGAAATGGAACGTGAAGAAACGTTCCGATTGAAGCGATTCAAGAATAAGTGATTCTTCCATTTGCCTGTCTAAAGGGCATGATTGATGGGGGAGTTATGACCAGCCCAAACTACAAGGGGGGTGTTTCAACGTATGTCTGAATCTAAAGATACTGAATTAATACCCCTTTCTGCACACAAAAACACGTGGACTCAACGTGATTTACTTGCAAGTATTATCGGTCGATACATGACTGTGAAGTCTCACCTTGGGGGCCTCTGGCCAACGTGGGATGTGGAATCTGAACATCTCGACAAACGCTTAATTGAACTGAACATCTATCTCGAAAAACTTGGATGGATGGCACGTTTACGTCGCGGCGATAACAATCAACTCACAGCATTACCACTCCCTCACGGTCAGTTTCCTGGAAAAAGAATTCACATGTATATGTGGATTGCTTCGATCATAACAGTTCTTATTTCTGGCGTTCGTTGGATGGATTCTGGTAGGCCAGAAGGTGGCTGGTTCATTGAATCGGTCTACCTTGATGCATTCATTGGATATGTATTGCCTATTCTCTTCACTCTCGGACTCGCTTCCTTTGTACAAGCCAAGATTTCATCGCATTATGGTGTTCGAAGCGGGCATATTTTGCCTATACCAGACCCTTCGATACTTCTTTGGCTCTTCTCAGGTTTATCAGCATCTTATTTCATCTGGCCGTTTGGAATCTTCTTCATACCGACATTGCCCAGGATGGATGCCCGCCCATGGCCAGATCGTAAATCACTTGCCTACTCTTCACTCAGTGTTCCCGTGGTTATGCTGCTAAGTGGATTTATCCTCTGGACAGTAGGGATATTCCTCTCATCTGACCCGTTCACACTTACAAGTGAGCCAATTCGACTCAATGCTCCATTCTTGATTGAACTCTTTGGCTCTGGTTTCGATCAATACTTTGATATTCATCTCGATTGGAGTCATCCTTTCCTCTTTGCTGCATCGTATATGACATTGGTTGGATGGCTTCTTCTTCTTCCAATTCCCACTTTCCCTGGCGGCCGATTACTTGTTTCCAGAATGGGGATACATGAGGCTAGAAGCTCTAGCACTCAAATTCTGATGTTTATGATTCTAATCACTGCAGCATTTTTCATATTCAATGCCTTTGAAGGATTCACAATTTGGATTCCTATACTTGCAGTCGTTCTTCCGTTGTTATTGTTTATTGGTGGAGATCCTCGGATTCCAGTTCTCCTTGACGGCGATGTACCGCTTGATGAAGAATCTCATCGCAGTCTAGGGATCATTCTCTTTGTTGCACTTCTGTTTGCCATTCCTCCCGAATTTCCTCTAGAACCCGTTGATCGTTGGGACTCAGATTTAGAATATACAATTGAGGATGCAGGATATGCGGAATTGGTTGATGATTTTTGGAATTCGACTCAAACTATTATCCTATCAAACCCTTCGATGCAAGCAAATAGTTACAAATTATCCCTTGCTTTAATTTCTGACTCGGATTGGATTTCGACACTATCGTGTGAATCAACGAATTGCGAGGGAATTCTTGATTCTGATGATTCCCTCTCCATCACAATAGATTTTAGCCATGTCAATTCATCGATAATGCCGACATATCTTGTTTATGAGATCCAACTCGTTCTTGGAGAAGAACAATTCTTGGAATCCTTCATGCTTTATCCTGACTTGAATTCATCAGTTGGTTCCGAATGGAGTTACCTTCGAACTGAATCGAGTGTCTTAACTTGCCTTTCAGTATATCTTCTTGAAGACATGACTGCAACTGTATCATTGCCTAATCTCGATGCAAAATGGGCATCGTATCTCTGGTTTGCTGGTGAAGCAGGTCTGGAAACAGAAGTTGACTGGCAATCCAATTCAATATGCTTGGAGAGTAATGACCACGGGCTGACAGATTCTCTCTCCACCGAGTTGGAACTTGTTGAACTCGATGGTAATCAATTTCATGTTGGTTTCGACAAGACATGGCCGCATGTTGTATCTGCTTCTGAAGCAGGTTGGCTGATTAATGATGAACTTGGCTGGGGTGCTCCGTTTGGAAACGATACAGGTTTACTTTACAGAGAAAATAGTACGACGTGCACCGGTAATGAATTCTTGAGCACACCTCGACATTCAAACACAACCAATTGGACATGGGACTTGAGTATTTGGCCTAGTCAAAGGATACCTCTAATCGATGAGAATGAATCAGTCCACGTCAAGTTCCCAAGTGGCCATTATTATCATTGTAATATTGAATCATTAGAACAAACCAGGTTTATGATTCAAGAGGGACCTGATATCGTTCTTAAAATCGATGACCAACTCCTGAGACTTTGGGATGCTCCATTGAATATAAGCGGTGAAAGCATAGAGTTTTCACTCTACAATAGCAACAATGAATCTGTTCTTCTTCGACATGAAACAAATGGAGATGCTCAATGGACTCTTTCATCCCTCCCCAGCGCTTTACCTCAAGGTTGGACGCACTTCGATGTGCCTGTTCCAAGTACTGAACGTTCCACAGTTCAACTGATTCATCAAGATGGAGCAATACTGCTTCAGTTCGGTGGCTACTTGGAGGGTTAGTATGCGGATTGGAATCATTGGAGCCGGTTCAATTGGTTCCCTTGTTGCAGGATGTCTAGCTTCAACTGATAGCACTCTTCTTCTCTATGGAAGAGGGCTACATGCTGCTGAATTGATGGTTAATGGATTGACACTATCGGGAGTGAAAGACGATCAAATCAATGGCGATCGCTGGGAGGTAATTCCTTCTGAGCACCCACTTCCTTCTACAGTGTACTCCTCTTGTGATGTTGTTATTTTTACTGGAAAACCTTCCACTGACATGGAGTTTCTTGAAGTCGGTAGGCATCTTTTGAAATCAGATGGTATTGCATTTTCACTTTCAAATGGAATGGGGTTCGAGGAAAAGATGGTTCATGCATTTGGTGCAAACCGTGTCCTTTCTGCAACGACAACTCATGGTGCTTACAGGCCAACCTCCGGTCATGTGGAGTGGGCTGGGAAAGGAGAACTCCTTCTTGGATCTTTTATTCACCCATATTCCTTTGAAGATTTCAAACCGCTCCTCTCCACTCTAAACAAATCAGGACTCGCTCCACGTTGGGTCGATGATGGGAGAGTGGCATTATGGAATAAAATGCTTCTAAACATTGCAATCAATCCCGTTGCAGCAGTAATTGGGAAAGAAAATTCTGCACTTCTTGAACCAATTCTATTCGATTCCGTTGTAGCTCTTATGCTTGAAGGTGTAAAGATTGCCCGAATGGAAGGAATCCAACTCGAGAATGATGAGCAACTTGTCAATCGTTTACGAGAAGTGTTGGTTCATACTGGATCAAATTATTGCTCAATGTTACAAGATGTTCGGGCAGGAAGGCCAACCGAAATTGAAATTCTCAATGGAGAGATTTGTAGGAGAGGGGAGGGAATCGGCGTCCCCACGCCTCTGAATCAACTCATGACATCCCTTATTCATCAATTGAGATGATGTCTTTATTGTAATGAAGGCCTCTGTTCTCAGTTCGCTCATTTGCATCTTCGGCTACAAGTCGACCAACCAAAATCATATTGCGAAGTTCCACGATTTCACGTGTGGGAATACTCGCTTTCCAAATAGCATCAATCTCTTGCTCCAAGAGAATCAGGCGACGAATGGCTCGTTGAAGTCGTGAATATTTCCTCGATATACCGACTTCATATCGCATCGTCTGATTCAATGTTGTACGGTCATGAGCGATGGGTCCATGTTCAGATAAGGTGTCGAGTCCATCGGATCTCCACTCAGGGAGTTGTTGAGGATTGGATTGAGGTTGATTTTTAATCAGATATTCTGAGGTTTGATGAGCAAAAACAACGGCTTCCAACAAACTGTTCGAGGCTAACCTGTTTGCTCCGTGCATACCAGTGCAAGCCACTTCACCGATGGCAAATAGACCAGGTATGACGTGATTATTGGAGGCGAGCAAAGCTCTTCCGTGAATGTCAACTTTCATTCCACCAACCATGTAGTGTGCGGCAGGGCCAACTGGTAATGGGTCCTTTCCAAGAGTCAATCCATAGGTCTCTAGACGATCAGCAATCATTGGAAATCGTAGTTTTAATTTCTCACTCTCAAGGTGCTGAGTTACAAGCCAAACATGTGACTTTCCAGTCTCAGCAAGTCTTTGATCGATTGCTCTGGCAACGATGTCTCTGGTTGCCATCGATCCTTCTTTTGATGCCGTAAGCGTGAACGAGAGTTCAGCAGGGTCCTGTTTTTTGTTTTTACACCATTCAACATATCCTTCATGGTCAAGAAGAACTGCTCCTTCACCTCGAAGGGCTTCTGTAATCAAAAATGGGCGCTCACCTTCCATCATTAAGGCTGTTGGATGGAATTGAACATAGGCCATACTTTCTATGCAAGCACCTGTTCTATAGGCCATAGCGACTCCATCTCCAGTAGCAACTGATGGATTTGTTGTCTTATCCCATAGTTGTCCTGCACCACCTGTTGCCAGGAGCACTGAATCGCCTGCAATCGTCTCGACTTTCCCAGAATCTTGATCTAATGCCCAGACGCCACATATTCCTTTTTCAGGGGATTTGTGCTCCTTCTGAATGAGGTCTATTGCTAATGTATTTGGTTTCATGAAAATATTTGGATGACGCTGCGCAGCATCGTTCAAAGCGCGTTCTATTTCTCTCCCTGTCGCATCTTTTGCGTGCAGAATACGACGAGATGAATGTCCACCTTCTTGGGCTAATTGGAATTCGCCTTGTGTGGTTTTCTCAAACTGGACGCCAATGTCAAGTAAATCTTGGATGCGTCCGCCTGCTTCTTCTACAACCATCTGGACAACAGCCCTGTCACACATTCCATCGCCTGCACGCAGGGTATCTGCTACGTGACCCTCGATTTCGCTAACATTTGTTTTGTCAAGAATAGCTGCAATTCCTCCTTGCGCCCAATTTGTCGAGGAATCTTTTGGACGTTGTTTTGTCAGAACGGTAACCGTCTGTCCTGCATTCGCCAACCGAAGCGCGGCAAATAGGCCCGCGATTCCAGTACCGATGATGAGCACTCTTGGCATCGTCTGTTCCTAGTCGTCGTGGTTCTTGACAACATCGGTTTGTTCCTGCGATACTCCTATTTGTTCCCGTCTCTAGGCTCGGTCTATGTTGCGTAAGTTAATCGGTCTAACTGGCTTGTTAACTCTCGTTTTTGTTATTGCCAATGTACACTTCGGTGCTATGGCGCCTTATGTGGTCGATGGTGCGCCGAATTCTAGGCTTGATGTTCTTCGATTAGCTGACCCTGGATGTACAATTCCAGAAATGGAGAAAGAAATTTCGGAGAC
Source organism: Candidatus Poseidoniales archaeon (assembly GCA_009887135.1). Classification (GTDB taxonomy): domain Archaea; phylum Thermoplasmatota; class Poseidoniia; order Poseidoniales; family Poseidoniaceae; genus MGIIa-L2. The sequence goes on from QXYA01000101.1 coordinate 12,246, forward strand.
AGGTAACGCCTTCTGTCTTTCTGAATCAGGTACCTGGGGTACAGCTGATATCATGCTCTTGTGCTGGGGCTTGCTGATTGTAACTGCAGGGCGATTCAGAATGCCCGCTAATCCTAAACTTGCTCGAAGAATACGTCGAATGATGATGATTTCAGGTTCGATGCTCTTTGGATTGGCAATTCTAGATCGCTTTGAACTATTGCCTACAGGGGCAAATTCAGAGTCTCTCTCGGATTTGATTCCACTTCCACTATCTTCTTGGCTTGTCCAAATCATCATGGCTGTTGTCGGTGCTTTACTCCTTAGAGGTCCGAAGTATCACGTTTCTGAGTTTGAAGAAAACTACCGTTCACTCGAATCCGAACGCGAGAAGGAATTGAGAATGCAACAAGTATTCAATGAAAAAGCACGTTCTATGGCTGCTTCAAAAGAAGGAATTGCAAAGAGAAGTCGATTATTGGACAGAGATGCCGGACTTGTTCCATTCAGGACACGAACCTCTCCAAGAGTACGTGCAACTTGCCCATATTGCAAAGGCGGCGGTTGCAAAGAGTGTAGGATGGCTGGTGTTGTCTGAGAAACGGCACCATTTTTACTCCTATCAAACGTGTGCCTCAGACGTATAATCAACCTATTGTTTAAATCCCCTCGACGAACGGTGTTCGCGTTAAGGTCAGTGAAATATCTGGCAGAGGGATTGGGATGTTTCTAAAAGCACTTGAAATGGAGAACTTCAAATCGTTTCGTGGAGAGGTAGTAATACCTCTTGATCGTGGCTTTTCAGCAATTACAGGCCCTAATGGATCTGGCAAGTCCAACTGTGGAGATGGCATCCAATTTGTATTGGGGCCTAAATCGACTCGAACCATTCGAGCTCAAAACACAAAGCAGTTGATGTTCAATGGTGCTGAGGGATACAAACCTGCTCGTAATTGTACAGTGACATTGGTATTTGGAAATCCTGTCCTCTCAAACGGAAGACGACGCCTCCCTATCGAAAACGATGAAGTCCGCATGACTCGATCAATTCGATTAACAGCCTCGGATAACGTCGTTTCCTCATACTTACTCGACGGAGAAGAAAGTTCTCAGAAATCGTTCCACCGTTTACTCAATGCTGCAAATGCACGTCCTGATGGCTACAATATTGTTCTTCAAGGCGACGTAACAGGTTTGGCTCGAATGACTCCTATTGAACGCCGTAAAGTTCTGGATGGAGTTGCTGGTGTAACATCCTATGATGATGAAATTCGTAAAGCTAAGAAACAACAGGACAACGTCGATTCTTATCTTGAACGAATTGGTATGCTTCAAGAAGAGCAACAAGTGCGTCTTAAGGAACTCTCAGAAGAGAGGAAAATTGCTGTTAAAGCTCAGTCGATCACAGATGAACTTACACTTTCTCGTTCTCAACGGTATCAAGCCATGTATGCAAGTTTACAATTTGAACTTCAACACCAAATCGAAGAACAACTTCGGTATGTAGAAGAAGCTTCTGCCCTGGAAGGGGAAGTCAAAGAAGGAAGTAAAACACTTGTCAGATTAGATGACCGGATTGGTGAAATCCAGAAACAAATCGATGACCTACTCGGTGGGGACGGTAATGCACTCTCTCAAGCCATTCACAGTTTGCGGGTTCAAGTCGACAGAGATAAAGATCGTATTGAAGATGCCAAACAAGCAGATATTGATGATAATGAAGAACTCGAGATATCACTTGAACGCTACAATGAAGCTGCTCATGCTCTCGAATTGTTGCTCACAGAAGTCAAAACCAGTAAGGCTCAACTTGAAGAATGCGAGAGAATGTTGGCTGAAGCACAATCTGAGGAAGATGAAGTACGTTCACTTCTCGAAGGTTCAGGTAAAACCAATGCGGAACTCAACAGAGCACTGGGGGATGCTATTGGGGCGCTTGAAGAAGCGAAAAAAGCAGTTGCTGCAGCCCAATCAGAAGTTGATAGGACTGCTGCTCAAGTCGAAATCATCGCATCCTCTCTTGGGGAAGCAGAAGAAAAATTCGAGGAATCTCGACTTGAACTTGAAGAAAAAGAAGCAGAATTCAAAGCTGTTAGTGGTTCAGGAAAGAAGGTTGATCGTTCTTCTTTAACACAAGGAATCATCGATTCAGAGAAAGCAGAATCAAGGCTACTCGAGGAAAACGCAGCAATTGAACGGAGAATGACGGAAACAGAGCGTCAACTTCGTTCTGCCAGGGCAGAACTCGAATCTAAATCAAATTCCAAAGGAATGGCAGGAGGGGCCGCAGCAGTGCTAGGGGCACGAGATCGTGGCGAATTACGAGGCGTTATCGGCACCATTGCAGAACTATGTGGTCCAATAAATGCTGAACATGAAACGGCTCTTGCAACTGCATTTGGTGGAGCTATGACCTCCGTTGTGGTCGATTCAGACCAAGTTGCAGCAGAGGCTATTCGTTGGCTTGCTCAGCGTAAAGCAGGTAGGGCAACATTCCTTCCACTGAATAAATTAACAGCGAACCGGGCCGGTGGAAAAGCAATGATGGTTGCCAGAAAGCCAGGAGTTATCGGATTTGCATACGAACTTCTCGAATATGATCCACGAATCGATGCAGCAATCAAATTCGCTCTTCGAAATACTCTCATCGTTGACAGTATGGAAATAGCCCGACAAAACATGGGCGGGGTCCGGCTTGTAACAATGAGGGGAGACATAACCGAAGCAGGTGGTGCGATGGTTGGAGGTTCACGTGCACGTATGTCCGTTGGATTTGGCGGAGGAATTGCAGGTGCAAAAGAAGTCGAGCGTCTCTCATCAGAGATTGAACGTCTTCGCCTAATGTCAGATACTGTATCTGCAGCACTGGTTGATGTACGCGCTGAACAGAAATCATTGCGAAACCAAATCAATGAACTTGCTAATGAAGAAGGGACTCTCAAGAGAGAAACGCTTCGAGCAGAACTTTCAACATTCAAGAAAACTCATGCGACATTAATTGGTGATGTAAAGAGATTAAAAGAACAACTGCAAGCACTTGAGGCACTTGGAGGCGTTCAACTGGAAGCACTGGATACTGCTGAATGCAGTGTGGCTGATGCCGAGATTGTCCGTAAGAATGCTCACAATGCACTTGAAGATGCAAGTCCACAGCATCTGAAAGATCGGTTGCACGAATCAACTGTCAAGCGTACAAAAGCCGAAGGCATTCGTTCGAATGCAGAAGTTACGTTGAAAGGTGCATCTGAACGTAAAGATTTACTTACAAACAGTGCTGATGGCGAGAAAGAACGTATTTTACAACTTGAAACAGGTCTTTCAACGAGAGCTGAATCTGTTATCGCCTTGAAAGCGTCAATTCAAACCAATGGGGCTGCCCTTGCAGAAAAGGAAGCAGAACGCGCCCAATATCTTGAGGAGAATAAGGGGCTTGAAGATGAGCGATTGGAACTGGTTGAAGAGCGTGCAGGTCTTAATTCCTCATTGACTCAAAAAGCCAACCAAGCCCGAAGCCACCGTAATCTTTCTTCTGAATTCGAACGTACGATTCAACAAAAGCGACAGGAACTCCATGGTGTCGAAATGGACATGGGGGCCACTGGAATTGAACCTGCGGAAGAAGGAACAGTGCTTGACAGTGTTGCAGACATCGATCGTAGAATCCGTCGACTTGAACGACGCTTGGAAGAGTTCGGAATGGTCAACATGCGTGCTATCGAACAATACGATACCGTAGAAGAGCGATTGAATGCTATGGACGGTGACTTCAAGAAACTCAGAGATCGCAAGAAACAGTTGATTGAAGTTGCAGAACGCCTAGAAGAACAACGTAAGATTCGCTTGATTGCAGTCCTCGAAAAGGTCAATGAGAACTTCAAGAAGGTGTACAAGGCTGTCAGTAATGGTGGCCGCGGAGAATTATATCTTGAGAATAAAGATGAACCATTCAAAGGTGGTCTTGAACTATGGGCTCAGCCGAAAGGAAAGTCATCAAATGTTACCCGGCATCAATTATCTGGTGGTGAGCAATCTGTTGCTGCTTTGGCACTTATCTTCGCAATTCAGGATTATGACCCAAGTCCGTTCTATTACTTTGATGAAGTCGACCAGAATCTTGACAGTGTAAATGCTGAATGTATCGCTAAGATGTGTCGTGAGCGCAGTAAGCGAGCACAATTCATCATGGTCACGCTCAGAAAGGTCTCGCTGCAACTCGCCGATCATCACATTGGAATAACTCACGGTGGAGATGGCTGCAGCCGAAGGATTGTGGATTTCGATCAGGAGCAAGCCATTGCTCTTGGAGAACAAGCTCTCAAGGAAGCCGAAACTGCAGCAGCAACCAATCTGAAGCGGGCAGAAGAAGAGCAAAAAGGACTTGCAGAGATGCCAACAGTTCCAGAACCACTTCCTGCTCCACAAAGCCTTGGTGGCTTGTTAAAGCACATGGCAGAGGATGAAAGTATTGCTTCTCTGACCGAACGTACACTTGAAACGAATGAGGATATTGAAGAGCGAGCAAAGCTCGTAGAATCAATTGCATCAATGGATGAAGAAGAACAAACTGAATCCTCTATAGAAAAGGCTGAATGAGGCGATTTTGGTGATTCAAAAAGGTCTAGATCAATGGTTCCTTCGCCAGGATGTCATCGATCAATTGCTCCAAAGTGGGGATGATGACCTTGAAGGAATCAACGCTTATGCCGACAGAATCATGATGATCGCTCAAACTGAAGAGGCTGAGCATCAAACACTTGACGACCCATTTGACAGAAGCGTAGCCTTAGTCATGTCTTTGGTTGGTAGTGAAGGATTAGATGCTTGGAATATTGATTTGACCAGTTTTCTGAAACAATTTACAAATCGGGTAAAATCCCAGGCGAGCGATTTGGATTTACCTGCCTGTGGCCGACTTATTCGTATGGCATGGGAAGTGCTTCATCACCAAGCCGCTCTACTTTTCGATCGTGTACAGTATCAAGATCAAGGGGACGAATGGGATACAGGTTTTGATTTCGGTTGGGAAGCAGAGTATGATGACCAAGAATTTCACTTTACCAACACTGTTCTCCAAGGTGATGCTGACGATGTACTTGCAGGGCTTTTTGATGAGCGAGTACGTCGTGAAGAAGGGCGCCCAGTCACATTAGGTGAACTTCTATCGGCACTAAAGGATGCGGCTGAAGATGCTGATGCGATTAAACAACGTGAGGTGAATAGAGCTGTGCATGCAGTCGAATTAGAAGACATGCTCTCGAATGTCGGGGGACGAATGCACAATGAAGATTTAGATGGAGATATTGAGCGATGCTGGACAGCTCTTCGTCAAACTACTCAATCAATGGAATCGGATAATGTTCCTCTTTCAGAAGTGATGAACGCTCTGCGGCCGATCTTAGAATTGACATTCGGAGTAATTCCTGAAGGTTATGAAAAGGATGCCAAGGTGAGTTCCTTCATTGCCGGATTGTTCCTCACTCACAAGGGGATTGCTTCCATTACACAAGGGAATGGGGTTACAGACGTCATTATGATTGAAGATCTGTGGCCACAACTAGGTACCTTTTCTGAAGTCATTGAAGCGAGCCAGGAAGAAGATGAAGTGTCTTTAACAAAACGTGAAGACGCCAAAACGGGTTCTATGCTCCATGCTGAGAGATTGCAATTAAGGGCTGAGAAGGCACGTGAGGCAGAAGAAAAACAGCGCCTGAAGAGGGAGAAGGAACTTCTCCATGAACAACATAAGGTCGATGAAAATCTTGACTGGCTTGTTGAATGAGGTGATCATATGACTGAATTAGCATTAGAAACTCTCTTGGAAGCCACTTTGTTCGGATCAGGTAAATCAATGTCAATCCCTGAACTCGCAGAATCTCTCGGGTATGAGGCGGAAGAGATTACAGAATCGCTGAATACTCTTCAAGGTACTATGAAGCGAAGACGAGGCGGTGCATTGCGACTTGTCGAAATCGGTGGTAAGTGGGCGATGGAGGTTCGTAATGAGGTTACGGAGCATCTTCCTGCAAGCACCAAGACAGACATGCCAAAGAAGTTACTCAAGGCTGCTGCATTGATTGCCTATCATCAACCAATGCATCAATCAAGACTTGTTGAATTACTTGGTCAAAAAGCGTATGACTACGTTCGAGAACTTGCTCAGTATGGGATGATTCAAAGAAGAAAGGAAGGCAACACTCGTCGCTTAACGACTACGCGTCGCTTTTCAGAAGCCTTTGGCTGCCCCCACACTGACCTTCGAAAAGTACGAAAATGGTTCAGAGAGCAAGTTACTGATGCGGGTCTATTCGATGGGATGGAAGAGGTAGATGCACTACAAGAAATTGGCGAAGATGGCCTTATTCAGGCCACGTTGCCTCTGGAAGAAGAGTGATTAAGCACGATATGCTTCAAGTATCTCTGAAACTTTAGTTTGAGTAATTGGTCCATCGTGTTCAATCAAGAGTTTCGCAACATCCTCTATTTCTTTACCTTCTGCACCAGCACTGACGGCCATATTCCTTGCGTGGAGTCTCATGTGACCTTTCTGTATCCCGCTTGTAGCAAGTGCTCTAAGGGCTCCTAGATTCTGAGCAAGTCCTGCTGCAGCCATCACTGAAGCGAGTTCTTGAGCAGATTCAACACCGAGAATTTCGAGGTTCGTTCGGGCAACAGGATGTACTTTGGAGGCGCCTCCAACAATCCCAACCGCCATAGGCGTCTCAATTGAACCAACCAGATTACCTTCTGAATCAAGTTCCCAGTGAGTCATGGATCCATATCTGCCTTGTGAATAGGCAACATACGCATGACAGCCTGCTTCGATTGCTCTCCAATCTTGGCCACATGCTACAGCAACGGCTGATATGCCGTTCATGACGCCTTTGTTATGCGTTGCAGCCCTGTATGGGTCTGCAACTGCAAAATGGTATGCTTCAAGTATGCCTTCAATGATTTTGGAACCATCGAGTTTTTCCCCGGAGTTACTAATTTCCTCCGGAGTGAACGTAGCCCTTACACGTGCAAGTCTTTCAGTGGCTAGATTGCTTAGAATCCGTAACAAAGCCCTCCCATTGGTTATTCGTTCGAGTTCTGGTGCCAGGAGTTCAGCCATTGTATTGACGGCGTTTGCCCCCATCGCATCTCTGCAGTCTACGTGAATGTGGACGATAAACATCTGTCCCGAGAGAGTTTCTATGCTTCGAGTTGTGATATCTTTGCATCCTCCTCCTAGACGTACCATGGTCGAAGGTAAGCTGTTTGCCAATTTGATTAAGGTATCCTTATTCTCAAGAACTCCTTGTTTTGCCTCATCATGATCGTCAATATCTAGGAGTTGAATTTGAGCAATCATCATTGGTCCATCATTGCTTGATGTGAAACCTCCATGCACATGACAACGCTTAGCCATGTTCGATGCAGCAGCGACAACGCTTGATTCTTCAAGACAAAATGGGATGACATAGTGCTTTTCGTCGATGATGAAGTTTGTTGCAACCCCGACTGGGAGGGACATCGTTCCAATGACATTCTCAATCATTCGATCTGCTGCACTATCGTCCAGTTCTCCGTTTTTCGCTAACGCAGCAACTTGTTCAGGGAGAAGATTAGAACTTTCTGCAATAAGTTGTCGTCGTTCAATGACAGACAGTTTGTAGAATCCTTTCAAGCGGCTGTTATTGACAGGCATAGTCTCTCTCCCCGTGCGAGCCAGATGTTCTTGAAACATCAACCAATCGGAACAAGTTAACGCGTTTAACGCTTTAATTAACGCGTTAAAAAAGCGTTAATGGTGCGTTAATAGGGGTTGTTTATAGATTCTCGTCGTCGGATTAACGTGTCCTAACAGGTCTCTCATAGCCCCAAATTCCATGAAAGGTCATATACTTGTTCGAAGTTGCTCGTACATGCATACTGGAACGGTTGATTTGCGACTACCAAGTCTCCGAAAAGATCCCTTTTCCCAAGGAGCTATCTCGGCAAAGGAGTCCAACCTTCTTGTTGGAAGGCACTCACACTTCGAAGAGATGGAGAAGAATATCCAATTCAAATCATCTCGAAGGATTCTTCTTGTAGGCGAATATGGGTCTGGGAAGACTTCATTCGTCAACTGTATTGGCGGTAAGACAAATTTGCACATCCATGTTGACCGAATTGATACAATGAATCCTGGTTTGGAGTTACTTCGAGATATTTATTCCCAAGTTGTTAATGCCACAGCGCCTAATGATCATAAAAAACTTGAACGAGAACTTGAAGCCTCTCTTCACAACAAAAGAAATTACTTGCCGTTAATATCAGTTGATGCTGATATGGCTAATATTGCTTCTTTAGAGGCTTGCTTACTGGCCTCAATGCCCTTTTTCGAACGTTTATCTGCATTGATTGTTGTAGCCGTCAATCCAAATCAAAAATCTCTTCTCTCTGAACAGATAAGAGAACGTTTCGAAGTAAGACTGATGCAGGAATTGGATGTAGATTGTGTAAAAGCCCTTGTTGAACGCCGAATTGCGACGTGTTCAAACGAACCCTATCAGATGACTACAGAGGAAGCTGGAAAGGTATTGGCTGCGAGCCGAAACGGTCATCCAGGATCTATTATCAAAGTTCTACGAGCCGTAATTGATGGTCAGATGTTACCTGAATTACCAAGGAGTTCGATTGCAGAACAGACCGTCATCGAACAAATTGCCCCCCCCACTCCTCAAGAAGTTGATGCGAGCCCTTTCAATCAGGAAGAGGAACTACTCGATGAACTTGAATCAGCGGGAATTCCTGAGCAAGAAGAAGAAACAGATGTCCAAGCTACCGATGAGTGGGAGGATGGGCCTGGTATGTCTGGTACCATGGGCTTTGATCTCAATCTCGAATCACTTGAAGAACCAATTATGGAGGAAACTAAGGAGAAGCCCATTGAGGATACATATGTGACTGAAGACAGTTTACAACCAGTTGGTATCTTTGGAGGACTTAGAGGTCGTTGGAAACAGACCAGCCAGTCGATAAACGAGGCAGAAGAACCGGAAGGCGAGTATAAACAACTCGATGGTGCTAATTCCTTATGGGTGAGCAAAGACTCACTTACGTTACAGGACGATTCTGAAGAGGATGTTTTAGAGGTTGTAGACGATCAAGAACCTGAAGATCTCATACCGGATTCCTTTGAGTCCGACTACCAACAGATGGTTGAAGAAAACACTCCTCTGCCAAACCAATCGATGTTGGAAACACTTACCGATTTACTCTCAAAACTTCTTTCTCCCTCAGGAGATAATACGGTTTCGAACAAGCTTGCTGAAAGCCTACAAACTCTTTCTCGCCCCAAAATAGGAACTAAAGCAGAACATCCTCTAAAAGTCCAAGTTCTGACATCACTCACGAATGCAGAGACGATTGTTGTTTCAATCGCTCAACAACGAACGATATCTCCTTCCGACAAACAGTTGTTGGAGAAATTGAACATTAAACGAGCAAGACTGTCACAGATTTGTAATCGATTACACAAAGCAGGCATACTTGATGTAAGGATGGTTGGACGGTCGAGAATGTTTGGTCTAACCCGAACAGCACTTGCCCAAATGATGGCATGGGGCCTCGTAGGAGGTGATGTGTGATGTCTTGGACAGTTTCATGGTCTTGGCAAGCCCCATCGCGGATTAGTGCAATAGCCGTAATAGATGGTCAACTTGCAGTAGCCTATGGTTTGGATTTGATTCTCTTTAATGAGTCCAATGAGATCCAATGGAAGCAAACAATGCCGTTCAAGGTTCACGCTATTTGTAATGGTGAAGGGACAATTGGTATCCTAGCAGCACACGGTTTCTTTGTTCTGAAAACAGTTGATGGGACCATGCTCCACGAAGGTAGAAGCAGCCCAGGTGGCTTCTTGCACCTTCTTCATCGACCAGGAGGAGGATGGATTCTTTCTGGGAGAGATGGAAATCTCCACCTTTTCGATTCAAATGGTAAAGGAATTCGCAGAATTTCCTCTGGGATTGTTCGAAGACTTGTCGGATGGCTAGATCGGGAACATTTGCTATGGCAATCTTCTGAAGGAGTTATTTTATGTGGGCAAATCGCTAACCAAGACAAACGTAGAGTCATTGATACAACAGTTTGGAGTTGGTGCTCTTTGCTTATGGATGGCCGATTGCTTCTGTTATCTTCCGATGGTCAATTGTGGGAAGGAACCCCCCATCCATTTGGATGGGATTCCATGAATCGAGTTGAAACAGATTCTCTGGAACCTCTCATGGCTACAAGGGCAGGAGATGGATGGTGGGTGCTCGGAATTGAAGGGCATCTTGACCATTTAGCTACTGAAAACGAATTATCTCGAATAGGAGATGGTATGGAACTTGGCGATTTACTTCTACGATTAGGCCGTAATTCGATGATTACTGCTCGTAGAGATGGTTTGACAAGACGTTGGGTTGATCCTGCTCTTGCAGAAGAAGAAAAGCGGCACAGGCATCAAGAAGCAGCAGATGCGAAACTTGCTCGTAGCTGGGAAGAACGACGAACATTGTTCCAGAGAGCACAAACTGCAGAGGATGAAGGTCGCCTTTCACGAGCGATCGAATTGTATGAAGCTCTTGGTAGAAAAGACGACGTAAAGCGTCTCTTAGGGCGACAAAAAGGTGGTGATTGAATGGATCCAGGGAAAACGTTGACCGAAGAGCGAGTTGAACATTATCTCTCAATTACTCGAAAAGCCCGTGAAAAAGCAACACCGCTCGTTCAAGAAGGAAGTCCAGAAGCGGACATGCTCAACACATTGTTATCTATGGCCGATGACTATTCTTCCGATGCTCAATATTTCTTGAAACAGGGCGATTTCATACGAGCCTTTGGAGCAATAAATTACGCCCATGCCTGGATTGACGCTGGAGTTAAATTACGCCTACTAGATGGGCATGGTGATGACGTATTGTTTACGCTACCATAGATTCTGAACCTTGTTCATTGGAAATAGAATGTACGATATTTTTGACTGTATCGATCCCACAAAGGATATCTTTGGCGCGAACTTGTGCAATTTGTATAAATGGCATAAGAGATTGTTCTAATGTGTGTCTCAAACGATACATGTGAGCAGGTCTCCCGCGATTGCTCTGATTAATAGCACTATGAACAATAAGGTTCATTTCACGAAGTTCATTAATGGCGATACTTACATCAGGTTGGCGTAAATGACACTTTGTTTGCAGATCTCTGGATGTCGATGCTCCATGATAATGGAGGCATGTAAGGACAGTGGCCGTATGTGCTTGTATTCCGAGTTCAATTAGTTGTTTACAAAGAGAGTTATGTAGGATTTTAGAAGGTCTATTGACAGTTGTAGGTTCATCCATATATACCCCATTTAGTTACCTTATTTTAACTTCTCACCTACTTGTATCCAAAAACCGCTAGGTATAATGGAAAGACCTATTATTAAAGGCTAAAGTCTCCAATGACGTTTCTGTCTTCTATAGAGAGGATACTAGACGCAGGGTTTTTCGATTCATAACTTCAATCACATCAACACTTGATTCGAAGCATCTTCGCTTCAGGTTTGCATCAACGGTAAGGAGAGGGATTTCATTTATTCTTGCATGTTCTAGGAGTAAATCATCTGTATGACCAGATTTCTCCTCAACGATTGTTGATCGTTGAAGGAGGAGTTCAAGCATGATGGTATTTCTGAGGTTTCTTTTTTCTTGAATGAGTGTAAGTTCTTCCAATACTGAAGGCAGGAGAATGAAATGTGGAGGCCCAATAAGTGAAGACAATGCGCTGTCAATATTGAGTCCAGCATCGATAAGTGCAACCCAGCCACAAGCATCAATGAGCACATCGCCCATGACATCATCTCACTGGATGGTCCCGTGACCAATTAATCTCCATCGTGCGCCAACTCTTCTTGAGAGTGAAACACGTTGACCTTCATCAGCGCAGATTGGAAGTCGTAGATGGAGTGTGGCTTTTCCTTTCTCAGCACCCTTCACTACACCTACTGATGTTGAAGTTGCTACGTTTACCATCAACATCTCATTGTTTCGAAGAGGATAAATTTTGTCAGCTCCTTCTCCATCACCTGAAACCATCGTATCCATTAGTTCCACTGAGATAGAACACTCAGTTCGAATTGTCGGTAACTCGCCCTTCTTGGCTAGAACCTGTCCAGAGAGGTTATCCGCAGTTGTAATTGACGGGTCGAGAAGAGTTCCAAGGCCACACAATCCACCTGCCATCATGACGTCACGTTTCCCGCCTCCGCCTTGCATGCTCGTGATGGTGGTTTCAATGGGCTCCCATCGTGTTTTGTTTCCTTGTTCGATTTTTCGTCCTGGTCCGATGATGATTTCGTCACCTTCTCTGAACGCCCCCTCGACAATTGATCCTCCGATGACGCCCCCTGTCAGTTTTGCAGGGCGTGTGCCTGGTCGATTTACGTCAAATGAGCGAGCGATATGCATGACTGCTCTTTCGTCTTCTTGACGGTTTGGAGTTGGAATTGTTTGTTCGATTGCTTCGATCAGGATATCGAGGTTTACATCATGGTGAGCAGATACTGGGATTACAGGAGCATTTTGAGCAATTGTTCCCTCTAGGAATTCCTTGATTTCATTGTAGGATTCCATTGCTCTTTCTTTGGTGACAAGATCAATTTTGTTTTGAACAATAACGATGTTCTTGATTCCTGCAATTTCCAGTGCCATAAGGTGCTCTCGTGTTTGTGGTTGAGGGCATGTTTCATTCGCAGCAACCATCAACATAGCGCCATCCATAATGGACGCTCCAGTGATCATGATTGCCATCAAAGTCTCGTGACCGGGTGCATCGACGAAGGATACAACCCGTTGTAGTTCAGAATCAATGTCTTTCCCACCCTCTGGGCGGCGGCCTGTGGCATAGTATTGCCCAGAGTCGGTTTTGTAGAATGCAGTATCGGCATATCCCAACTTGATCGAGATACCTCTACGTCGTTCTTCAGAATGAGTATCGGTCCAAACTCCAGAAAGAGCTTGTGTAAGAGTTGTTTTCCCGTGATCAACATGTCCAACAAGGCCAATATTGACTTCAGGTTGGGACGGAAGCGTTCTTGCCATGCTTCCATTCCTCCTTATTCAACGACGACCCTCTCGGGTTTCACTCCGCAGGTGCTGCACCTTCGCCTGCACCGAGCAATGTGTCAAGTCCGATGTTTCCTGCATCGACAACTTTCAGATTGATTTGACGTGTGTCTTGAGTGATTGTGTTTCCACGGAATACTCTACGCATTCGCATACCTTCTGGCTTGTATCGGAAACGCTTCTTTTCACCTTTCTTGGTCTTTGAGACCAAGTAATGTCCTTTGAAACCAGTTGAAGCAGTAACAAGAATTGCTTGTCGGGAACCTCCTTCGAGGTCACGACGCATTGGAGTGCCAGTTTTGTCTGAGCCTCCAGTGATTTCGAGTTTGTAGCCAGTAAGGAGTGATTCCCCTTCGCCGACGAAGACACCTTCGATAACATCGCCGATCTTCTTTCCGAGTAATTGAGCATGGTTTGTACCTGAAATAACCGTCTTGTATGACGGGGAGTACGTCTTTTCCTTACCACCGTTTGTGGTTCGAGTCAACTTGGTTGTGGTGTCGTTGACCACTGCAACAAATGAGTTTCCTTCAGCCATAAAGCATTCCTCTAGCAACTTAGCGACAAACGACCCCTATTTAGCCTCACCGCATTGGATTCGTTCATCATCCGTTCAGTTTTTTGACAACACGGCCTTCAATTCTGGCAGCAACATCCATTGGAAGGGCATGCGGCATCGAGATATGGGTCGTTCTTCCACGACCATCACCAACAGTATCTACGCGAGTGTCAATAATGCTCAACCCCTCAATTATTTTGAGATATTTCCAAACTGTTGTGTGGCTTCTAGGCTTTACTTCGTATTCTTCACAAACGACCGTGTACATCGATTCTACATCTTTACTTGTCATGAATTCAGTTTTGCGTAGGCGTCGGCAAATACCCAAAAGAACCAGCATCGGATGGCCTGTTAACTCATCAAGAACATCTTCAGGCATGACCTGAGGTATGGCTTTAGCCCGTGTTTGAACATGTTCTGGCTCGAGCATGGATTTCCCGTCAGACTCCGCATGTTCGACAGCACCATTGAGTAATTCGATGACTTGACGCGCATCGCCAGAAGGTGCTGCAGAAGTGGCAATAAGTTTGAGAATTTCTTCAGTCCATGATTGTGGGTTCAGTGCAGCTTCTGCTCGCTGACGAGTAATCGCTAGTAAACCGTCGTAATCATATGATGGAATCGGCAAATGGTTCGTGTGTCCAAAGCGAGAGATGACTGCATTTTCGAGTACATCAAGAACCTGCTCTTGACTGATTAGAATAAGAGAAATCGTCCCACTACCTTCCTGATCTTCATCAATACGAAGGAGTTGGTAAATCAGATCGTTTCCAGATTTTCGCAGCAGGTGATCAACCTCATCGAGTACAATAATCAGATGTCGTTCATTTGAGCGTAGTAGGCGTCGAAGGCTGTTGAGCAACTCGCCCATTGAAAGTCCTCTATCCGGATGCCCTGCATCCAATGTCTGAACAATACGTTGTGCGACTCGGACATTTGTTGTTGCATTCCTACAATTGATGTGGACGCTTCTAATCTGACGTTTATTTCTTAGATGATGTTCAATATCACGACAAAAAGTCCTAGCAAGTAATGTCTTACCACTTCCGACTGGTCCCGTGATGACAACGTTAGCACTACTGTTTGGATGGGATATCGAATGAAACTTTGCAGCGAGGTTACTTTGAATCTCTCCGCGCCCGACCATCGCTTCTGGCATGAAATCAAAATCCAACGGACCAGGGTCTAGAAGGATAAGACCAGAACCAATTCGATCAAGGTAGTCGCTCATGCTGATTGGCTCTTGTCGCCAACCGTTCTTGAACACTCGTACTCAATCAAGAATGAAAAGTAGAGTCTCAGGGTATCTCATCAAATTGATATCCCATTTCCCACTTCTTTTCGCCAAGTGCTACTTCAAGTTCGTAAGGAGTAATCAGCGGTTTAGCATACCTGACCGCATCATCAATAGCGATACGTGGACAAGCAGTGTTCACAAAGGCATCTACTGGATAGAAGTCAATGAGCTCTGGTCCAACGTGTTCGAGAGCGAGAAGATATCCCTTCTTTCCATGCTTTTCAAGGAGTCTTTTCATTCGAAGAGCGAGTGTTCGACGCATTTGTCCAGGCTTCTCTCCAATCAGGATTCCAAATCGATTTGCGTCCATGCACGACATAATCAGTCCAGATCGCTGTCGTAGAATGCGCTCGATACGTTCAAAGGACATTTCAATTGCATCGCCTGAGTAAGGATCGAGCATAGCAAGTGGTTTTCCAGTATGCAAGACAAGGCCAATCGGATGGAAATCTCCACTTCCGAGGAAGAGGTAATGCCCAATCGTATCATCGTCACCGGAATAATTGCAACCAAGAACTTGACCGGGGAATGTTAAACGAGCCCCACCCATCGGTATTGTGACATCATATCCTGCTTTTTCGAGACGGTCATGGAAATCAGGTAGGAGGTGAAGATGTTGGATACTCCCCACAAGCCCTAATTTGGTGTCTTTAAGCGGAGTCATTCTTCCCACAGCATCCATAAATCGATCTTTTGCTTCTTCTTCAGAAAGGTCAGTCTCGACATCTTGATTCTCCATACGTCCCTTGGCGATTGCAAGATGCTTGTTCAACATTGGAATGACAGGAGCCAAGTCTGGATCTCCATCATATGTGACGTCAATAAATTGAGTTGGCATACCCGATTCGATATTCATCTGAGAGTGGCCCATGTGGGCGACTAATTCCACGCCCATCATCTGCATTTTATCGTGAACAAGATCACAGGCCCCGTAACAAGGATCTGCAGCCAAAACAACTTTTGCACTTGAAGCAGTTTCAATTTCGTCCATCATTTCTAATGCCTGCATTTTCAACCCTTCAGGAACTTGTAAGGCCACAAGGCGATGATCATTTTCCTGAATACGTCCAATTAGTTCGTCAAGTTTGAAATCGTGTCTGTCTAAGTCCATTATACCACCTCATCAAGAAGAACTATCTCTGCGCCGTCCATTGTTAATCGAACAATAGAAGATATATCGATAGTTGGATATTTCTTTTTGAGCATCTCAAGGCCAGGACCTTTTTCGACAACAGCCACAATAGTCGTGACGCTTGCTCCGGCCCTTTGGACACCCTTGATGACTGCATCAAGTGTCCCTCCAGTCGAAAGTACATCATCGACAATAGCAATTGATTCTCCTGGTTTGATATCGTTGAGATACATACTTCCTTTGGAATAGCCAGTATTTTGATCGATGACAATTTCACCATCAAGACCATACGAACGCTTCCGAGCAACAACTTGTGGTAATCCAGTTCGCAAAGACAGAGAAGATGTGAGCGGTAAGCCCATGGCCTCTATACCAAGCAGCAAGTCAATTTTACTCCAATCCACTGAGTCGAATACAAGGTCAACTACTGCTTGAAATACATCTGCTTCGAGTCGGGGCACCCCATCTGTAAGTGGATGGATAAAGTAAGGATAGTCTCCTTTCCAAACAACAGGGGCCTCTTTGAGTGAGGCTGTAAGTCGTTGAATAGCATCGAACATGATTCCACGTCTTTGCTCAAATCTCAGAGAGGTACTCTACGTACTCATCTGGTTCGAGTAGGTTTTCCATGTCCAATTGGAATGGTTGGAGGACAAGAATCCACCCTAGGTCATATGCGGATTCGTTGACGAGATCCGGATTGATTTCAACCTCTCCGTTTACTTCAGTGATTGTTCCTGAGAATGGGGCGCTAAAGGCTATTTTCTCTTCACCAGTCCATAATGAGAACATGTCTTGTCCTTCATCAACAACGGTTTCAGCTTGTGGGAGTATCACTCGAAGCACTTCGCCAATTTCTACGCCGAGAAACTCGCTAATACCGACCATGATCTTCTCATCATCTTTTTCTTGGTACCATAAATGGTCAATCGAATATTTACGATTGTGGGCTATGTTAAATTCAACGACTTCTTCATCCAAGTCACGTCACCTACTCGCGGCTCTTCCAACTCCTATTTGAACCATCGCTATTTCTGATGTGACATGGTGATTACACATTCATTAAGTGAGATGCGCCCTTGCATTGGATTGGTGAGAGTTTGGATTACAAATCTACAGACGAACAAGACATGATTCGAGAAATGGTTCGAGACTTTGCCGAAACAGTTCTAGCTCCAACAATAGAACATCGAGATAAACATCAAATCCCTCCTTCAGAGGAATGGTCTCAATTCATCGAATACGGTCTCCAAGGTGTTACAATTCCCGAAGCGTATGGTGGTTCTCCAGTCGATGATATATCTGAATCGATCATTGTTGAAGAACTTGCAAGAGTAGATCCTTCATTCTCAGTCATGTACTGTGTTCACGTAGGCCTCTGTGCTAAGACGATAGCACTCCATGGTGATGAATATCAAAAAGAGAACTACCTCAAAAGACTTGCAGCAGGCGATGTTGGTGCTTACTCACTTTCAGAAGCTGGAGCGGGTACTGATGCAGCAGCCATGACCTGCAAGGCAAAACTTTCCGATGATGGAACACACTACATTCTGAACGGTGAGAAGATGTGGGTCACGAATGGAGCACAAGCTGAAATCATCGTTCTGTTTGCAAAAGATGTCGATCATCCCGACTATGGTGTCAAGAAACATGGAGGAACAACTGCCTTTATTGTTGACTCTTCTTTCGAAGGTTTCACTGTTGGTAAAAAGGAAGATAAACTCGGAATCCGTTCGTCTGATACCTGTACGCTTATTCTTGACAACTGCAAGGTTCCTGTAGAAAATGTATTGAAAGGGGCTGGAAATGGATTCCCAATCGCCATGAATGCATTGGACAACTCTCGAATCGGTATTGCTGCACAAGCCCTTGGAATTGCTCAAGGAGCCTACGAAGCATCGCTTCGCTATGCTCACGAAAGAGAGGCTTTTGGTAAACCAATCGCACATCATCAGATGATTATGGGCTATCTTGCTGATATGGCTACAAAGATTGAGGCTTCACGTCATCTCGTTTACAAAGCCTCCTGGTCAAAGCAACAACACTACGAGCACGGGGGCCCACGCCATTCGAAAGAAGCGAGCATGGCGAAACTGTATGCGGGAGATACTGCGATGTGGGTTTCAGAACGAGCGATACAGATTCACGGTGGATACGGATATACCAAAGAATTCCCTGTAGAGCGATTTTTCCGTGATGCAAAAATTACACAGATCTACGAAGGAACTCAAGAAGTTCAACGTATTGTTATTGCACGAAGTCTTCTCTGATCAGTTGTACTCATACGAGTGTACAGAGAAAATGGGACGTTTTCTACCGATGTTCCAGTTCGCAATATGAGCATTGATTTCAACAATATGATTCATTTGAAAACTGCTCACAGAGTCGTTTGCTTCGGGTTGGAAAAGAAGTTCGATTTCCACTGAATTATCCTCTACAAGTGTTCCAATAATGGTTTTTCCATTCTTAAAAGACTGAGGGGCAATGATGGTCGACTCAATCTTTTCAATCTTGACTGAAAAGTGATGATTATTTGTCGTTTTTTCCACAGCATCTCTTATCTCACTGCTTAATTTCATGGAATTCAAGGCTTCGATTATTTCCAGAGGATTATTTTGAGGAGTTGTTGCTGGAACTGGATTTTTAACTTCAACGACTTCTTTGGTTTCTTCCATCACTTCGTTTACAACGACCTCGGGAACTTCTTCTAATTCGATATCAATTTCTTGCATTGACTTCTCAAGTTCTTGTTCAGCGATAATTTGAGCAGCCTCTTGTTCAGCAGCCAATCGGGTGGCCTTTTGTTCAGCAGCCAATCGTGTGACCTCTTGTTCAGCGGCAAATCGAGCAGCCTCCTCTTCTGCAGTAATTCGAGCAGTCTCAGCAGGGTCTGGGATTCCGAGAGGTAATCCAATCTGCTCAAAATAGGTGAATAAATCGCCAACTGTAACCGTTTTGTCATTATCAGAATCAAGAAGCGTCAGTAAGCCATTGATAACCCAAGCAGGAGGTGATGTTCCAGTTGTCTTTTCCAATGCAGCAGAGAGTTCATGAGGTTGAATCACAGCGTCGTTATTTGAATCAATTGTGTTTGCAATCTCTGCTCCAGTCAGTCCTGATCCAAGTAACCAACTTGTGAATTGTTCATTCAATTGCCCGATCATTGGGTTCGTAGAAACCATTTGTTTGATGTGATTACGCATTTTTTCTTGAACCATATTCTTAGCAGCAGACATAGTACTCATTCACCCCATTTCGTCGTATGGTATCAAACTGCCTCCTACGGGAATTGAAGTTTTGGCCAATGAGTGAACTCGTCCTCATGCCAGGATAAGGTGCATAGAAGGGTTTCAATTTGATCTAGGTCAGTTAGATTCCGAGCAATCTGTTCACGATGCAACCAGTTCTTCAGTGCCCCGAGTTTTGGACCTTGTTGCACATGGGTTTGAGACATTATCCATTCACCTGTGGCTAAGGATTTGGATGTTCGGCTTGTAACCAAGGCTTCGTTCCGAGAAATACGTTCCTGAATGTCTTCCTTGGAATGTCCACCTTGATTTAATGGTGCGAAAAGGGCTTCAATTCGAAGATGTTGCTCTGCCCAATCTCCTAGAACATGTCTGTGAATACGCAAACTTGAATCCAAGAGTTCTGGAATATGGCCTAAGCAGAGGTGACGGAAGATGAGTGTTTTCTTTTCCAGATTGCTGAGTTTGAGAGTTCTGGCTGCGTCCTCACAGGTTGTAATGGGTGTGCCACGGAAGAGTATGACAAGCCTATCGAGTACATCATCACCTTCAAGCAAGTCGAGTGAAGAAATTCGATAATCATCTAACATCCAGTCGAAATTAAAGATTTGTCGAAGGATACCATCATCAGCCATTTGTTGAAGTATTATCGAAGCGTTTTTTCCTATGAGGATGCGTTTTAATTCTGCCCAAACTCTTTCAACAGCTATCTTTGAAAGCATACTTCTTGTCGACCTTAAAGCATTGGCTAGGCCATGTTCAGGTTTCCAAACACCTGCATCACCTTGATCCATGAAACGATACGTTCGTAGAATTCGTAATGCATCTTCAGAAAGTCTTGATTTTGGTTCACCTACTGCGCATATCCGTTTTCTTTGCAGGTCTTCAAAGCCCCCATAAGGGTCATAATAAACGGCTTTGTTGACATCTAAAGCCATCGAATTCATGGAGAGATCTCTGCGAGATAAATCAACAGAAAGAGAAAGTCCCCATTCAACTTCATCCGGTCGCCTTCCATCACCATATCCTTTCTCAGTTCTAAGCGTAGTAATCTCATAAAAATCACCTTCTGAACGAAATGTGATCGTACCAAATTTCTCACCAGTAGGGATCATTTCAGGATATGTCTTCATCTTATCAGGAACCATTGTGGTTGCTAAATCATATTCAACAATGGGTATCTCAAGCAATGCGTTTCGTATTGCTCCACCAACAATCCAAACAGAATGACCTTGTTTTTCAAACCAATCAACAATCACCAACAGGCTCGATGGAAGGTTTTGAACCATCTGAATAAGTTCTGGAGTGAGAGGTTTTGCATCAATGCCACTTGTCGGTTCCACACATCTCCCTCATGTTACCCGTTGCTCAAGTAAGAAAAAGCATTATCCTCTGAATTTGATTGGCAATGTCATGGCTTGGGATGAATCTGATGTGCGACTTGTTCCTCTCGAGTGGCTCAAACCTCACGAAGAAATCAAAATTAAAAACATGAAAAAGCTTCTCGATATGACTCTTCGATGGAATGGATTCACAAAACCCCTAATCGTTGACAAAGCAACTGGAGTAATTCTTGATGGCCATCATCGACACGCTGTTGCAATGCGACTTGAACTTGCTCGAATACCTGTGATTGTTGTCGATTACTTTGAGAATGAATCAATCGACATTGAGTTGTGGCCAGCTTCAGAGCTCGAAGAAATCACCAAACAGGACGTCATAGACATGGCTTTGTCAGATCATTTGTATCCACCAAAAACAACACGTCATCGGATTGCAGATTATTTACCACCAATCCATGTTTCTCTGGAACGGTTGTCTCTTCTCAGTCCTACGACTTCTGAAGAGTCCGAGTAGTCGCTTTCCAGAATCGGTTTCCGTCACAAGCAGAAACAGTTGGGGATTTCGGCTCATTTATTGGAGTCACGTTTACTTCTTGAATGATTGAACTTCGCGAATAAAGGATGGTAATCTCTTCCTCAGCATTGCCTTTAAGTGCAGTTTTTAGTTGTTCAGAAGAGGTAATTCGCTGATCATTTATTGCAATGACTTCGTCTCCAACTTGTAAATGCTCGCGCACGGGTGATCCTTGGAGATGTGATGATACAAGCAGCTTGTTGTTTTGATTACGTAAGTTAATTCCAAGCCAACCTTGTTCAAATTCCTTCCATGCAATTTTCTCAGTTCCATCTTTACGCTCTCTTGCTTTACTTGATTCATATGGAATACCAAAAAGAGCGAATGCTTGATCTAAATCTAGGACTCCTTTTTTGGTGGTAAGTTCGTCAAGGAAGGTGCCAAGTCTTCTCCCCCCTCGTAGCGATGTCAAGGCTTTTCGGATATCCCTGTATTGTATTCCTCTATCACCTTTCTGCTCCACATTAATATTGTGCTTATGATAGAGTTCTGCCATGAGATCACAGACTCCTGATTCTCCATTTGACCTCTTACGAAGTTCTGCATCAAGTGCAAAGATAGATAATTCGCCTTCTAAGTAGTATGAAATTTGAGTCTCTCTCGAGTAGGCATGCCCTCTATAGAGGTGTATCCATGCTTCATGACTTGCTTCACAAAGTGATTGAGAATCAATTCCACTTCGGGAATGATGTCGTTTTAGTTTCCTTTTCATGTCTGCAAAATAATCCTCTTTACTCCATGCACCGCTTTGCAAACAGATAATGTCTCCAAGCCATGATGTCGTACCTTCAAACCACCATAAGAGGTCAGAGTTGACTTCTCGCTGAAGATCATAATCAAGGAATTTCTTTGGTCTCAATCGCTTTACGTTCCACTTGTGTAAATATTCGTGGCTAAAGAGACTCACTAAATCTCTATATTCTTCGATATTACCTGGTTGCAATGAAGTTCTTGGAACCATTGAGGTTTGAGAGTTCATGTGTTCAAGTCCTCCGCGTGGTCCACCCGTCAAATGTAAAATCGTGTGATAGTCCTCTTCAATGATGCCAAATAATGCATGATGCTCCTTGACGATCCTCTTCATGTCATGAATAAATCGTTCCACCATGACTGGATGTGGTTCTTTTCCACCAGCGTCCCAAATATCAAGTGTATGTCTTATTCCATCGATGGTGGTTTCGATGACAGAATTTGAGTTACATTCTGCGATTCCATCGAGTAAATCATCACGATTTTTTGCTGAATAGATATGAATATTCATGTCATTGTTTTCTTCCAGTTCAATCTTATCGAGTTGAGTCGTAACCGTCCAACTTTTTGGAAGTTTGAATTGAATTGAATGCTGAAAGTTCATTCGTTCATCTTCTATGCCAGATGTCGGCAAAAACCAAGTAAAGGGAGGCATCATATGGAGATGTGACTCATCAAAATGATTGGAACGCACTGATAAATCTACAGCTAGGAGTTGATATTCCACAGTTACAGACTTGCAGGATTGTACATCTGAAATAACAATTGAATCCACTTCTTTTCTCGAAAAAGTCAATGCATTTCCTGAATCATCACTGACTGATAAGTTGGTGACATGTTGAATTGGTTCGCGAAGGAAGTATGATCCGGGAACCCATCGAGGAAAGGAGAGTGTTAATTTTGACTTTGAAAACGGCGCTTGGATCTGTATTGCAACCTTGAGTCTCTGGTGAGAAGGCTGTGTCGCATCGACTGTGAAGGTGATACCTGACTCTGTCATGATGAGGGTTCATCGGTTACGGTTGATAGGTTTCGCGCTGCACTAAGAACAACTTCGTCAGAAGATTGGTCCAGAACTTTTCGTGCCAGTTCTTGGACAAGCACCTCATTTTGTCGATGTAAAATCCGTTCTAACATCCTCGACTTGTCGATACTGTCCACACGTTCATCGAACAGCAGGGTTTCGCGGAGGACATCACTTTTGGAATCATTCCTCCCAACAAGCCAGCGCGAGACTACTGAAGTACAATCCTCAGCAAGAAGTGTGTTTATTCGGTTGTCATCTGCTTCATGTATGTGCTCTCTCATACTCGCAACGAAGAATCTACGTTGGGAATTTGTGCACCCTTTAGCGAGAGAAATAAGGTGTTCACTCTCTTCTTTCATTGCTTTAGGGACTGCTAATTTCCATAGTGCAGTATCATTTGATATCGCTGTACTCAAGAGAGATTCTTCTTCTTTACTGAGGTTCATTTCAAGCATACGAATTCCTGCTTGCTTTCGAACATCGGGATGTGAGTCGTTGAGAGCATCTTGTAGGGATGGAATGTCATTAGTGATGGCGAGAGAGGCCGACTTGATTACAGGATCCTTTGAACTCAGAAATATTTCTTCTTCTTCACTGCTTGAAAATTCATTGTCAATTAGATAGACTGAAGCATTTCTTTTCACGATTGAATCATCGCTTAGAAGTAAAAGGCGCGCTAATTCTTCTGCCAGTTTTAGATCCTGAATATTTCGTAAAACCGAGGAAACACACTTATGACCATCGGTTTCTTTTCTTTTAGCCAATTCAATGAGCAGATGAGGGGCATGTTTAGGAGCCCATCTTCGATAGGCTTCGATGGCCTTATTTCTAAACCAGATATCTTTGTCATTGAGAAGTTTAGAAAAAGCCTCTACGCTTTCGTGAATATCTGAATCGAACAAGACACGTACAGCCCTTCTACGCTGGCGAATGTCTTTGTGCTTAAGTTTAGCAATCGTAGACTGTACAGAGGCTGCCATGTATATCACTCAGGGCTTAAATTCATCAAAAGTTGGTCCAGAAGGTTGATCATCGCCATCAATATCACCTGGTCTGGCAAGCGATGGCGCTAACATCAACTGAATCATGGGCCATAGATGGACAAATTGTTGCATATTTTCAACAATAAATTCTTCCAACCTTTCATGTTCAGTGTGCTCCATAAGACGAAGTTGGTCCGCTAATTCCCCGAGTGCATATAAATCATTAGGGCCGCACAATTCCATCTCTTGACAGGTTTCGATCAATGTTTCAATCAAATCAACAATTTCCAATGCCGTTAACGGCTGTGGTTCACTTTCGATGATATTAACTGGACCAAAAGAGACTGGTCCCAAGGAAGTGGGGTGTAGTTCGTCGCCTTGACGTTCGATTTTCATCAACTCTTGGTTTCTATGTTCGCCTATTGGAGCGATTACAAAGCCATTTTCCACAATTCGTTCTTTCATCCATAGTGGGATATCTGGAATCCCTCCTGTTACTACGATGCGATTCAAATCACCTGGTGTTTCAATCGGAGCCACCTCGACCGCTTCGATTGTTCGTACGTCTATTGTTGGCCAACCAGAGAGGGCTTTTGCAGTATGGCGGATAATTTCTTCTGATGGGTCGAGTAAGAGTACTCGACCCTCTTCTCCAAGGATTGTGGCTATCAAAGCTGCTAGATATCCACCTTTCGAACCGAGAACAAGAACTTCTTGACCTTTCGATAATTCGAGTTGATGTAACAATGTTACGATCATATGTGGTGCAGAAATGGTCTTAACACCACCGTTTTTTGTTTCCATAAAAACAACTGGCCGGTCGTGGAAAAAGCAATCGTAATCATAGGATGTAAATTGCTCAAGGTGAAGTGAACACATCGCTTCTCGGACCTCTTCGGGTACGATCATCCCCGAATCTTCAATCCGATTGAGGAGTTCGTGTATCCCATCCATGATAATCACACCAATCTGTTACGTAAAAACATGAGGAGACTAATCGATGTCGTTTCGAAGCTCATTTAGAATCTCTTCTGGATTTTTAGATGAGTCAATCTCATTGAATTCAACAGGATTCTGTTCGAGTTCAAGTTCAATGTTATCTTTCATTCTTTGAATAAGTGATTCGAAACCTTCTGTTGTCATCCCTGTATCTTGCATATCTATCTCCATGCTAAGAACGATGCTTCGTGCATCTTCGGGACTCAAGCGGACATCGGTCATAGAAGAAAAAATATCATCCATCAGAATCCCTTCTATTTTCGTTAGATGCTCGGATACAGTTGCTCTTGCTAAACCCATTTGTTCTGATAGTTCAGTAATCTTGATTCTTTTTGGAAGGTCATAATAGCCATTATCATAAGCGAATTTGGCGAGTTTCAGTTGCTTTTCAGAGAGGATCGTTTCGTATTTCTGAGGTGTAAGATTTAGGTTCCTTGCACTTGTACGATCAGGTTTCGACATTAAGCGCATAACTCCAGACATGAGTCTTAACTTCAACGAAGGTCCTTGTATAATGTATGTGAGACCGCTTTCATCTAATCGTGAACCAGGCACTGCATAGGTGCCTTTTGTTCGAGCATTGAGGTTTGAAAGCGGATGAATTATTCTGCAGATTATGAGATGCCCTTCTTCTGGTTTTGTGGATTCATGCATCACGTCGATTACCTCAAGGAAATCAAGTGAATCTATGTCAGAAATACTTACGCCTTCTTTAAGATGAAATTTCAATAAGCACTGGATGTCTTTTGGGGCTCTATTGATGTAAGAAAGGAATTCAATTCGTTCTGCAACATCGAGCAATGGAGCAATCTCAATTGCCCCCAAGCGGTCGCGTTTCCAGAAAAAACTAGCTTCCCGCATGGATTTATCTAAGCACACTATGAATTAAGTGAATCGGCTATATCGGTTGATGTATTATCGCATTTCTAGCCATCCAAGAAATGTTGCAATTGGCAAGAAGATGGTCAATAATCGATTGATTTTTTTCCTCTGATTACGCAGTTCCTCGGATAATTCCGGTCCAACCTCGATGGCAGATGTGAATCTTGATTGTCTTGTTTTTGAGAATTGCCCATCTATAGTCTCAAGCACAAGCGGCCGTAACCGAGGTTGCCGGCTTGCCGGGATGCCTCTCCCCACAATGTAACGTATCGGAAAAGTATCAACTAAGGGTAGTGTTGCTAAGAGAATCTCTTGTACTCTTGTTGAGTCATGGAGATCTAGGCGAACAGTCCTACCATCACTACGAATATGACTCAAAGCCCTCCACTTTCCTTGCCCTTCATCCAATCCCTTTACGGCATCAAGAACTCGATTAAATGGAGGTATTTTTGAGATGACTGGCCTAACTCTTCTTGCCAAAAAAGGTCCGAGAAGAATACTTCCAATGAATGGGGGTAAGACCATGAAGTATACGAGTCGCAAAATTTCATCTGGACGGGTTAGTGCTGAAACCAAAGCGAGGCTGAATCCAAAATACAGGCCTAGAAAACCACCTGCTTGGAGGCCAAGCCAAAGGCCAACTCGCTCAGTAGCCTGTTCAGTCATAACACGCCCAAGATGTCCAATGAAAAGAAACCGTCGATGAACTCAAGAATTAAAGGCGGTTTCTTTGTCATCGGAACATGGAGCGTAATGGTCTCAACTCAAGGTCGAGAGACAAGAAGGCTGGGCTTTGGATAGGAGGGATAAGCTTCTTTCTGTTCATTTCCTTTTTCATTGCCCCACTCATTTCGGAACCAGATACGATTACCGACTTATCTGGGAGAGCCAATGCTCTGGACTACCACAACGACGATGGGCAAAATTTCACATGGACTGATTTGGATTTTTACAGTGCTTCAATCTATGCCTTTGGAGACCTGAATTGTCATCAAAAACATGAACGATCATGGTCGATAAATGGTAATCAAATGCCAGTGTGTGTGAGGGATGTTGGAATATTTGCCGGATTGGCTCTCGGTGGATTCATCTATTCACGTAAGGGTGTAAATCGGTGGACGCTTAGAGATACTTTCCTTTCGGTCTTGCCTGATCAATATATGACTGATGTGTATATTAAAAATAGAAGGACGCTCATGTTTATTGGAATTGGAGCTCTTTGTGTGCTACCACTTGCCATCGATGGATTTACCCAACTCTTGACAGACCGTGAATCAACGGCATTTCTCCGATTAACAACGGGCATACCCTTTGGTTTTGTTTTGGGGCTTTTCTTTGCAGCTGCTTACAGTGCACGGCCGAACCGATTCGATAGAGCGGGAGATGTTCGCCTTCCTGGAAATGTTCGATTCCAACGAACTCAAGAGGTTGAAGAAGAATGATCAGGAGGTGGCATTGACCACCAAATAAGCAACTGTTCACTGTTTTCTGGAACTGGACAGTTTTCGTGACCGCTCGTTAATATTTTTAATCGTTCAATGATGTTCTCTACAGTCTTTTTAGCCTGCCCTTGCTGCATACTATGCAGGATTTCATCGAGTCCGTCTTCCCATTTTTTATTTGGGTTACTTTTTCTCCAACTCGAAAGAGGGGTCCTGAGGGGCCACATCGCTAATGTCAATCGAGCAAATCCAATCATTGAATCTCTTAATTTGAATACCTGGCCCTCTGCGAATGGAATGTGATTCTGTTGCCGATGAATCCAATTTGTTTCTTCAAGCCATTTTACCAGACGTTGTGTGTGGCGTCTTGTAACCATTCGATGAGGTCCAAGTGACTTGTGTAAACGAGGGATTTCACAAGAACCAGCCATCAAAGAAAGCGTTCCTAGCACCGACCAACAGGAACGTGCAAATGGGTTGCTTGGGACATCAAATGCCTTCGCTTCCTCAGATCGCCAACAGTCTTCTGCATATTGCATCCACTGCGAGGGAGATCTCCCTGATAACCATCCGATGTTAACTGAGGTTTTCTCCATAGGTGCCCCTGGAAGCCGAGTCTGTTGTTGAACATCGTGGGCGAGTTTATCGAGTAAGTACCTGTCTACTTGGTCGGAATCGACGTTTAAAGGAGCAGGTCGTCGATTGAAAAAAGTCCTTAACTCGGCTCGGAGTTTTTGCCGTAATTCATCAAGGCCTCCTTCATTCAAAATCGGCCCAACAACACAGCATTTGTCAAATGGAGCGGTTACAGCTATTTTTCCTGATAAAAGGTCATTGAATCCTTTCCGAATGGTTCTTTGAATCTCAGGAGTTTCAAAATACTCTTGTTTCTCACTACTCATACGAAGCGTAGCATGTTTAATCCGATCTATTGCTCGGTCAGGGTCACAATCAATCCAAACAACGAGGTCAGGGATCATTGCAGCTGCATTAATACTGCAAACAGTATCTACTCCTAAGTTACCTACTACGCCTTGGTAAATCAGCGAAGAATGAATATTTCTATCCGAGACAACAACTTCTCCCTTCTCGAGTTTAGGCCGGATCCATGTGTGAGAATGGTCAAGCCGATCTGCAGCAAAGAGCCCTGCTTCTTGCAACGGGGTTTTGTTACCGATTTTCACCGATTCGAGTGCAAGTTTCCCAAGTTCACTATGTCGTCTGGGTTCGTGTGTCAAATGAACATCACTGAAAGGATACTGGTTGAGTAATTCAGCAATGATTCGAACTGCTTCTCCTTTTCCAGAGCCATCCCCGCCTTCAACGGTGATAAGGTACAACCTATTCCACCTCTGGCTGGTCAAACTCGTCCTTTGCCAAGACCATAAGACCCATGCCGCAGAGGATTAAGAACGGGCCAAACACGATGAAACCACGACTTAGCAGGGCGATTCCTGCAAAATACTGCGTTCTTCTATACCGTTTTTGATTTCTAGCACCAACAGCCGAGTATAGACCAACTACGCCTGCTACGATTGTGACTAAGGCGATTCCAGTCGAAAGAGCAACTGCATTTTCAAGTGTCCAACCTGAACGGGAGGTTGTCTCATCTTCTTGGACTAAGCCTTCACCAGCAGTAAGTGTGAATGCATCCTGATTGACATTTGTTGCACTAATTGTCCGTTCAACAGTTTGGTATCCTTCAAATGTAACCCGTATTATGTGTGGTTCAGGCACGACATTTTCAAATTCATAATATCCGTAACTGTTGGTAGTCGCAGTTTGTAAGATTGTATTGCTGCCGATTTCAAGCAATTCAATACTTACTCCTTCAATTGAATCTCCTGATTCGGATTCGAGTACAATTCCTCTTACATCAATCACATCATCTACCTCAAGCGTGTTTCCAAGTAGGTCTGTAGGGTTCCCTTGGAGCAGGAGTAATCCAGTGATAATCCCCAGAACGCTGCCGATGAATATGAGGGATGATGCTAAGGCAAGTAACCCATTTTTGTCTTCGATGAACAGAAGATCCTCGTTCTGAGTTGTTGACATTGTAATTTCTTGCTCTTGAACAACAAGATCATCCTCTTCAGGGAGATCATCGTCCCCGTCCAATTTTTTACGAACACGTGCACGTAGAGCATCACGTCGTTCGTTAATGTCCATTTCAAAGCCTCAGCATTCCATTGCGCGGATAATAGCGCTCTCGGGGTATATCCGCGCTATACCTTCCTATCGTTTGAAACGTACGCTTCCGTGTAATAACCCGAAAGTGAGTAAACTCGCTCCGATAAAAGTAAAGGCAAGGATTGGATAGATAATACTTAGTTCAGTTGATTGTTTGGTTTTATTATCCGTATCTTCATTCAGGGTTTCGTTCTCTTCATTCAGCCAGGACCCTTGGCGGAGGCCAAGTTCGAGTATACGTCCTACATGTGCTAACGATTCAGCAGAAACTTTGTCAGGTGTATCTTCATGAGTATGCCAATATCCGCCCCATTTTGTTGCATTTGGGCCGAAGCGAATATCGATGAGATCAATCGCAGGAATGCCTACTTCGAGCATTGGGACATGGTCATCGATAACGCCATCAAGTACGTTCGTATTGACAATGTCTATTCCAAGGCTACCGTCGCATGCAGCAACATCTTTTACCAATCCAAGAGATGATGCTAATCCATCTACTGCGTCCCAGAGTCTGTCGGTCTCTGATAGGCCGACTTTTGGAGGATACACCCGGTTAATCTGTAAATCAGCATCTCCTATCATGTCAACCAGAAGGAAGGCATGTATGGAATTGATTTCCTCTTGCGTACGGTCTTGGGCCCAAGCTTTTGCACCGAGCATCTGTGGTACGACGCCTTGGTCCTCTGCATCAGTGAGTAAAATCCAGACCTCATGTTCAAGGCCAAGTGTTGGCACGATTCTTGCCAATTCAGAAAGAACCGCAACACCGCTTGCTCCATCATTTGCTCCAGGAATGGGTTCATCAGTCCGATTTTGATCTTCATCGCGCTCAGCACGGTCCCTTGAGTCGTAATGTGCAGCAAGGACGACAACTGGCAAGTCGGTAACATTACTCTCTGGAGTATAGATTCCATGTAGATTGGTTAGATTCGTATCTAGGTAAGGGTGTTTGTCGAGGGTCCAATTCCATGCTGTGTTGTTTTCCATAAAGGAATTCAACAGGTTATTTGAAGCGTTACTTCCGGGTATTCTTGGGCCAAGTCCGACTTGAAACGAGACAGATTGGTTCGCCGCTAATCCATCAAATTCGAGGGATTCAATTCCTTCGCAATTCAAGATGCTCTCTAGCGTCCCTTCGTCCTCGATTTCATCGGCATTAACAGGGTTAAGCATCGAGAATGAAATAACCAAAATAAATGAAATTGCGATAGATTTTCGTGGCATTATGGTGATGCTACGGACGCGGGGTATTAAATACCTCATTTTCATACCTGTAATTGTGATGCTGCATCACAAATTCTGGTGATTTCTTAATGTCCGAACGACGCTCCACTAAAGCCATCCTTCTCGTTGCTCTTATGCTGGCCTCTGTTGCTGGTCAGGCTGCAGCAAATGAGCAAGACACATCACCCTCTGAAATTGAATCGGAGATGGGAGTTGTTTACGGCGACCTGTCCTTGTTCGACACCTCCCACGGTTCCGAATATCTGCTGATAGACGAGGACATTCCAGTGGTATCTGCAACATCATTCATCAAGCAAGCTTGGATTGAAGAAGGGCGTCCTGGAGTCGATGATATCGAGTACCGCCCTTCCATGGCGCGAGCCACCTGCACTCAGCACGTCGTCGGAGATACCCTGACAGTCCCAATCTCTGGCGGTTCAACCAATGTTTATGTTGCTAAAACAACCAGTAGCGTCGCTTTCCTCGTACAATCAGGCAGGACTCTTTCCTCCACTGTTTTACAGAATCTGGCCTCCACGTGGGATCAGACTATCTACCCCACAATGACGACCTACTTCGGTAAAGACTACGGGGACGGTAGAGGCCTTTCGCCTCCTGACAATGACAACAATTGTCAAGTTGAGATTGTCGTTTATGACATTGATGGGGCATACAATATTGGTGGCTACTTCTCTCCAGGTACTGCGCCAACCCGAGACGTTGTGTATGTTGATTTTGCTGACATCACTCTAAACTGGGGCAAATCGATTATTGCACACGAACTCCAACATCTTCTTCACAATGCTCAAGATCCATATGAAAACTTGTGGATTGATGAAGGAAACGCAGACGTAGCCATCTATCTCTGCTTCGGAGCCGACAGCACGCTTGCAGGCCATCTTAACGGATGGACTCAAGCATCAGACCTGAGTGTACGATGGTGGAATCAAAGGAATGCTGACTACGGTGCTGGATTCATGTTCACCATGTACTTGGCAGATCATCTAGGCGGTGGCCCAGCAATACGACAACTTGTTCAAGATTCAGCCACAGGTGGTTTAGGGGTTCAAAATTTAGCACTCTCTCCAGTGTCCGGTCAGGCTGGGAAAATTGGCCGAACCATGGGGGAAATATTTGCGAACTTTTCAATCGCTGCTACCATTGATTCTGATCAAGGAATTTATGGATACTCTAATTTGGTGCTCAACCCTTCTTGCGGGGGGAGTACATTCTGTCGAATCCAGCCTGCTGATACCAACTCAAACTGGGCCACTCCTTGGAGTTCCACCGGCCATACAATGGAAGGTTGGGGCATTCGATCGTTCCAGTTCACTCCGGGTGGGTCCTCACCTGCTCCGCTAACGCTTAGAGTCACGTCAGATGTATCGAACTTTGATGGTGTACTTGTGTACAAATCAACCGCAGACGGTCTTTGGTCTGTCCAAGATTTAGATTTCTCCAACAATGTAGCAACAGGCTTGATTCAAGGATTTGGCAATCTTACGGATGAGGTTCACGCTATCGTTTGGTACGCAAGCACAATCGGCGACTGTGATTACACCTCCTGCGGACCTTCGTACCCACAAGGTACAATCGATATCGAAGCTGCTCGAATCACATCACCTGCGACAATGATTCTCAACGGAACGACCCTGAGTGATCGTGATGGGGACGGTGTTGACGACACCGCTCAAGCAAACTACTCGATTTTGTCAAATGCGTTCTTTGAAGATCTTGATGTTGAAATTGCCGTACGTGATAGCAACGGAACAATCGTCGATTCGACCTCTACACGAGTACAAGCCGGTGGAGGAGTCTATGTTCCTGAGGATGCGTATTTCACCGCTCGTAAATCAGATCAATACACGTTTGAGTTCACAATGAAGGATATGTTAGGGGCAGTTCTCGACACTGAAACTACATCGCCTCAAGCTTTAGGAAACATGGCTCCAGTTGCCAACGGATCGGTCTCCACAAACATGAGTCAAACATATGAGAAAATCCAGTTTACTGGGGATGGATTTGATGCATGGGGTCTTTCGCTTGACAATAATACACTCCCTTACTTTGACGCTCCAGTCGCTTACGCATGGGATTTTGGAGACAACATATCCTCTGGCCTACGTTCACCTCTTCGATACTTCTCACAAGTGGGTGAATACAATACGACTCTACAAATTATGGATATCGGGGGTACTTGGTCAGAACTCGACGTGAACGTCGTGAACATAACTGACAATAGCGAACCTCTTCCGATTATTACGGTCAACAATATTGTCGTTGACACCTCGCTTGAGATTCTAACAAATCAAAGAATTGTCTTTTCTGCATATCAAACAAGTGACAACGTTCCACTCGAATTCCTTCAATTTGATTGGGACTGGGGCGATGGAACTTCTACTAGTAGTGGCCAAGGACTGTATTCTTCGAACCATGAATGGGGCGATGTCGAGGGGGCGAATGAAACGTTTAATCTCATCCTGACTGTCTCTGATGGAGTAAATATTGGTCAGAAAACGATTCAAATTATTGTTAACAATCGATTGCCATATCAGATTTTCTCTGATGTTTTGACGACTTACACCTACACGCCTCTGCCAATGCCGGATGTCTTTACCGACGATGATGGCGAGAATTTTACACTAGAATGGAATTTTGAAGGTGGAGTTAATTTGGATGGTATTGACGTTGATCGCTCAGATGACTTCGCAACCACAAATTCAGCATCAATCTATCCATCTCCTGCTTGGAATTTACCTGGGATCAAAAACATCTCAGTCATAATCACTGACGAGGATGGTGGTATCTCCTCTGCACAACTTCAGGTGAATGTTGTAAATCAATTGCCTGTGGCTAAATATATTGTCAAAGAATCAGGGGCGACAGGGTCTCCTCAGATTGATTTCCTTACTGAAAACGCAAAGGTCAATGTCCCTTATACGTTCGACGGACGAACAAGTTTCGACGTCGATGGTACGACGGGAACTTACAACGATGTGTCGTTTAATTGGTCGTTCCCGGATGGGACATTCAGCAACAAAACACTTCCAGCGTATTCTTTTACCGAACCAGGTGAACGTATTGTAACCCTCATTGTTACGGATGAAAATGGAGAAGAAAGTACGCCAAGAGTCATCATTGTCATCGTTGCAAACCCTCTTCCAATCATTGAATTACAGATTTTAGATGCTTGGGTCAATGGAAGTATTTTGATGGACTCGGATGTCTTCCCTGAGAATGGACTTCCAGATCAATGGTCAAGAACATTTGATGAGAACGGAGTCAACATCGCAATTCCTGGAGCTTTGCTCTACTTCGATTCAAGTGGAACCAGAGACGGTGACCAGAAGTTCGAAGGTAAGTACGTACCTCTTGAGCAAGAATCTCCTGATTGGAACGGCCTGCTGGAATATACATGGGACTTTGGTGATGCAACCCCTATTGTACATGACCCAATGCCTTGGCACGCCTATGAAATGGCTGGCCTTTACACAGTTAAACTAACTGTCAGGGATGCATTTGGGACAGGGGATGTAACTCGAGCGGAGTTCCAAGTCCATGTTGATGCGGCTCCTGTGATTGGTGGAATTGATGTTCCTGATGAAATCTATGAGGATTATTCTACAGCGGTCGTTGTTAATGTAACCGATTCAGAATCTCTTGCCGACCTCGTCTTCTATAGAGACCTAGATGTTCTTGATGGTTCCAATACTGACCGAGATGAAACAATTAGTAATGATTTGGTAATCGAATGGGAAGAGGACCTCTCTTTCGACAAAGATGAAGATGGTGATTCAGAGAATGATTGGTATGTTTCGACAAACTCCTTGGCTACACTTACGACAATGAGTTGGGATACCCCCGGAGAAGTCACTGTCCAGGTTCGTGTTTGTGACGGAATGGGTATTTGTGTTGTAGCAAAACAGGATTTCACAGTCCTCCCTGAACAAGACGCTGATCCTTCATTATCGGACTTCAGTTGGGATGAATGGAAATCTTGGATGGGTGAAGCTGGCGGAGACGCACTCGGCTTTATCGCTCTCATTATTGCTGCATTAATTCTCGGTTGGCTCGTAATGCGTCAGCCAAATGAACTCGAAGAAGAAGCCAAGCAAAGTGCGGAAACCTATGAAGTTGAACATGCTGATGATGGGGGATTGCTCGGCATGGATCATCACACTCCGCCGCCTGCTCCAAAGATTCTGTCAAAGCAAGAAAGGAAGAGCGATGAAAGCGGATACATCCGGCCATTGCGCCGACGTGAGTAATCGAATACCTCATGAACCGACCGTACAACGAATGAACAGGGGAATAACAGTGCACCAGCGAAAAGCAGCATTCTTGTTGATTGTTTTCTTTGCACCGTTCTTCAGTGACATGTACGGAGTTGAACCAATTGGTTCTGCTTCAGCAGCAATCGATGATTGCGGAGGGGATCTGTCTCCAATCGTTTGGAATGAAACAATTTCTCGTCATGCAGAAGTTCCATTTTACGATTCATGGGGATGGGATGACTTTGGATTTGAAGACAATGAAGATGGTCGCAAGGGTCAAGGCCGCTCTGCTGCCCAAGATGACCCAGAACAGGATTCTACAGATGTTCCAGAAGAGCCTTACATGTACATGAACTACCATTCCGATGTTGCCCTTGATAAATTTGAATCGAATATTGCTACAACAATCAAGGTTGGAAACGATAGCGTAGGGGCAATTCGCGTCAATCTATCGAGCACTCATAGAACGACGATTTGTGTCGAAATTCAAGGTCTAATCGGCGATCAACTCGTGCCAGCTGAGGCCGATGTGTATCTTATGACCACAAATAATTACGAATCATATCAGGGTTCATATCAGAGGATGCATAGCGATAGCATTGACAAATGGTTTAGGCAAGAAAGCCAAAGTTCAGAGGAGTTTGTTGCTGAAACATCTCCTGAATGGGCTGCCTTTGAATGGACGGGCTGGAAAACATACCGGGATGTTCATGCTTATGATTCCACAGATTCTGTCGTTATGAGCGTCTCATTAGATGGTCCTGAAGTCTACAGTTCTCTCTTCTCTGGGACAGTGTATGAAGAGTTCTTCATCGTCATCGATACTTGGGACAATTCCCACAGAGGAGATGCTCCTGTCCAAAACAAAGTCGTCGTAGCTGACATATCGATCTCAACTGTTGAACGTTCCATTGTCTTGCCAAACTGGACTGTTTCTTTGGCGTTCTTAGTATTCTTCATGGCTATAGTGATGGCACCACTTATCGTAAACAAGCGATATATGAATGCTGGACTGGAACAAAACATCACTGAAGGGCAACAACTGATGCCTTCTTTGGAACAAAAATCCTGAGTAGATTTGCTCAATACTCAAGAAGCGTCCATGCGTCTCTGAGGTCTCGAACGTTGATGAGGCCCTTATCGCTGATGCGATGTTCCATAGAGAGAGTTGCATAGACCATTGAGACGCCCAAAACCGGTGCGTGGATTCGAGCCCAATCGCCGCCACTGTTGATTGCCATGAGGCTGTATTCGTGTCCTTCGCCTTTCAGGTCGATTGCTGCATCAACAATCTGTAATGCATCGAGGTGTGAATGTGCGGTTGAGCAAAATTTGACCATGTCTGAAGTTTCACTTCTCTCTCGAACATAAGCTGCGATATCCTCTGAATTTGGGGTTCCGTTGATATCATGTGATGAATGGATGATCTTACATCCTGCCTTCTTAGCGCCTTCATTCAAAGCATTGAATTCAGCTTCTTCGATGGAGGTTTCGATATCAATCCAACTGACCTTTGAAGCAATTGCTTGTTTAAGCACTTCAATTCGTTCTTCTTCAGTACCTGGGAAAAAGCCACCCTCGCGAGCGGGGCGGTTGGTGAAGATGACAGGAATTCCAATTGATTCTTTCAGCTTTTGTATCGAAGCCTCAGCGTCTAAGGAGGATGCATCGTTTATTGACCATTCTGATTCGGGTGGCATAACCGATTTGGTCTCTCCATCTTCTTGTTCGACTTCTACGGGTGCTGGTTTGGAGAGGTAAAGTCTGTCGAAACGGATTTCGACGATGTCTGCGCCTGCAGTGGAGGCTCGTGCGGCTTCGTCGACCATTGCTTTAACGGTCGTAGAGTCAAGCGCAACGCAAATTGTAGGTTCAGGCATATTGCACTCGACTGGGGACCTGTTCTTAACGCTCACGGCTGTAGACGTTCTTTCGAAGGGGGTAGATTATGTCAAAATGGGTGTTATTTTTGTCTATCATAAACATCACACGGGAGGCTTCTATGGGGGTATGTTTACATACCCCCGTCGGCCATCTTTAACAGTTAGAAGAATGGCAAATCCGCCGCTGGCTTAAACGCCGGACATAACCATAATTCTTGGCAACAAAAAGAGATGAAAATTATGTCAGAAAGTTACGATGCAGGCAGCATCCAAGTACTCGAAGGATTGGAAGCCGTCCGCAAAAGACCAGGTATGTATCTTGGAGATCCTCACGATGGTTCGGCCCTCCACCACTGCATTTGGGAAGTCGTAGACAACTCCGTTGACGAACATCTTGCAGGACATACCAAATCAATTGACATAACGCTCAATGCAGATAATTCACTTTCTGTTCGTGATTATGGCCGAGGAATCCCAGTCGGTATCCACGAAGAGTTCGGCATCTCTGCAGCAGAAGTGATCATGACAAAATTGCACGCTGGTGGAAAATTCGATAATAGTTCATACAAAGTCTCCGGGGGCCTTCACGGTGTTGGTGTTTCAGCAGTAAATGCAGTCTCTGAATGGATGGAGATGACCATTCATAGAGCCGGAGTCATTTATTTTCAACGATACGAAGCAGGCGTACCGGTTGCTCCTCTCAAAGAAATAGGGACCTGCGAGGACACAGGCACAATGATTGCATTCAAACCCGACTTGACTATTTTTACAGAGGTTGTCGAATTCGATATCGAGGAAGTCAATACACGAATTGGCGAAACCGCATTCTTGAATGCTGGTTTAAAGATATCAATTGCAGACGAACGAGGTCCAGATTCACATGTCATCGAACATCTGTATGAAGGCGGTCTAGCCGAATACGTTGGGCAACTAAATGAGCGAAGAGAAGCCCTTCATGACGAGGTCATCACGATTAAAGGAGAAAAAGAAATCGAAAAGGGCATCGTAGAGGTTGAACTCGCTCTCCAGTGGTCCGATGCCTTCAGTGAATCGATTCGATGTTACACCAATATCATCCGTAACAAAGATGGAGGCACACACATGTCAGGTTTGCGCACTGCATTGACAAGTTCTGTAAATTCTTATGCGAAGAAAAAGAGTCTGCTCAAAGGCGATGGTCTTTCTGGCGACGATGTTCGTGAAGGCCTTGCTGCAGTTGTCAGCGTGAAGCACCCTGATCCATCGTTCTCATCTCAAACCAAAGATAAGTTGGTGAGCAGTGAAGTGACTGGTATTGTGCAAACAATCGTCTACGACAAACTCGGTGAGTTTTTCGAAGAGAATCCATCGGTTGCAAAACAAATCGTTGAGAAAGCACTCCTTGCTTCAAAGGCGAGAGAGGCAGCCCGAAAAGCTCGTGATTTAACTCGGCGCAAAGGCGTCCTTGAGGGAGGTGGCTTACCAGGTAAACTAGCAGACTGCCAATCAAGGGATCCGACTGAATGTGAAGTCTACTTGGTCGAAGGTGATTCCGCAGGTGGTTCGGCTAAGACAGGCCGTGACCGCCGTATACAGGCAATCCTTCCATTACGTGGTAAAATTCTGAACGTTGAGCGTCAAAAGCACAACGCAGCGAAAGTATTCCAAAATCAAGAAATTCAGACCATGATCCGTGCTCTCGGCGCAGGTGTTGGAAACAATCCTGAAGATGAAGGCGGTTTTAATACAGAAAAACTTCGCTATAACAAAATTATTATCATGACTGACGCAGATATTGACGGTGCACACATTCGTACGTTGATGCTTACCTTCCTCTGG
>QXYA01000102.1:0-4610 GCA_009887135.1 Candidatus Poseidoniales archaeon
TCCAATGGTAATCATAACTGCTGAAAAATTATGCTCTCCTTGAAACGGTAAATTGCCTCGCAGCGTGATGGTCTTTCCCTTCTCATAGGTGATCTCAAGCCTTTCTTGCTTTCCAATCCGATCTCGAAGGAAGTCGATGGAAATCCACAGGAGTATCGGCCAGAAGTATAACAAATGCTCTTGGAGATCTTCAGCTCCGTTACCTAATTCTCCCATTAGAATCCGATCTGTCCATGCCATCGTTAATCCGAAGAATAAGAGCGAAGAGACAAGAGAAAAGATGGTTGATACTCTGTAGGTGAATCTTTGCCCTTCATCTGCAAAATGGTACCTTACAGTAGCCCCCTTGATGTTGATTTGGCGTGTTGCTTCATGGGACAAAGGATCGCTGCGTTCAGTGTATAATGTACCATTGGAAAAGAGCTTGATTGGAATTTTCGATGTACTGAACAACGATTTTACGATTGAACGATGCTCATGGTGCAGCGTTGTTGCAATCACCAATTCCTCTTTGGGCAACTGTTCAGACATAGGAATGGCCCATGCTGGTCAAACCTTCAATAAAAATCATCTGTAGTTGAAATTCAAAGGCGCGAGCCAATCGTCTTCATTTGGTGGATGCAACTCAAGCCATGCTTGAGTCGTTTCTTGTGAATTATGCTTCACCATAGAATAGAACTCATCAGCTCCAAATTTGATTCCCCTGCTGTTCAAATCTAGTAATTCACAAGCGAGTATGACTCCTGGAGCGTCATGAGAGAAAAATGGAACCTCCGTGAGATGTGATAAACAATCTCTACATGATTTTAAGAGATTCGGGTTCATTAATCCTGTATCTAGGATGTAGCGCAATGTCCAATAAGCGATTCGCTGAGATGGATGATTATCCTTGAGTAATCTTGGGATATAAGGTGCTATTTTTTCGAGGGTTTCTTCCCCTTGATATGACAACACGCAACTTTTGAGATATGTTGAGACAAAGTAACTGTCTTGCATCAAATCTTCGAAAGAGTTGGTAATTTTACCTGGCGCTATCTCTGAAAGGTATTCAAACGCCTCATCGTATTTTTCCAGACACATCAATAATTCAGCATGATATACCATTCTCCTTTGAATTTCCTTTTCATTCACGGTTTTAGATAACAAATAGGTTTCAATCTCTATAGCTTCCTTTAGATCAGCTTGCCCTCCCCTCAAGGCGCGAGATTGGGCTTGTGAGCCAAGGAACTTCAACTCCTCATCACTTGGGTTTTCTTCTATTGAAAACTCGCTTATGTGGGAAAAATCAAAAACATTGTCCTTTTTTCCTTTTGACAAATTCTTGAATTTAATCATGCGTCGCGGCCTAGGTTGGAAACCCCTCGAAATTAAATTTTTAATGTAATCTTCACAAAATTGCGCTTGTTTTGTTGCTCCGGTATGATTTGATGTACCAAGAATTGCCATGCAGAGATCAAATTGATCAGCCTCGCTCTTCAACGTGGGCAAAATATCGTTCATGTTGGTATGATTGAGAATCAACGTAGTGGCGTCTTGACCATTTTTCCCTTCCGCCATTTTTTCCATATGAGCGAGTAATTCTTGCCACTGAGGTCGGTTCAACTTCGAAACGGAATCCCCAACCCTTCGGGATAAAAAAACCTCTACATAATCACGCAGATCTTCTAGCTTGAGATCGGATAAGGATGTTAAGAATCTCAATGGGTCTTCCATTCTTAAAAGTGGATTTATGTGGTCAATCAAACTTCTTTGTCTGAATGGGGAGTGTAAGACTTGTTCACGAATTTTACTTTCATTAATCACATCCTTTTCGTCTAGTAAAGGGGTTTTGAGCATTTTTACATTTGCACCAATTGCGTCGGGATAGCCAATCCATGGGTGCTCACCCTTTCCTATAATCCACATTTCGTCAATATCCAGATTCTCCCAAGCATTTCCTGAGTGTAGTGAGTTACGATAACCTTCGATGATTGTTGCAATTTCAATCCCGGCTTCAAGAATCCCCACCTGCTCAACAAAAATGTCAATGCTTGTACGTTGTGTTGTTTTTTCAGCGACTTTCTCTAGAACAAGGGGCAGTGTTTCTTTCCAAAAAGAAAAATGTGGATCTTTCACAAAATTCCCAGCA
The DNA here is from genome assembly GCA_009887135.1 of Candidatus Poseidoniales archaeon. GTDB lineage: Archaea > Thermoplasmatota > Poseidoniia > Poseidoniales > Poseidoniaceae > MGIIa-L2. The sequence goes on from QXYA01000102.1 coordinate 2,129, forward strand.
TTTGATAGGATTCTACCCTCATCAAAAGAGAATGAAAAAAATAAGATTTTATCATGTCTGAGTAAGTTGTTATTGGCCATTATGTAATGATTTAAGCCACCGGATCCCGCACAATGAAAATCTTCGGGTAACTCTTCTAATTCCGTACCTGGGGGTATTGCAACCCAGCACATTTTTGATTTTTGCTCATGTTGTATGTCGCTTTTTCCCTTTCTGAATTCATCAAGGCCACCAGTTTCATCACCTACGACGACCCATTTTTTTGTAGAAAGAGCGAGGGTTTCTTGATTCACTGCATAAATGAGCGCCTCACGAAATCGCTTCATCACTTTTTCTTTCTCAACGATGAGGTTCTCTGAATGGACCACAAAAGCATGTCTGCAACAATAACCAATGAAGGGATAGGATACACTCTGCCGATCGTGGACAGACCTGGTTTCTTGCTGCCAGTTGAGGGTTTGAACATTATATCCTTCAAAACTATCAGCGAGAGCTGAGAAAAAACTTTGCTCCTCAGAAGTCGTTTTTTTCTTCTTTGGTCTTTTGTCTCGGAAAACTGTCACAAGAACGGGTTCCCCTGCTTCCAAAATTTTCTTGGCCGTTTCAATCGATTCGGTATTCTTAATTTTTGAAAAAGGAAGAATTCCTATTCCCTGATGGTAGAGCAACCTTCGCGAATTCGATTTCATGGCTGTACCCCCTCGATGATAGATAGGATGCCTTTTTCAGCGTAACCAACCATTCGAACTTCTCCATTTGGAAGAATATGGCATTCTACTTCAGTTTGTTCTTGCAACACTGATTCATCGTAGGCGTTGGATATGAAATGAACTTGTTGGTTTTGAGAGCCCCGCCATCGTAAGGTCGTATCTCTCAATTCTTGTACGAACCTTCCTGTGACAGCAATATCGCTCAAATCGAAACACCGCTGCATCGTGTGATCAAATTCAGAGGGGTCATACCCAGTGTAGAGGAACACAGTCAATCCCTTTTCTTTACATCCTTTGATGAGTTCAAGACTTGCCTCGGATTGCTGGAGAGGTTCGCCTCCTAGGAGCGTGATGCCTTCAATCCCATCGATTGAATCTAGTTCTTCGAGAAGGGTCGATACTTGTATGATGTCGCCCCCTTTTTTTGACCAGTATTGAGTGTTCCAGCACCCCTTACAAGCAAGGTTGCATCCTTGTGTCCAGAACACAGCGCGCAGGCCTGGACCGTAGATTTCGCTTCGATCAAGGCGATGGCCAAGAGAGATTGTGTGAGACATTTTCGAGCCTCACGCAGTTCGTACAAGCACCATGCGAATCTGTCCGTTTTCACTGGTTTCTTTGACCTTGTAGCCTAACGTTTTGGCTTTTTGAAGAATTTCTTGTCGCCGTTCTTGGATGAGGTCTTGCCTTTGTTGTTCAAAGGCCTCTCGCTCCGCTTGGATTGCTGCCCGTTCACTTTCGAGATTGGCGGCTTCCTCTTCGGTTCGAAGCCTCAGTAATTTAGCCTGAACAGCTTTTTCATAGGCCGGGCCAAGTTGATTCATCCAAGCGATTGAGGTTGTGCTTGCCCGACGGTTGTATCGGATGGAATACCTTGCATGAGCTCTTTGGACGCTCCATTCTTGACCCTCGACTCTCAAACGAATATGGTTTTGATTGCTTGCAAGGATCGTCCCACCTACTGCTTCTAGGGCTTCAATGGCACATTCATGATCGGTCATCGGTACGCTTTTTTCAGTCCAAACTCCACTCATCTAGTTCCCTCCAAGTCGTTGTTTTGTAGAACTGCGTTGAGCAGAACGTGGGTCCTTCTCACGGTATTCACGAGTGTGCGTCACGTCATCAAGTTCGGCAAGTTCGGAAAGCAATGCTTCCAATTCCTCAATGCAAGTTTCGCCTTTGAGTCCGTTCGTCTTTGCTGACATTTTTCCTTCAGCATCGATTGTCACCGTAATTCTTTGTTCTCTCATTTCAACACCTCTCGTGGAGCGCACAAGGTTGCCTTGAGTCGCTTTGCGTCCTTTCGACCTTGGGCTACATGCGTCCAGTCTGAAACGGCCAGATACCGCTCTGTACCATCTTTGAAAAGAGTTCCAAATTGTGGCAAGCCTTCTTTTGGTACGCTCAAATCAAGTTTGCTGTTTCGTGTATCACCCAAAAATTTGTGTGCCTTTGCGCCCTTTTTCTTAGAGGACGGAAGCGTAGCAGGAGCTTTGAATTCAAATTTGGCAGAACTTGTTAGTTTAGCCTTTGAAAGTTCGGCATCCAATTGTTTAATTTTTGGAGAAAGAGTTTCGATGTCACTCTCAAGCTTACTTTTCTCAACATCTTTTGCCTTGTTTGCAGCCTTGTTGAGTTTGTCCAATTCAGCCTTTCTTTTCTTTAGACGAGGCTCGAGATCTTTGATGGCTTTGTTGGCTTTTTCTACAGCGGTGTTGTGTGCTACACGTTGTTCATCTTCCAATTTTTGCCGTGCTTCCTCATCCTCTGCA
>QXYA01000102.1:4620-11540 GCA_009887135.1 Candidatus Poseidoniales archaeon
AATCGCATCCAAGTTTCCACCCACTGCTTCTGTGAGTTTCTCGACCTTGTCAATCATGTCACCCAGTGATTTTGGATCGTTGATGGATTCAACCTTCGCGGTTAATTCGAGAATTGTCTTCTTGAGTTCCTTGGCCTTTCGTCCAAATCCAGGTATTTTTGAGACCACATTTGATTCGTCAAGAGCTTTGAGTCGCTTTGAAATTTCATTCTTAGCGTCTTTCCATTCTTTGTGTAATCCATCTTCCGAAGCACTGGTTGGGGTGACTGGTGGGGCCGCAACCCACTTGAATTCGCATTCCCTTGCAAGGGAATCCTCTGGAAGATTCATTGTAGGTTGGAACTCTTGCAATTCTTTGATTGAATCTGGCATCTTTGCGAGATGAACAACCCCCAAATCTTGACTTTGAGAATCTGTGATGTCCATCTCTGTTCCATTTCGTATGATTTTGTCCCCAGCATCTCCCAATTTGATTTTGTTATGGCCAATCCATTCTGGTTTCTTACTGAACTTTTGAAGCAATGACTCAGCAGCCTTTGCTTGCTCTGCGGTTAGGCGAAGGATGCTTTGCCAATCACCATTTGCGGTTCGATCCCAACCGGCAAGATAACTCTCAGCTCCGATGGCTAATTGAAGGGAGATCCCTGAGTGTGCAAAGTGTCCTGAAGATGGATCAGTACGACGAGGTGATGAGTGAAGCACTTGAGCGGCACCTGTACCAACTGCAATCGCATCTCCATGAATTATGATGGAATGTTGAGCGGAATCACCAGTAATCTGACCCCCCCACTTCTTCTCTTTACGTAGCAATGCTTCGACTTTGGATTCATCGCCATCACTAGCAAGACTTGAACGTAGGATGTAATCTCGGTTCTGAATCGCTCGAAGAGTAAACGGGGCCTCTGCTATCGGTTGAGGGTTTTTGGTTTCTTCAGGAGCAAGGACTTCACGACCTTCTGTAATGGACCAGAATTCATGCTGAATGTGAGCAGAAAACTCATCGATCTGACTCTTTGAAAGTTCCATTGCCCAACCCTTGTTGTTGCTGGTTAGCGTTCCATCAAGTGGTGTTGAGAGCAACATTCCAGTGCGATTCGCAAGGTGCCAGTCAGAAATTATGAGATCGAGACCACGCTCCTGGCGCTCACGCAGTAGCACATTACCATGCAATGCGTTACATGAGGGGTTGCTCAGCATAGATTCGAAACCTGCGGTATCGATGACCATGTAGACTCGAACGCCACGCTCAAGAGCGCCTTCTGTCGCTTGGATGATGGCTGCATCCGAAAAACTCTGTGTGGAGATTAACAATCTCTCCTTCGAAGATCCAATCAATGCTGATATCGAAGAGGGAATCTCAGAAGCTTCACCTGTAAACAAAAATGGCCCTTGCTTTGTTGCAGACTTGGCTGGAGATTTGGACGATGTCCATGTAGGACCAAGGGCTTCGCCTGTTCGATCTACTGTTCTTTGATTGGTGATGGTTTCAATGGTTTTTTCGCTCATGATGATGCCTCCATTTTAGCCTTAGTGACTTTGAGGTGATTGAGTAACGATGGCTCCAGTTTTGTTTCATCGATTCTCATGGCTGGCACAGAGCGATTTTTTGCGGTTATTCCGAAGGTCAAACACCAGCAACGTGTTTCAGAATTTGAACGGACAATGATGACTCTATCGTGCGGGATCTTGTCACCAGTATCCTCCATGAAATACACCTGGTTACAGAATTTGAGTAATTTCCTCTTGAACTCTGCAGATTTTTGTTCTTGTTGTCCGTGATGATGTTGAGTATATGGTGTGTGTGCAGTAACAATATCGAACAAAGCCCCAGGAATCAGTTCATTTATTGCATCTGAAAAACTATTCAAACGCTTGCGATAATTCGAGTTGTGTGTGTATCTATCAACATAGATAATTTGTTTGACATCGCCTTTCATATTAAGAGTGATTTGTTTCACAAACTCAGCGTAGTCTCCACTTCCATCATATTCAGCACTTCGTTCTTCGCGCTTTTGTGTGATAATCCAATCAGGTACCAAAGCAACTGCATCAAGATCATCCCCCGCATGTAGCAACTTGGAAAGTCTCGGATCTGCGCGACTTGAAGCTAAACTCTTCTCTACTCTGCCTTGTACTTTATCTGAGTCGAGGCACATGAACGGGCGCTCTAGGATGTCACCTAGTTTCCGGTTGGTATCTTCAGTCGTTGTATATCCTGGTGTCTCTTCATTGATGAGATGGATTGCCCAATCTGTCGCATCATCCAATGTTTTGGTAAACAATTGAATCTCACGCAATGTAACACGATCCCAATCTTCTAATTCATTGCCATCAAGCACCTCATCCGTTGTTTGCATCGATTTCTCAGCATTGCTCAATTCGGAAAATGGACGCTTAAGACCGCCCAATTTGCCATCCCATGGTCCCGATGTAAAACGACCTTTAGTGAGCCATTCACGGATACAGGATTCAGGATTCAAAGCGCCTGTTTGTGGATAATTTTTGTTTACTGAAATACCGTCTTCAGCGGGTTTCTTGCTGCATCCAGATATTTTTCCCCCAAAGACAATTTCGTCATCAAGAAGCCAACCATCATCATATTTCCATGACCAAGATAGTTTGGCGGGTGCACAAAATTTCTCCTGTATAGCCCATGCACTTTGGTCCTCCGCATATTGAAGGCGCCAACGCCGATTATCACCTGATTTCATGCTTCTTGTGGAAACTCCTGTCGAAAGTCGAAGAAGTGTATCGGGAGGATTTGCATTCGAGGGTTCAGCATCAGCAACAGGTAGCAAGCCTGCGCGCTCAGCGTGCAAGAGAACTGCTCCAGTGGTTTCATGATTAAAGGTCCAAATTCGAATGGGGCCTACTTCGTCAGTTAGGACTTCGCCGGTCTGTGCTGTTTCATGGCCATCATCTGTGAGCACACCATCGCCATCCCACACCCCACTCTCTATTCCACTTGAGAGTAAATTTCGTGCCCCAGCTTGGTTCAAAGCGAAACCCTGTTCGATAAGAGATTGTTCATCTATTCGATTTTCATTAGATATTGCGAATTGACACACTGCTTTCATGCCAGGTGCTACTGCCGATGTGGCAAATTTCGTTTGCAAATCATACGCCATTACTTGGCCACTTGTAATTAGTTCGACATCCATTTCATTTCCCCCTCGATTTTTGTTTGGTTCTAGAGTGTGTAAGTGCTAGACTACGAAGCATGGGGTCCCTCATTCTATTGTTCCTAGCAAAGTACTCAAAATTCCCAACGATTACTCGCCATTCTCTCGCTCTGGTAATGGCGACATTCATTCGATTGGGACTATCAAGGAATCCTATTCGGCTAGAGTTACGTAGACTAATGAATACAATGTCTGCTTCTTGCCCTTGGAATCGATCTGTAGTACTGACAACGATAGTAATAGGTGCGGGATCTTCCATTTCTGCAAGATTGAATCGCATGAACCTGTCTAAGCCAGTCAATTGCTGAACCATAGTGACCAGAGCTTTCCTTTGCGCTTGGTATGGAGAAAGGACTGCGATTTCCCATTGGTCGGGATTATCTCGTCGTGAATCAGAGGGGGGATTGTTTCGAGAATAATCAATGAATAGTTTTAGTTCTGCTTTAATTGCATTAATTTCTCCACGGTTGACCGAATAACCTCCTTTCGCCCCAGATACATCGATCCAAGTATTTCTCGGTTCTTCAGAGCGATAATTGAATGTGAAATTTGCATTCCTTAATTGAAGTGTGTCGGCATCAATTAATGCCTCATCATCATAAAATTCCTTCCTTGAGAAGGACGAAATATCTGGATGCATACGATGTTGGAAATTGATTCGACTGAAACGAGATGGTAGTGCCTTGGCAGGGAAACCTCGCGTCAGAGTTGTCTCGGGTAGCAACTGTTGAGCCTTTCCTGTTGCAAATCCATATTGTAGACACTCTAGAACTGATGGAAGAGCAATGCTTCGAATTTCTTCTAATCTCTTTGAAACATCCTGGCTTTGAGGCAAATACTCGTTGATTTCTTTCTCTAATCGTTCCTTCTGCTGTTCGTTCTTTGAAACTTTCAATTCATAACTGCGATTCAGTCGCCAAGAAAGTTGGTACGTCCATTCTGTCAATAGATTGTTTTCATGCATGGGGTGCTTGTCATCAAAGAATCCCTCACCTTGTCGAGCATCGTACAATTGCATACGATTTGCCGTAACCTCTTCAGTTTCAATGGTACCATTCCTGATGATTGAATGTACAGGAAGGAGATCTGCAATTTCTGGATAACAATCTGAGCCAACGATGATGATGTCGCTACAGTGTAAACATAGATTGGCCTCCGTTGAATCTACAACTTTTTTGGGTGTGAAAAACTGAACTGTATCATGTTCAGATTTCGAAATTTTTGAGCCAATAACTGTTATTTGGCTATTCTGTAGGGATTTACCACTTCTTGCATTCACTTCATTCATGAAGGACGTGGGAACGCCTTCTCCCTCAATCATGACAATCGGGTGCCCTGATTTTGGATGTTGATAACGAACAAGATTACGCAGCAATAGACAAGCACGTTGTGAGGCATGGTTAAACAATTCACCTTCTGAATCCTTCATCATCTCTAGATTTGTCATCAATTCAGATGCTTCTAGGAAGGGGGGGAGTTGTCTGACGTCACCCACTAGAACCCACTTGCGTGAAAATGCCGCTGGAATGATGAATTGTTGGAAGGTTGTCTTACTTGCTTCATCAACAATCAGCACATCAAAGTGAGCTTGTGGTGTCTTCAATTTCTTGCCCTGATCGAATTTACTACCCTTTATCCATGGATGTCCTATGATCCCCGCCATTGTTCCACAGGTCAGGTTGGTTTGCCTGAGAATTAGATCTTGTGCTTCTTCCTCGGAGAAACCTATTTCCATTAATCGTTGGATTTGCTCTGACAAAACGACATCATGAACACCGGAATCATAGATGCCTTCTTTCCTTCCAATTCGAAGCGGAGATATAAGATGGTGCAAACGCTCATTTTCCTTGATTCGAAGCAATACATTGTCAATTGAGGCCTGGGTGGAACCACAAAGGAGGATTTTCTTGTTTTGTGCCGCGAGTTGCACAATCAGTTCGATGATTGCAGTGGTCTTGCCGGACCCAGGGGGCCCCTGTAGAATTGCGAAATCAGGCGTTGAAAGACCCTTACGAACGAAATCACGTTGCTCATCAGTGCCATCCGTATCTCTGGTTAGCACCTTCCAGTCAAGAGCAAGTTCTGAATCAAATGCTTGCCATAACTTGTTCCTCTTTTCTTCTGTTCCTTGCTCAGTGAGTCTGAGCAACGCATCATGGTGAGGCAGAGGGTAATCGCGGAGAATATTAAGCATCTCGAGTTGGCGCTCGATATAGAATAGATTTGGTTGTAGACTCAATACTGCACTCTTAGGCAATTTAAACCGAGGCTTTGAGATGGTAATCGTTTTCGAGTTAGCATCCTTTGATTTGATAATTAGTTTCTGTTGTTTACTCATTGGTTTTTTATAGTTGTAATTGACAATTAAATCATTGTACTCTGAATCAGGTGAGAACAGAATGTCCAAGGGATTAGTGTCATGATCTTCATCCAGATTCCGTTCGACATCCTCGTGAAGTCGAATCTTTATCTTCAGTGAATCGCCTGCCTTTGTTGACTTCTTGAATTTGTATCGCACTCCATCTGAATCGTAAAGGAATTCGCCGGTTGGAATGTATCGAACATTCACCGCCTGGTTGAATTTTGCGCGGCTGATAACTTGACGGCCTGATCTACCGTCTCTAAGTGGGCCAACAAAATCTGCCTGAGATATGGATTCCCATTCCATGTGTCTTCCATCAAACAATAATTGTTTACTGCGTAAATCTTTCGACTCTACATCCAAGACCAATTCAATCCATTCACCTTTCTTCGATTGATTCAAAATCCTGATATCACGGTTTCCGGATGATATTTTTTCAATCGGCTTCGATCCGGAATTATGGCTCCACTCAATCTCTTCCATACTGTGTTCGCCACCAAAAATCATCCATCCTGGTGAGTTTAATTCTCGAGATGTCAAGAATTCAACTCCTGTTGAATTACTTCTAACAATCAGTATATCGGCGATATGGCCCTTTGGGTGCATCAATTGAGAATCTTCCGTGATTGCTACCACAGGACCTTTCTTGAGAACATAGGGCAGATTTTCCGATCGAACTCGAATCTTTGTTCCCAGCTGTTTTACAACTGTGATGAATTTTTCATTCTCAACAGGTTCCCATTGGAACCTAGCAGTCTTTCTAAGGTGCTGATATGCTTCCTTAGAATGTTCCACATATTCGATGAAAGGTTCAAGACTTTCAGCGCGGGCTTCTAAGGATGAATAATCTGTACCTGATCCGCCCATGGCAACCAAGAACAATCTACGGAGAAAACCATCTTTCCCACCATAGCGTGTCTTGATGGATTGCAAAGTCCGACTAACGATTTTCTTCTTTGGCTTCTTTTTCTTTGATTTATTCGATCTCTGTGTGTGCTTCTGTGAATGTTGTTGTGCGTCTTTCTGGGAAACTGGTTTTTTTTCATTCACCGATATAATCTGTGTAACAATCCAAGTATCATTCGATTTTTTTGAAAGTTTTACCTTCAACTTATCGCCAATCGAGAGTGGGATACCTTTGCCAACTTTTTCAGGGATCGATGCCGCCCCAATACCGATGACGGAGAGTGTAATTTCCCTAGGGCCTTGGCGGCGGGTTTTTCGGTCAAATTTACGTCGCTTCGACTTTACTGATGCATTGTAGATTTTGTCAGACATCGTTTCACCTCCTTTTTACGCCAATATTTTCACGCAGCATCTCCTCGAATGAATAGGTTGCGCCGTTCATTTGGCAGCCGTGGGACATCTTCTGCATC
>QXYA01000103.1:0-911 GCA_009887135.1 Candidatus Poseidoniales archaeon
GTGAGATCAAGTGCATCGAGGCGTTGTTGTAATCGCTCCTTTGCCCATTCAGGTTCAAGCTCACTTCCACCTTTTGGCTTCGGTGCATTTTCACGTATTGAATTGGCTTCTATGAAGAGAAGTTTGGCTTTTGCTTGAGCTTCATTTCGTTCACGTTTAAGAGAAGAAACTTTGTTATTGACAGAATCTCTTTGATCTTTAGCAACCCTTGCCATCGCTGCTGCTTCGGTCAGTTCATTTGTCCGAGCATCGAGTTGTTCTGGTATTTCCAAAGCAAGGCGTTCTCGCCTGTGGAGTATGGCTTTCGCTAGAAACTCAGGCGTGATGGCCAAAAGCTCCTCGGGCGTCATATGTTTCGCCGACTCTGCAACCTTGAATAAACCTCCCGCTGCGACATATTTCGGCATCATGCTCAAGAACCCCCATGAGTTCAAGCAAGGTATGGAAGGGCAACGGGGATTTATGTCTCATATCTTCCTCGCTGGACTTTTGTTGTGTTCAGTACTCTCTTTACCCACCGTTCAGGCTTCCAGTGGGGCTATTTTGATTGAAGAGTCCACCCTGCTTTTTGATGATTCACCTTCCTTTTTAGGAAACACAACCAATCTTTCTTTCGATCTCGTCGAACAGAATAACTCAGCAGGGAGCGTCCATGTCAATTCAACACTTCTGGATTTGAGCGGTCAAGTCCTCTGGACCCAGAATCAATCCCACGCTCTTTCGGGGAATGAGGTAAAACAAGTTTTGATTCAATTGAGTGACTTAGAAATAGGGTACATGCAACTTCATCTCAAACTGTTTGGTGATGTAGGCCAACTCTCGAATGGCTTTGTCTCCGAAACAACGGTTTCATTGCAACGTCTCGCACCTTCATCCATAGATTTTGTTGGCTCTTCTTCAATCACTCTCTC
>QXYA01000103.1:921-1386 GCA_009887135.1 Candidatus Poseidoniales archaeon
CTCTCTCTGGAATTGATTCACTGGGTCAATTCACGAGTAATTCGACAATTCGTCAGGGTGATTACATTCAATCGGAAATACCAATTGAAAACGTTGGGGATGTTGCTGGAAGTGAATCCTTCGTCCTCGATATTGGTCAAGAGACTTGGAATGAAACCATCTACTACGAAGATGTACTTGTGAACGGCACTTCGACAGTTGTCCTCGAATACCAATCTTCACACATGGTTGTTGAAGGCGAAATCTGGTTTAACATCTCAAAGAATGATTCGGTTTCATCTCTTTCCTTAATGATGTTAATTGGACCTCCTCCATTACCAGATGCAACTCTGGCTTTGGAGATCCTCACAGAAAACGTGACTGCAGGCGAACAGGTCTCGTTCAATCTGACACTTTCGAATCTTCTTGGGGAACGTTCATTTGATGGTCGTACTGTTTGTGACTTCCAAGGAGATGAGATTTACA
>QXYA01000103.1:1396-7413 GCA_009887135.1 Candidatus Poseidoniales archaeon
TACTTCTTGCTATAGACGAATCACTGATTGAATTAATTTCATTTACAGCTCGACCAGGGATTCTTCATTGCAGTTTCATCGATGATCGAAACGGGGCAACAAGTGGTGATACTGCAACATTCACGCTCGAGGGATTAGATTCGGCTATCTTTGATGGTGCAGGACCTTCAGGCCTAGCATTGATCGGTGGGCCATGGCATGTTGATGATGTCATTGATGTCTCTCTGTTACTACGCAATCAGGGAAATACAACTGGCCAAGCTCATTTAGAAATACGTTCGAGTCTTGATGTCCTTGTCGCAAACAGTTCCATCACCCTTGAACAGGGACAAGCAGGAGACATTGCCCTCTCATTTACGTTGACTGAATCTGGGCTTCAAGACTACAATTGGATGATACGTTCTTCGGATGGAATCGTATTGAGTGGCCTAAATGGGACTTTTTCAATTGATGTCGCTGGAGAACAGGCCATGTTTGCAGAAGTCCTTGCTATCGAAAGTCAAGGTGAAGTCACGATTGGATGGAATGTTTCGATTGACAACGGTGTTTCAAGGGAAGTGAAACTACGATACGGATATAGGATTTCAGGAACAGACGTATTTGTTTCAGAACAAATTGTAACCCTTGGTTCAGGAATTGTCTCTGGACAAACTCAGATCGGTGAAGTTCCAGGGACTGAGATTATTCTGAGAATGAGTCCTGTTGGCTGGAGTGCTTCCACAAGTAGTTATATCGCCACAGCGAGCCTTTCTGGGGAAGAATCGATTTACTCTATGTCAATCAATGCCATGACCATCCCGCGTCAATTACAAGAAGGCAGTATGGCTACTGTGACGCTTGATCTTGAAAACTCAGGCCAACTTACGGGTTCAACTGGAGAACTCCTCCTTATCGATTCAGAGGGGACTGTGCTTGCCCAAACAACCTCTCAGGCCCTTTCAGCAGGCTCTACTTCCAAAGTAGATCTCTCATTCGAAGTACCGCTTGGGACTGAACTCCTCCTTACTGCACAGTGGACCTTTGACAATACTGTAATCGAATCCGAGAAGAGTTTCACTGTTGAATCCAAAGAAGTTGAAGAAGAAGGTTTTGAGATTCCTTGGGTTGCTCTCGGTGGTGGCATGGCGACTTCTGCCGCCATCATCTTAGTCCTTCATCTTCGACGAACATCAGAAACTGAAGTTGAAACGTCAGAAAAGAAAAAGAAGGAAAAGAAAAAGGTCGTTAAGAAAGAAGTTGAATCAGTAGAACGTTCATGTCCATCTTGTGATCGAACGCTACGAATTCCAGGTGACTATTCGGGGACTGTACGTTGTCCTGATTGCTCTGAGCGGTTCGAAGTCGAAGCGGAAATCGAGGAAGAGATTGAAGAAGAAATCGAAGAAGGCGATGATGATGATATCGAGGTCATTGAAACCCCTCCGGCTAAGGTTGAAATCGCTTGTCCAGAATGCTCCTCTACGTTGCGCGTACCTTCTGATTACGGCGGCTCTGTACGATGCCCATCTTGCTCGACTGTATTTTCAGCAAGACAGAATGGATAACCACAATATTGAATCAAGATAGAGTGTAGGGTTTTCTATGGCGGGTCATTTTCAAGAGTTTGAGGATGAATACCTCGAAACTATGTATGAATTCTATGAATCGGATCAACATTCACGAGTACGAACGGGGGATTTAGCTCAGCGTCTTGGCGTTTCTCCAGCTTCTGCAACCGAAATGATTCAACGATTATCTGTTAAAGGCTTCATCGATTATGTGCGATATAAGGGCGCTCAATTAACTGAGAAAGGTTTGATTCATGGTCGAACGATGAAACGACGGCATCGTCTGGCAGAAGTTCTGCTTGAACGAATACCTTTTGATGGAAATCCACACGAAACAGCATGTCGTCTTGAGCATGCTATTGATGATGACCTAGAAGTCGCATTGACCCTTTTACTTGGAGATCCAGTACTTGATCCAAGCGGAAGAGAGATACCGAAAGCGACTACTGAGATCAGCGATAGAGTTTCATTAAAAATCAATCAATTTACCTCCCTTTCTTTGCTTGAAACAGGGCAAGAAGCATCCATTGTTGGTCTTCTTGCTTCTGAAGACCTGGTTGGACTCTTTGGAGAACGTTTGGCAATCGGATCGGTGATCAAATCACTTGGTTCATCCCAATTCGATGCCAATGGATCAATCATCGAACTTGAATCCGATATTTCGGATTCAATTATCGTGCGTTCCCATTGAGTCGTAAATCCAATCGATTTCCTTCCCTTAGAGGACGAACGCTTTTGACTCATGTTCGCAAGGGATGTTCGTGAGCGAGACAGTTGAATCATCCACACCCTCCGTTTTGGAGTCTCCTCTTTTGGAAAGAGAGCGTTTTCTGCTTTCCATCGATGACCAGATTTTATCATCCGGATTACGTCTAACTCTGCTTCTTCCAATCTTCTCTCTCTTCATTTTGTTAGGTTCGTGGGCATACGAAGGAACTGACCCTAATTGGTGGGAATCAAGTATTGAACCCGCTCTTGGGCAATCATTTAGTTCCAGTTTGCTATTACTTGGTTCGATTGTAGGACTCGGTTGGTTACTTGTTCTGGGGATGCATCGATACAGAATTTCGCTCTCTCATGCAGCTTTTACACAGGCCATTAAGCGCTCTCAAGAACAACACCAAAGCATCGAAGCATTGCACGGATATGATGGGATGGCTCATCGTATTCAAAGCCAAATACGGCTGCATTCACTCTCCTTTACGAGCGTTGTTCTCGGTTGCACTGGTCTTGGATTTGTTCTTCTCTTTGGACTTGGTAATTCACTTGGTCGAAATATCTTCATCATGTCTTGGGGTTTGCATATGCTCGCACTTGGATTGCACATGTCAACAAGACAATACAGATTCAACATGGTGAACAAATCTGGTTTACTCGATGCATTTGAAGCACCAGTTCACCCCTCGACGTTAGAGAGTGTTTTTGACGATATGATTCGAACACAATTAGATCCCTTGCTTCGCTCCAAATATGACCTCCTGATGCGTACTGTTCAAAGTCACGTCAAGCGTGGAGTTAAGCATGATTTTGCGCGAGAGAAAATTCTGATGACACTGTATCGACATTACAACGGTATGGATTCTAAGACGATGAAACTTGAATTTGAAGAAGTCATTAAAGAAGCAGGAATACAAGCATTGCTGAATGAAGACTCATTCAGCCTTGAACTATGGCTTCAATTGATAGAGCATGCAAGAACTCAATGTCCAGCATTTTTCCGACTCGTCGATCGAATCGAACAGGATATGGAATTTGGAAGGCCATCTGCTCTGAAAGATCTCGTTTTCGAAGTCGATCTTGAAAATGTCGTAACGAAAAGAGCCAATTTGTTTGTCTTTATGCACAACCTTTCCAAAAAGAGCAAAACGGTTGTGTTCCGTGTTCAATCTCCTGATTTCCGTCCGCATGAAATTGCCATGCGCTATGAGCTTCAGCCTGGGAAAGAAGTCTGGTGGTCCTCTGAATCATTGCCGATTGCTGTAGAAGGAAACGAAGATGTTCTGGGGAAAATGACTGGACTTCTCAAGGATGGTACGATGGCCTGGCAGACTCTCTTGCCTGAGCGCTTTGGTGACGCAACAGTTTCTGTACGTTTGGAAGAACCGAGTGGAGACTTACTTATCGGTCGACAGATTAACGTCAACGTGCGTAATGAATTCAGGACAAGATTGCGTCGCTCCATTTCAGTCACCAGTCAGTTGCTCGGTTCGTTGATTATTGGGTTTGGAGCAGTCCTTGAATTACTTGATATTTTCAACGTTTGAACACCTTTCTTGAATCCATAGGTTTGAAATGCAAAACCACTACGCAGTGGTATGTTGGGTTCCAAAGACCAAGCAGAAGAACGCCCAGATGCTGAACTACGTGACCGCTTGCATGCTATGGAAGCAAAGGTCAGAAAGTTACGTGATGTCCGTAATAACTTCAGTTCTGACGCACGTTCTGCTGCAGATCAACGCAATGCAGTCCAAGGTCAATACAAGGAACACAAGGAAAAGGTCGAACTTGTACTTGCGGAAGTAAAAACAATTCGTGCAGAAATCCGTTTGTTCAAAGAAAAGCGAAATGCAATCCAAGATCAAATCCGATCGATCATCGGCCAAGCAAAAGGACGACGTGGTGAGAAGAATCAGAAAAAGAGCGCAACAGCAGAACACGCTCAACTAAAGCGTGATGTTACGAACCTGGAGAATCTCTACAATACGTCCGCAATGGGACCTAAGAAAGAAAAGGAAACGATGGAGAAAATCAAGCAGATGAGTCGCCGAATGGAAGAACTCTCTCCAGATGTTGAAGCATTTGAACTCGTTGCCGTCGATCTTGATGATCTCGATTCTGCAATTAAGACACTCAAGGCTGAAGCCGATGCTTCACACCAAGCAATGCTCGAAGCAGTTGGTCGTGCAGATGAAAAATCCAAAGAGGTTGATGAAGCCTTTTCTCACCGAGATTTCCTCAAAGCAGAAGGTGACCGACATCACAACGAATATGTCTTACTCCGTGGAAAAGCGGATGATACACACGCAAAAATCGATGAAATGATGACTGATGTTAACAAAGTCAGAGATGAACTCAACATGGCCCGAGAAGAGCGTAAATCGTGGATGACTGACCATAATGAAGCGGTTTCTAAGAGTCTAAAGACTGGAGCCGAATCTGAAGAAGTAGCAGAAGAATTGATTTCAAATCTCCTCGACAAAGGAACCCTTACCTTTGGTGGTATGGGTAACGAAGAAACGAGTACGAACTCTCCTCCTCCACGTCGTGGCGGTAAGAAGAAGATGCGTCGAGTGGACATGTCCGCTGGGCGCCGTCGCTGATTAGTATGCTTGGAATCATTATGGCCGGTGGCCAAGGTTCTCGCCTAAGGCCAATTACTGATGCTCGACCTAAACCGATGGTTGAAGTTCTTGGACGACCAGTTATTGATTTTGTAAAAGATTCAATGATCCAAGGCGGTGTGGATTCGCTTATCGTTACCACTGGATATCGCGGAGAAATGCTTGCTGCACATGTTGAGGAGTGGAATACTGAATCTACTTCTGGACGTATCAATCAAGAGCATACACCAATGGGAACTGCTGGATCTGTTCGATTGCTTATGGATGAGATCAGGGATACTGTGATCATTGGTTCTGGAGATTCAGTGGCTTCTTTTGATGTTGCTTCTCTCCTCCAAGCTCACAAAGACAGCGGAGCAAAAGCAACAATGGCTCTTTGGGAAGTTGAAGATCCAAGTCCATTCGGTATTGTAGGTTTATCCAGTTCCAACGACGGTGAAGTCGATGGTGAATTACGAGAAGGATACATTCGAAAGTTCAAAGAAAAACCGACACCAGAAGAAGCATTTTCGAATGTGATCAATGCTGGATTATATATTCTTGAACCAGAAGTGATGGCTCTTGTTCCTGAAGGTGAAAAGTATGATTTCTCCAAAAACCTCTTTCCTCGCCTTTTAGAAATGGGTTGGCCGATGTATGCAAAAGCAATCGATGGCGTTTGGTTTGATGTTGGTTCTCCTAATGAACTCATCAGAGCACAACATGTTTTGATTGAACAACGAAAGAGTCTACCATTTCCAATGCCGGACGGTATTGTCGATGGGAATGGTTCCTTTGTTTCGAATACTGCCCAGATCGGTTCAAATGTTGAACTTCACAAATCAGTTGTCGCAACAAACTGCTCGGTAGGAGATGAATCTTCTCTGCGTGAAACTGTGCTCATGCAAGGTGCGAGGATCGGTTCGAATGTCTCACTTTCAGGATGTATTCTTTCACCAGGATCGGTTGTTGAAAACAATGTTTCTGCAACTGACCTTGTTCTTGGCGATGACGAGTGTTTGAAAGTTGACGATAAACGCATCTTGTGACCAAGTAGTAGGCATTGGTTTCTAATACCCTCGCCATTTGTGAAACATCATGTCAGCAAAGCGTACCTATGACCGGACGTGGGAAGAGATTGAAGCCATGC
>QXYA01000104.1:0-3383 GCA_009887135.1 Candidatus Poseidoniales archaeon
CGGAAACGCTTCTGCTTCTGATGAAGCACCTGCAAAGGAAGAAGTCGAATCCAAATCTGAACCAACTCCTGAACCTGTTGCTACTCCAGAGCCAGCACCACAGCCTGAGGTTGTACCTGTTTCTGTAGCTGGTCCAGTTGTCGAACGTGCACCTGGGACAAAGCCACTAGCGAGTCCTGCTGTCCGACAGCGTGCACGCTCTGCTGGTGTTGATTTGTACCATGTTGCAGGATCAGGTCCTGCAGGACGAATCACTCATGCTGATCTCGACGTCCACCTCAGTGGTGGCGCAAGTCGTGCAAGTTCATCTATGCCTATCGGTGGAAGCGCACGTGTTGCAAAGACTGGAACTGAAGACATCAAGGTTATCGGTCTGCGACGAAAGATTGCTGATTCGATGATGGCATCATATTCTACAATTGCTCACTTCTCATACTTTGAAGAAGTTGATGTAACCGAATTAGAGGCACTTCGACAACATCTCAATGCAACTCGCCCAGAGGGTGCTCCGAAGTTGACATATCTCCCATTCATCATGCTGGCTCTAGTCAAAGGACTTGGACAACGCCCAGAATGCAATGCTCTCTATGATGATGAGGCAGGGGTAGTAACTCGACATCAAGGCGTACACCTTGGAATTGCAACTCAAACCGACCGTGGATTATACGTTCCTGTTGTCAAGCATGTTGAAGCAATGGACATCTGGTCTGCTGCTGCTGAAATGGGACGCGTAACTCAAGCAACTCGTGACGGAAAGGCTGGCGCAGAGGATCTCTCGGGTTCAACATTCACCATCACAAGTCTTGGACGCATGGGTGGACTGGGTGCAACACCAATCATCAACAAACCAGAAGTTGGAATCCTTGGAGTCCACAATGCCAAAGACCGTGCAGTCGTTATCGATGGACGTATTGAAGTTCGTCGAATCATGAATCTATCATCCTCTTGGGATCACAGAGTCGTCGACGGACATGATGGTGCAAGTCTTGTTCAGTTGCTCAAGTCAATGCTTGAACATCCTGCTACAATCTTCATGTGAGGTTATTGAAATGAAAACACGTCAATGCAAAGTATTGGTTATTGGTGCTGGACCTGGCGGCTACGTCGCTGCAATCCGCGCTGGACAACTCGGGCTCGATACAGTGATTGTAGAAGGACAACGTGTTGGAGGAACATGTCTCATTCGTGGATGTATCCCTTCGAAAGCACTCATCCATGCAGCACACACATTCCACAAACTTGCAAAGCATGCAAACAAAGACGGCCATATGGGAATCAGTATCCCCGGACCTGCTGAATTGAACATGGCCAATACTGTTGGTTGGAAAGATTCGATTGTTGATCGACTCAACAAAGGTGTCGAAGCACTTCTCAAGAACGCTGGTGTTGAATTAGTCAACGGCTGGGCTGAATTCCAAGATGCAAAAACCGTAAAAATCGGTAAAGGCAAAGATGCATTACTCATTCAAGCAGAAAATGTCATTCTTGCAAACGGATCAGTTCCAATTGAATTACCATTTATGAAATACGGAGAGCACGTCATTTCCTCAAGAGAGGCCCTGTCTCTGGAAGAATTACCAAAGCGAATCGCTGTTGTTGGTGGAGGTTACATTGGACTTGAATTAGGAATCACCTTCCGAATGCTTGGAAGCGAAGTGACTGTTATCGAAGCAATGGACTCAGTTCTACCAATTTTTGACAAAGAAATCCGAAGACCGCTAGAAATTGCTATAAAGAAGCAGAAAATCAAGGTCCATACCAAAGTATTCGCAAAGGGAATCGAGGCCAAGGACGATGGAAGTGTCGACCTCTTGTACACTCCAAAGGATGCTGAAGAAGGTACCGAATTCGAGAAACTCAATGTTGACAAGGTTCTGGTTACAGTCGGTCGACGTCCTATGAGTGCTGCTCTTTCACCAACTGGTGTTGCTCTTGATGAGCGTGGATTTGTCAAAGTCAACAATAAGTGTGAAACAAACATGAAGGGTGTTTATGCTATTGGAGATGTTTGTGATCTTGGAGAAATGCTCGCTCACGTCGCTTCGTTCCAAGGAGAAATGGTCTCTGAAATTATTGCTGGACAACCTCGTGCCTATGAGCCAGCAGCAGTTCCTGCAATTGTCTTCACTGAACCTGAAATCGTCTCGGTTGGACTCTCACCATCAGAAGCAAAGGAAGCAGGACATCCAGTCATTACTGGGAAGTTCCCACTCGCTGCAAATGGACGGGCTCTTACTCAAGAAGCAGAAAAGACGGCTGGTTTTGTTCGTGTCACTGCTCGTGAAGACGATCACAGAATTCTCGGAATCCAAGCAGTTGGAACACATGTTAGCGAACTTGTGGGTGAATGGACTCTAGCAATAGAAATGGGAGCACTTCTCGAAGATATTGCACATACAATCCATGCTCATCCAACAATGACAGAGATGACGCACGAAGCAGTTCTTGCAACTCTTGGTCATGCGATTCATTCGATGTGAAATTTCAAGCGTTGATTGTGTTTGATTCGTAGATCAACTTGTTTGTTGAACGATCTAGAATCTTGATTTGAACTTCGCAAGTTCCACCGCTGCAGGTATCGTCAGATCCTTCGCTGATGGTTACTTCTTCACCGAAAGCCCACTTGCCGTCGTCGTTATCTGCGATGTCACAGCCAGTGCCTGCTACTTTGTCAGGGTTGGTGCATTCGACGTAGACGCCGCCATCAGCCTTCATCTGTACAATGACAGTAGACCATGACAAGTCGTCTCCAGCGTCAAGTGACACGTAGACGATTGCTTCTCCAGTTGCTGTGGAGAGGGTTGTTCCTGCGCTGTTGACTTCAAAGTCATAACCATCTAGTCCAGGTTCCACAGAAGTCAGTTGCCCCAGATTGATCTCAGATAAGACTTGACAATCATTAGCAATATGAACCAACATCGAACTTACCCCGTTTGCCGTAGTTGCAGTCGCTGCAATTGTTGTAACGAACCTATCATTTGATAAATTTGAGAAGGAGGACATAGGTAAGTAGAAACTGGTTGTTCCTTTTGAAACATTATTAAAGGCATCAAGACTTCCGTCTAAATCAACATCAAAACCAACGCTAACGACCGAGGATGTAGAGTAGGCTGCATGATAAAGAGACACATTGACTCCCAGAATGGTTACTAAATTGGAGCCATTTGATAGGTTTGTTGTTTGAGTGTTGAGCTCCAAATTTTCACAATCATTCACAACATCAAACAGTATGCTGTCTGTTGATGAATTTGTTGACGATTCGGATGATGAATCATCTAAACAACCGGCTAAAGAAACTGAAAATAATACGGAAATTACAAAAAATGCTTTTTTTGTCATAAAACTCCTACAACCATTGAGTATTTCATTCGTTCCCCAAAATT
>QXYA01000104.1:3393-5127 GCA_009887135.1 Candidatus Poseidoniales archaeon
CCGTGTGAGAGAAACATGGACGGAAAGGATTCTCTAAAGCAAACTATGAACATTGTTGATGCTTTTACGAAAGAGAGAGATTGGGATCAATTCCACACAGTCAAGAATTTGATTTCTTCTATTTCGATTGAAGCCGCCGAATTGTCTGAAACTGTTCAATGGTCAAACCCATCCAAGGAAGAAGTACTTGCTGATTCTAAATTAGTGGAATCGATGGGTCATGAACTTGCAGATGTGATGGTCTATTGCCTACGATTGTGTTCGGTTTTGAATGTAGATCCGATTCAGATGATGCATGAGAAAATTAAACTCAATGCTGAGAAGTATCCTGTTGAAAAGGTCAAAGGTAGTTCCAAGAAGTATTCTGATTACGATTGATTCGATTCAGAAAAGTGGGCGTTTCACACCCAACTAGGCCTCAACTTCCACAAGAGAAGCAATCATCAGGAGTATCGAGACTACAAGCAATCGCTTCCATAGTACTGATTTCTTCAGCACGTTCTGCAAGTCCATTGACAACTGGGTCGTCCTTGACCTTACTTTCAACAGTGAATTGAATTGCATCAGCTGCAGCCTTTGTTCGCAGATAATACATACCAGTCTTGAGTCCCGCCTTCCATCCGTAGAAGTGCATTGAACTGACCTTTGCAGCGTTTGCATCAACCATGTGAATGTTCAGAGATTGACTTTGATCAATGTATGCTCCACGGTCTGCAGCCATGTCCAAAACATGCTTTTGCTTGATTTCCCAAGTAGTTTTGTAAAGTTCTTTGATCGAATCTGGAATTCCTGAGATGTTCTGAACTGAACCTTTGTGTCGGAGAATCTCGTCTTTGAGAGCCATGTTCCAAAGACCTGCACCAATGAGGTCATTGACCAGGTGCTTGTTGAGAACAATGAATTCTCCAGAGAGTGTTCGACGGACATAGAGATTGGATGTGAATGCTTCAAAGCATTCATTGTTTCCAAGAATCTGAGAGGTCGATGCAGTTGGCATAGGTGCGAGAAGCAGTGAGTTTCGCATTCCATTTTCTACGATTTCTGCCTTGAGCGTATCCCAGTCCCAGCGGCCTGAGTGATCGTTCATACCCCAAAGGTCGAATTGAAGCAATCCTTGAGAAGCAGGTGAACCCTCGAATGTCGAGTAAGCACCTTCAGCGATTGCAGCATCCTTGGAGGCAGAGCAAGCAGCATAGTAAATCGTCTCAAAGATTTCCTTGTTCAAGGCACGAGCTTCTGGACTTTCAAAAGCCATTCCAAGCATTGCAAATGTATCTGCTAATCCTTGAACACCAAGACCAATTGGTCGGTGGCGCATGTTTGAATTACGAGCTTCGATAACAGGATAGAAATTGACATCGATAACTCGGTTGAGGTTACCTGTTGCATGGTATGTTACATCGTGCAGAAGTTGGTGATTGAATGAACCATTCTCGACATACTTTGGCAAAGCGATGGATGCAAGGTTGCATACTGCTACTTCATCCGCAGATGTGTATTCCATGATTTCTGTACAAAGGTTGGAGGATCGAATGGTCCCCAAGTTCTTCTGATTGGACTTCATGTTTGCAGCATCTTTGTAGAGCATATACGGTGTACCAGTTTCAATTTGTGATTCAACAACCTTGTCCCACACTTCTCGTGCAGGGACTGTCTTTCGTGCAAGACCTTGTTCCTCATATGAATGGTAGAGAGCATTGAACTCTTCACCATAGACGTCTTGAAGACCAGGAC
>QXYA01000105.1 GCA_009887135.1 Candidatus Poseidoniales archaeon
CATTTCTATTCTTGATCCAGTGATATCCATTGTGTTATGGAGATGTTCTTCGATGCGTTGACTCCCCATACAGCCATCTGCTTGTAGTGTTAGGCCAAACGGATGTACGGGTTTACCGCCTTTGCCTGATTCATCGATTAAGAGTTCTCCATGATGATGGACTGAACCGACTTCAAGTGGAATCAAGCCTACTGATGCTTCGATAATAGTAGACTTCCCTTCTCCGTTTTTTCCGTTGAATAAAATCACTTGTCCACTTGAAACTTGTAGGTTTAGATTGGATAAAACAGTCTTCATTCCTCGACGAACAGTTACGCTGTTCAAGTCAAGCAACGCATCGGTCATGGTTTGGCCAAGCATCGCCTATGAATGAATGCTACGACAGGACAACACCCATTAGAAACGAATGATTGGGACTTCTATGGGGCTCATGTTGATGTCAACATTTGGGCCTATCGAATGGGTTTTACTGAGCCTATGGTTTCTAGCAGTATCAGCTCCGATTGTTTATTCTATCAGAAATAAAACACCTGTGGCGTTAGGGATTTCTGTCGCCTTACTGCTTGGCTATATTGTTCAGTACTCCTGGGTTGTACTGAGGAACTACGATATCGATATTCAATTTGTATGGGCTGATTTCATGCTTATTCCTACTCGAATTGATTCACCTACTTGGCTGCACACACTCGCTAGTGCTGGCTTTTTGCATAGTCAAAGTGATGTTACGCATGTACTTGGTAACGTTTTGGTGATTGCTCTTGTTGGAATTCCACTTGAACAAAGACTCGGAACGAATCGATTCATCGTCGTCTATGTTCTTGGATTGCTGGGTGGTTCAATCGCATGGGTCTTGTTCAATATTGATTCTTCAACACCTTCGTGGGGCGCATCTGGAGCAGCGTTTGGATTGTTAGGAGCTTATCTTTCAGGGTGGCCAAGGGATGAAATCCCCTTCCCACTGATTTTGATACGTCCATGGCCTGTAACCATAATTGCACTCTTTTATTTTGGATTCGAACTGGTCAGAGCCTTCTCAACAGTTGGTCTTGGAACGTATTCAACAGTCGCTCACATGGCTCACATAGGAGGATTTGTTTTGGCGTATGCAGCCGTGCCATTCCTTGCAAGAGGAGGGCCTTATCCTATGGGCGTCGTTGATGGCGGGCCGAAAGGATTTGGAAATGCCCGTGCTCATCTTGATCGGATAAAAGCAAACATGGTGGATCTTTCTCAGAGAGATGATCCATGGACCGAGCAGGGATATGATTTACCAAAGAAATTAAAGGACCCATTTAGAAAACTCAGAGAGGCATCTGATGAAGCAGAAACGCGGCTCGCTTGGATGGAGCATATTGCAGATGCTGGTGATTGTCCAGTGTGTTCTTCTTCATTAGGAATGGTTGAACGAAAAGATGGACCGCAATTGCAATGTTCACAACAACCATCACATCTTTCTTGGCCTTAGAATCAGGTTCGAAAAAGTGTGAAACATTGAACGTTACAACGATAGCATCAAAATAGGCGAGGTGTTGGTCTATCTTGGCCATTATGTCGAATCCACGATATCAACAGTCTCGAGCGCCAGCATTTCTGTTGGTATTTCTCTTGCTATTGGTCCCATGTACTGCGTTTGTAAGTTCTCAAGAGAACGTAGATTCTCCTATCGAGATTACACACGCATCTGCAATCCTTGTCGATGGCTTACCACCATTCATGTGTGGTGATGAAGTTTGTGAGCGCCCTCTTCGAGAATATCTCAGAGACGGCCGTCCAGCAGCACAAGAATACGGATGGTGGAATTCATTCGGACCTGATTTAGATTGGAATGGAATGGACGACCGCTTACAACGCGTTCTCGACGGAATGGACTCGGTATCCCCTACTGCTATCATCGGACCAGATGGGAAAAAGACAGTAGCAATTGTTGTTGATTATGCTTGGCATCCAACAGATACTGAAATTATTGATCTCAAGAATGTACTCAACCAACACGGATGGATTGGTGAAGAACAAGGCGCTTGGTTTTCAGAACTCCGCAGCATTGATTCTCTCGTGGTCGACAAAGTCCCAGTATCTGCTTTAATGGATATTTATTTCCTAGATGGAGTTGTTGTTATCGAAATGCAAAATGTCATGGCTCCTACAAACAACATCGCATCGAAAGCCACCAAAGCACGTTTTTCCGAAGAATACCAGTCATCGGTTTGGGCCGAAGGATACACTGGAGAGGGCGTTGTCATAGCTGTATTAGATACAGGCGTAGATAACGAACATCGCTCATTGAATGATTTTGACGATTCGAATGATGATCCTGATGAGGATCCAAATTCCTATGATGATCAAAAATGGTTTGCTGGATTTGATGCTACAAGTCTAACTCCCGTCCAGGACGGTTCCGCTGATCCCGATGACGGTAACAGTCACGGCACCCACGTAGCTGGTTCTGCTTTGGGTACTGGTAGTTCGACAGGAGTCCATACGGGTACCGCTCCGGGAGCAGGACTGGTTGACATTAAGGTCCTCTCAGACGGAGGTGGGACAAATTCGCAAGCGAGCCTTGCTGGGATTCAATGGATGATCAATAACAAAGATACGGATTGGGGAATAGACAGTGATTACCGAGGAATTCAAATTGGTTCCATGTCCTTTGGTTCCGTTGGTACCCCATTAAATCCAGGAGATCAAGGAGATAACGGTTCTGGAGCCGAAGGAAATTTAATCAATACTGCAACAGATGAAGGGATTATTTGTATTGTTGCTGTTGGAAATGATGGAAGTAATCGGATACCATCTCCAGCAAGTGCAGATGGAGCAATCACTATCGGTTCCGTGGATGATAAAAATACAATTATCAGGACAGATGATGAGTGGTCTGATTATTCGAATTATGGACCTCGGTTAGACGATGGTGATGATGATGACATTGATGAAATGAAACCAGATATCACTTCATACGGCACAAATATCAACTCTGCAACGGCAGCTACAGGCCCCTCATTCCCGGGTTCACCGTTATTAGCCGATAACGACTATGATGAAAAATCAGGCACGAGTATGGCTACTCCAATCGCATCAGGAGTAGTCGCATTAATGCTTGAAGCAGATCCTACATTGACGCCCGAGGAGGTTCGAACAATCCTTCGGTCATCATCGGAAATTCTGGTTGACGAAGATGGTCAGCCAAAATGGGACCCGTATGATGATGATGTTGATCCTAAATGGAATGAGAAGTATGGGTCTGGAATCATCGATGCCACGTGTGCTATTGATTTGGTCCTCAGCCGAGTTTGTGAAAACGGGTTCAGAGCACCCACAAGCGATGTTAATGTTAGTTTCCCTGTGAATGGGACATGGCTGTTGAGTGGAGACACTACTCGAATCTCTGGTGATGTGAATACAACAGAAATAGCTTACACGAGTGTTGAGGTCTTTCTCGAGCAACACTTCCCTTACATCGACCGAAATGGTGACAACAAACATGACAATCCCCCCATTATGTTGATGAATTGGACAGAAGCGAGAGGAACTGTTGATAATTGGTTCCTTGATGTTTTGATAGAAGACTCTTGGGTCAAATCGAATGATGAATACATTCGAGTTTATGCACGTGCATTAGATGATGAAGAAAATGAATCCAACTCTGCGATTCGAACGATTCAAGTTTCCAGAATGGGGATTTCAATTCAAACTCCAACATTGAGGGAGGTGCTTGATGGCTCAGTTCAAGTAACTGGCGAAGTTGAAGGCGTTGAGCACGATCGAATCGAATATCGAGTCGATGGAGGCGAATGGGAATTTGGCACTACGTTGACCAATAAGAATGGTAATGGCGAAGACGGTTTAGATGACTGGGAGTTCACTTGGGATACAACCGAGACTGATGATGGTTCAAGAGATTTCTCTGTTCGAATGGTCAACAAATCCGGTCTAACCTCTCCGGTGGCAACGAGGCCGTTCAATATCGATAACATCGCTCCAGCGCCTGCATTGAGATTTAACGGAGGCGTTGAGATTTTTGACCAAAAATTACCTGCTGAAACAGTCTATTCTGGAAGTTTACTTGAACTGAAATTCAACGTATTTAATGGAGGTGACAAAAATGCTAACGACATATTTGTTCGACTTAACGCACCAGGTGAAGATTCTGAGATATATCCCTCACAAGGGCTCATTCCTCTTCTCGAAAAGGGGCACTCAGTGGAAGTTACTCTCTGGTGGTTAGCAACAGTTGCTGGCACTCATGACGTGTCGATTGAACTGGATCCAAATAACGTCCAAGGTGATCTGGATTTAGAGGATAACGTCTTCTCCTTTACCTATGAAATACTTGAGCGGCCATCAGAACCTGTATTGAGATTTTTGCCAGGTTCAAGTAAGACACTCCCCAATGTCCCCCTCGTAGACGCACCATATGAAGTCGTGATTCGCGTGGATAACTTAGGTCTAGAGGATGCGATTTCTTTGAATATGATTTTGGAACGAAAGAACCCAGACGTCCCAGGTTGGGAATTTGTCGACGAAGATAATATTATTGTGATTCCTGGAGCGTCCACAACATCTGGTTCTGCAGTTGCTAAGTTTACTGACATACACTCTGAAAAAGGAGGTGTTCTCTATCGTGCTGTATTGTCTGGTGACGGTGTCGACGCTAATTACAATACCATTCGATTCACTGTAGCCGTGAGCGATATTCTGTCTGGAGGGACAAGCACTCTCTCCTTATCCGATGATGAATATCCGATCGCCTTTGCGGGGATTGGCAAATCCTCCCTTGTGTTCACAGAAACAAACGGAGAACTGCATGTACGTTCTCTAAGCAGTGACTTATCTTTACTGACTGACACATTAGTTGATGATGACTGGGCTGGTGAACTCACTGTATTTGAGCGAAGCGACGGCCTCGTCCATGCTTCTTGGACAAGTAGGGTAGAAAATCAGGCGGGTTCGTCACTCATTGACGTCGCAATGACTTCTTTCTCTGAAACGGGGCAAATGCTTCCAGTGCACCATCATCTCACCCCACTGAAAATTGCAGAGGGCCAATATTGGGGCCTTGATATTTCAGAAGAAGATGGACTTTATGTCTTATCGGGATATTATCGTAATATCTCAACAGGAGGCTCTTGGAGTGATACAACATCTCTCTTTAGTATCCGCTCTACAAATCCAGACCTCAAGGAAAATTGGTCATCTCCAGTAAATCACCTTGTGAACATCGACATCCATCCTAACGAAGGTGATTCACTCAGTAGCATTCTTCTTGATGGTGAGTTGCATCTTCTCTATCAAGAAATTAGAGATGATGTCTCTGGTGAAGAACGTGTTGGGCTCATGTATGCACGCGGGGGATTATCTGACAATGACTGGTCATATCAGTTGTCTGTAGGGGATTATGCTTCCTCCCCGCAATTAGGGGTCCTCAATGTGGATGATACCGATATGATTTTTGCTGCCTGGATTGAGGGCGAAGGCCGAACTGCACACATTGCCCACACTGCAACAAAAGGAAACTGGGTTGAAGAAATCCATAAGGTGTCAGCTCCGGGTTCAACACGAATTGAATTTTCCCAACATTCAAATGCGATTGATGTGATTTATGATGAAATTACAGTGTATGGAAGTTCAATTCGCTACGGCTTATTGACAGATGATGGGAAAAATCCAACCTTTGCTCTCGGAAATATTATCTCAAATAGTGGTGACCTCATCGGCTATTCCACCAACGAACAAGATGGGATTTTGTTCACTGAATCTGAGACTGGCCGTATATCGATGCAGAAGTTTGCACTTGATGAAGAACAAGAACCTTCTGAACCGAAATCATTCTTTGAGCAGTTAATTGAGCCTCTACCTGGTTCAGAATCAACAAAGAAACTTATTTTCTTCGGAATTCTTGGAGCGATTTCTCTCCTCTTCCTAACCGTAATGGCCACTCTGAGGCACTCCCCTAAAGAAGAAGACGATGAGCCTGCCGAACTGGAGGATGCTGATGTAGCGATCATGGTTACTGTAGAAGAAGTTTCGATGGATGATGATGAAGAGTTGGTTGCGACATTATCGCCTTCGTCTCCAGAAATGGTAATTGAAATGGAAGAGCCCACTCTTCTTGATACGCTCGAAGCAAAGAATGCCTCAGGCGATGGAAGTGCACGCCTTAACAGGAGAATGCAGAGGAAACAGGAACGAGAAATCGCAGAAATTGTTTCGAAGGGTCCTCCATTACCGATGCCAGTTCCTGGTCAACTCAATCCACTCCCCCTACCGGACATTCCTCTTGATGGAGAGCCGGTTTTGCCTGCACTCCCTCCTCTGCCTGAGCTTCCTTCGTTGCGTAGGGAAGCGACATGCCCTTCATGTCAAGCAAACTTTGTGGTTACGGATATGATGCGTACGCAGCTTGAATGCCCGATTTGCGCAGAAAAGTTCAATCTCTAGGTGATTCTTTTGTGCGGTATTTTTGGCTATATTGGTGATAAAAATGCTTCACAGATACTTGTTCAAGGTCTGCTTAGGCTTGAGTATAGAGGTTATGATTCAAGTGGTATCGTCGTGCGAAATGGATCGCTCCAGACGTTCAAAGAGATTGGAAAAATCTCAGACCTTACCTCAAGGCTTCCTAAAATGAAAGGAACCATTGGCATATCCCATACTCGTTGGGCAACCCATGGAGGGGTGACAAAAGAGAACGCTCATCCGCACATCAGCGAGGATGGTAAGGTTGCCATCGTCCATAACGGGATTCTACAGAATTCAAACAAATTGCGAAAACGCCTAAATCGCAAAGGAATTACACTTTCTTCAGAAACGGATTCAGAAATTTTCTGCCATTTCATCTCTATGGAATTGCAGAAAGGAAAGTCTCCTATGGAAGCACTTGCTTCTGTTCTTGGTATCGTTCGAGGCACATGGGGCCTCTGCGTTCTTTTCGAGGATTACGATATGATCTTGTGTGCACGTAATGGTTCACCATTGATTATTGGCCGTTCCTCCGATGAAATGTTCATCTCAAGTGATCCTCATGCAATCCGAGAGCATACAAATGAAATGTTCGCTCTCGATGATGGCCAAATCGCTCGCCTTGATCGTGATGGTTTTGAGATAATGCTTCCTGAAGGAACGCCTGTTGAATCCAATCCACTTGAACTTGATGAGGAATGGGGTGTCAGTGATTTAGGAGATTATCCACACTTCATGCTAAAAGAAATTCATGAGCAATCTGAATCCTTACAACATTGCATCAGTGGAAGGCTTCGGCATTCCTCAGGTTCAGCGAATCTTGGTGGTTTAGATATCACACCCAAAGCCCTCTCAACAATCCCTCACGTTCGACTAATTGGTTGTGGAACGGCATTACATGCTGCACAAATCGGCCAACTTCTGATTGAAAAGTGGGCGCGTATCCCTGCTGTTTCTCACGTTGCTAGTGAATTCAACATGAATGATCCTGTAATTAATTCAAAGGCCATGCATTTTGCAATCTCTCAATCTGGTGAAACTGCAGATACACTCTCTGCAGTCAAAGAAATTCAACGCAAGGGTGCTGATGTTCACGGAGTCATCAATGTCGTGGGTTCTACGATTGCTCGTCAATGTGGCAAAGGAGTGTATATTCACTCAGGTCCTGAACAATCTGTTGCATCCACCAAGGCGTTTACCAATATGGTCGGGGCACTTTCTCTTTTCGCTCTTAAACTAGGGCGTGGCAGGTCGCTTAATCTCTCAGAAGGAAAGAGAATTACAAAGGGATTGAAAGATTTAC
>QXYA01000106.1:0-1254 GCA_009887135.1 Candidatus Poseidoniales archaeon
GGGAACCTGCAGATGGATCACCTCCTAAGAAAGCGAGGCTGGGGCTCTTTGAGCCCCAGTCTCCACCCTCTTTTTTTATTGAGTAGCCAGTTTACTTTTTACACTTACTTTAGCAGGGCAGCTCCGTAAGCACCTGTATACTCTTCATAATCTGAAATCACGATTCGAACCGATTGTAATGCTTGTAATTCAGCAAGCCAATTCTCTTTCTCAGAGGTAATTCCACCACACAAAATAACCGCTTCAGGTGAATATTTTTCAATGAGGATGTCAAGAATATCCGAACAACGAAGGACCCATTCGCTGAGTGATATTCCTTCTTCTCTGATCACTTTGGCTGAAGCCCATTGCTCGAGCGTACACTGTAGCTTAGGGCTGTACTCTCGCCCATATTCCGTTCCTTCGATTAATTGATATTCGGAGATCCATCCTGAACCAATTCCTGTTCCTATGGTGAGGCACAATATCTCATTTTCTGTCCAATCTTTACTTTGTTCACTCAAAGCCATTGTTGCTGCATCTGCATCATTCAATACAGAAGTCACATCAATCTCATGGGGTTTGAAGTACGTTCTGAAATCATGCCCATTCCACTCCTTTCCTAAATTAGGAGCATCAATAATCATCTGGTTTTCAACAATACCTGGGAATCCAATCCCAATACCACCTTCAAACTCCCACTCCTTAATCTGGCGAATAATCTTCGAACAGATCTCTTCGATACCCTTTCTATTTCTATGTGGGATGGTGACGCTCTTGACTATGGATTTAGACTCCATCTCGATAAGACATAGTTTGGTTGAAGAGCCTCCAATGTCCACTCCTAAGGCTTTGAGATGACCTTTCATGTTGGTCATCCATTCACCTCAAAGGGTCATAGACTCTAAGAGTCGCTCTTTCATAGATTGACGGAATGTCAATAATCGCAATTTAGGTGCATTTAGGTCCACAGAGATGGATGCGCCTCTATTGAAGTGTACTTCGTCCCATCCATCAGGGACAACATACCCTCTGTGCATGTCACTGAGAATTTGTGTTGTTGTTTCAGTCCAATCCAACCAAGACCATTTTTTATCGACCCGTATCTGATGATCCAAATCACGTGCTAGAACAAAATAATGTGTATCTTCTTCACCTAAGTTGACAACCTCACGGATTTCTGCTAGACTTGTTGGGTCAAGACTATGGGAAAACCAAGCACCTTGGCCAAGCCATGTTGAAAAAAGTAAACCACTGCTCTGTTGGTGGCATTTA
>QXYA01000106.1:1264-5182 GCA_009887135.1 Candidatus Poseidoniales archaeon
GTCCACTACTTTGTTGGTCAGTATTTTGTTCACCTCTTCTCAGATGATACTTGCTTGGAGCATATTGATGTGTATTTGCGATCAGTAATTCATTCATAGCAGGGTCTGTAGTGTATCTGTTTCCAGATGTAGAATCAATAATCGCTCTCAATCGAGGGAGATTGTTCACAATTGCTTTTCCAGTCAAAGCTCTCTCTAAATCTTGTGAAAAGGTATCGAGTGTTGAATCCATGTAGAATCCTACGCTTCCAGTAGGATCTTCTGCTTTGGGATGGGAATTTACTCCCATGACCGGTGTTGACTCATCGATGTTATGTGAGATGGAGGTCAGAGTTCCGTCGCCTCCAAGGACAATTACGAGGTCTCTTCCAATGAAATCTGCTCTTCTTACACGCTCTCTTGCTCGAATCTCAACCCGTAGTTGATGATTGGATTTAGCATCTTCAAGGCATGATTTCAGATGCTCAAGACTATCATCATGGATGGATTCGAAGTTTTTCTTGTAAACCACAAGAACGTTTGTCATGCTATCTCCCCATACAAAGCGAACCAGTCTTCCTTCTTGAAGAAGACCGATGATTCATAAATCACCCAGTATGTGGCAATAACATGGAAGAGAAGGATGACTTTTGGGCAAATGTAGAATCTGAGCAAGATAAATCAATTCCAAGCATGATGATTTCAGATAATCAAGCGTCTGAACCAGTAATGATTACAGGTATGCCTCAGCAGATATCTGGAACTCAACACCAAATGATTTTGATGCAACAACCGAGCTCCGCTCCAAAAGTCATCGGTATTTTTGTTATTATTTGGGGCGCAATACAAGTTCTGTTTACCTTTGGTGGACTTTTTGCAAATGAAGCCATTTCAGAATTAACTCAAGTTGACGCTTCTTTGGAATGGTATGACTATCTCTTCAGTATGGCCTCCATTGCATTTGGGTTAGGATTTATCTATGCAGGAAATGCAATCTCAAATCGCCAAAAGTTTGGCGTTCATCTTACATGGATTCTTCTTTCCGTTGGACTAGTTCTTGGTATTGTCATGGCCTTTTTTGAGCCTATGCCAGATGCACCAGACGGTCAAGAAGTAAACGAATCCCTCTATCTTGGAATCGCAATTGGCGGCCAATTGTTTTGCAATGCGATTTGTGGTCTGCTTGCAGCCATTCCATTGATGGCTAGCAACACTTTGATGGAACCTATTGTCGAAAAGCAGACAGGGGCCATGGAATGGTCAGATGATGTTACAGTTTGATCTAAGGATGTGACGTATTGGGTAAAAGAAACGTAGGGCAATTTTGCACGTATGTTGAAGAACTAACGATACAAACTCAGGAACGATATCAGATATTATGCATTACCGAACAGGTTGAAAAAATCGTTGCAGAAAGCAATGTCATTGATGGACTCGTATTGGTTAATCCGATGCACATTACAGCTTCTTGTTACGTGAACGATCTCGAAAGAGGACTTCACCACGACATAATGGAATGGTTAGAGAAAATTGCTCCGTATCATGGAAAAGATGGTCGCGACGGCCCAGAATATCAACATCATCGAACTGGTGAGGATAATGGGGACGCTCATCTAAAGCGTCAATTGCTAGGTCAGCAAGTAACAATGCCCGTTCAAGACGGAAGATTACACCTTGGTACTTGGGAGCAAATTCACTATGCTGAATTTGATGGACAAAGACCTAAACGAATTCTCGTCAAAGTCATTGGTATTCAAAGGGAATAACAGTCGTTAGTAACATAAACCGACACCCCTAGCGTTCTCTATGGACTTAAAGGATATGAATCTCGATAGAGGACTCTTTCAACTAACATTACCTTACACTTGGATTGGATGGATTGGTTGGGTAATTGGAGTACTATTGGTTCTTGCAGGAATTGTAAATCCTCTTCTTTGTCTTTTCGGACTTCTCGTTATCGCACTCTCGTCTCCAGGTTCTCTTGAAGCAGATCTTCACAAGGTGAGGAAAAATGCACCACAACCTGAATCTCTTGAGGCGGAAGCTCTGGACAAAGGTTACTCGATTGATTCGTGGTGGATGGGGCGTTCAACGTTTACTCCAACCACCGATCCTAGTGATTGGATTCTTCCCGCTCCAGGCCCTGCCTCTTGGAACGAAGACCAATATCTACCTCACGGTGATGGAAGCCCATTGCCAGAGCATCCAGTGAAGGTTGGAACTCCCCGACCTGCAGTTATGTCGACCTATGGTGTGATGATGATTGCACTTGTAATCGGTATTTGCATTGCTGCTGGTTTGTTCATTTCAGAAAACAATGGAGTTGCAACGA
This sequence comes from Candidatus Poseidoniales archaeon, assembly GCA_009887135.1. GTDB lineage: Archaea > Thermoplasmatota > Poseidoniia > Poseidoniales > Poseidoniaceae > MGIIa-L2. Next base: position 3,576 of record QXYA01000106.1, read on the forward strand.
TAATCACTGAAGATGGAAGCGAAAAAGTATCAGATGATCTTACTTGGATTGCTTACATTGTCTTAGGCGTCGGATTACTTTGGACAATATTCGGATACTTTCAGTATAAGATGCAACGACAGATGGCAGATACGCCTACGAGCCTTGTTCGTTCGGTGGCAGTTGGAAACCCCGAATTGGTTGGTCAAGTTAGGCCATCGAAAGCCGGTGTGTTGAGAGTCGTTGTTGACGGCCATCCAAACAGAGTCATTCCAAACTGTGTACAATTCTCATGGGAATATGAGGTAAAAATCTGCAAGGAAACCACAGATAGTGAAGGGAATACAAAAACAGAATGTCATTGGCGAACAGTTCGTAGTGATAGTGGAGCAGTACCTTTCATCCTTAATGATGGGACTGGAGGGGTTCTGGTAAAGCCTTCTACGTTCAAGAGAGTCGATATGGGGAACTATCTTCGAAGATGGGAGTCGAACCATGCGGATAGTTTGCGTAAAGAAATAGGTGCTGAATTTGCTGCTCGTCTGTTTACTGGTGGAGACGTACGTAAGCATCGATGGACAGTGTATGCGCTTCGTATAGGGAATCCGGTTTACCTTCTTGGAACCACTCGCAGCCGTCCTCAGGAAGATATTCAAAATGAAGGACTTGACGGCACACTGCAAAATACCTTGTTGGAAGTCGTTGGTGAAGATGCTCCTGGTATCAAAGCTACACTCCAAAGAGGGTCAGAATTGGCTAATCTTGGAAAGATGCGTTCAGCATTTGAAGTCATGATTGTTCCACTTTGTTTGACCATTGGTGGAATCGTTATTTCCTTGATGAATCTCTAATCATCGAAGCGTATCCTTGATGACCCGGGTTGAACTCGGAGGATCATGGCAGAAGATGTTGTATTGGTTGGCGGCGCTCGAACACCGTTTTGTGAATGGGTTGGAGGAAAGCGTGGAGATGGAAAGCAAGGGGGACTTCTCAAGTCTGTAAGTGCTCAAGAATTAGGAGCAATTGCTATCAAAGGAGCTCTTGAAAAGACCAATACTGATCCCTCAAGCGTTGACCATGTGGTCATGGGCTATGCTCTTCAAACATGTTCCCAATCAATCTACGGCGCTCGACATGCGGGTTTGCAAGCTGGAATTCCTCAAGAAGTACCTATGTTAACACTCTCTCGTATCTGTGGCTCAGGTATACAATCAATTGTGACGGGTGCTCAAATGATCATGCTCGATGAAGCTTCAACAGTTGTTGCTGGTGGTATGGAGAACCTTTCACAAGCCCCGCACGTACTTCGTGGTGCTCGAGATGGCTGGAAACTTGGTCGTTCCCCTCCTGTAGAGGATTACATGATGACAAACCTTCAGGATATGACTTGCGGTAAATACATGGCTCAAACCAGCGATGAGATATGTGCCAGAAAGGGTGTTACTCGTGAAGAAACAGATGCATTTGCAGCCCGTTCACATCAAAGAGTCCTTTCTTCTATAGAGAACGGAGTCTTTGAAGAAGAAATTGTTGATGTTGTCATTAAATCACGAAGAGGCGAGACGATTATCACGGCTAAGGATGAGGATCACGTTGTACACAATACTTCTAAAGAATCACTGGCGAAA
>QXYA01000107.1 GCA_009887135.1 Candidatus Poseidoniales archaeon
CATAATTCAAGGGAATAACAACCCCCTAATCAAGCGAACTGTCCGTTCATTTGGAGGGTTCACCAGAATTTGTACCAAGGGTCAACTTCTTCGCTTCCGAGGAATACTGCGGATTCGATTATCACATCGCCTTCAGGTTTGTCGTTTTGACCCGTAGCCACTTGGCTGATTGCCGTTACGTGGTCGCACCCTGAGGTAATGTTGCCGAATACGGTGTGGACCCCATCGAGCCAGTCAGGAGTGCTGTCACTAGGAATGAGGAAGAATTGGCTACCACCGGTGTTTGGTTGGCTTGTCTTCGCCATCGAGATCGTACATGGGGTGTGAATCAAACCGTTATCTGCCTCATCCCCAATAGTCCACTTGTTCGAAGGGCAATCAGCAGAATTTTCCATCGATTGTCCGTTGTCGCAGTATCCATCCCAAATAATTGCATGGCCGCCAGTTCCATCACCGTTTGTGAAATCGCCACCTTGAATCATGAAGTCATCGATCACTCTGTGGAACATTGTCCCATCATATTTGCCTTGACTGACGAGTTGTTTGAAGTTCTCAGCGTGAACTGGTGCCTCGTCAGGATAGAGTTCTATGACGACGACTCCTTGTTTGTCAACTCCGCCTTCGGACCAAGATAGATTGAGTTCGATGGTATCGGTTGTCGTTGATTCAGTATTTGCAATCATAATGATAGCGAGAACAAGAACGAATCCTCCGAGGATGGCTACAATACCGGCCAATGTTGGCCCTCCATTATTGAATAACTTCGGAATGAGAGTTTCGCCGATTCGCTTGTCTTGCATTTCGTTGCGGATTTTATTGTACAACTCACCCGTTTTCTTGTCCTTTGGGTTTTTCTTGCTGGCTTCCCGCAAGAACATGGCCGCTTTACGATAATCCGATCTTGAATCGTTTGATTTTGCGATGTTCCAAAGTGCTTCTCCAACGAGTCTACCTGTCATTGCATCGCTTGCCTGAGGGTCTGCAAGACGGAGGGTTTGAAGTGCTCCCTCGTTCTTTCCCTTGGTAATTTCCTTACCCGCTTTTTTCCATGCTTCGGCTAATGCTTCGTCCGCCATGTTCAAGCCGAATCGATTCCTTGTTTTGACCTTCACGGCCGGACATTCTTGAGGTTAGTACGGCAACATGTTGAAGTGATGAAAGCGATGGGGACAGAATAAGAGGGCGGCGTCGGCTCAAGACGTATGCCTTTGAGGAGACACAAGAGATGGATACCATCGTAAACGACTTCACCATTAACATAGCAACTGCAAACGGTACCGGTTCTCAATCAGCTAACTTAATCCTGCTCCAATCACTCTTCGACATGGGCGTTCCAGTATCAGGAAAGAATCTCTTCCCTTCGAATATTTCAGGACTCCCTACATGGTACATTGTACGTTTGTCAGACCAAGGTTACCAAGCCCCAGGAGACCGAACTCACATCCAAATTCTTGTCAACAAAGCAACATGGGCTGAAGATCTTGCTTCACTCGAACCTGGGTCTGTCGTCATCTGGAACACGGACTCCAAGATGCCAATGGACCGAACCGATGTCTTTTCTTATCCAGTCCCTATGACGAAACTTGCTCGAAGTCTTAGCCCTAAGTTAGCTAAACTTGTTACAAACATTGTGTATGTAGGCGCTCTAGCTGAAATTATTGGAATCACAGATGAGGCTTTGCACAAGGCCGTTGCTGGCCAATTTAAAGGAAAAGAGTCAGCGATAGAACTGAACAAAACAGCACTCGAACTTGGCAGAACTCATGCCAAGGAGAACTTTACGAAAGAAGACCCTTACGTCGTCCAAGAGAGATCTGTTGAACAAGATCGATTCTTTTTCGAAGGAAATGAAGCAGTTGCACTTGGTTGTATTTTCGGAGGAGTTCAACTGCTCGCATGGTATCCAATCACACCTTCATCAAGCCTAGCAGAAGGCATCATTGGATGGATTCCAAGACTTCGAACAAACGACGAAGGCGAAGCGACATGTGCCGTTATTCAAGCAGAGGATGAACTTGCAGCAGCAGGAATGGTCCTTGGCGCTGGATGGGCAGGTGGACGTGGTATGACTGCTACATCCGGTCCAGGAATTTCTCTTATGCAGGAATTCATTGGTTTGGCTTACTTTGCAGAAATTCCTTCTGTCTTCTGGGACGTGAACCGTGTAGGTCCTTCTACTGGACTCCCTACTCGCACTCAACAATCTGACTTGGCTATGCTTTACGAAGGCAGCCATGGTGACACACAACACATCGTCATCATGCCAGGAACCGTTGAAGAGTGCTTCGAATTTGGATGGAGGGCGTTCGATATTTCAGAACGATACCAGACACCCGTCTTCGGACTTTCTGACCTTGACCTTGGTATGAACCGATGGGCTTGCGAAGGATTCACTTATCCTGATACTCCAATGGATCGAGGCAAGACAATCAGAGAACAAGATGTCTTCGAAGCAATGGAAAACTTCGGCCGATATCGTGATCTCGATGGAGATGGAATCCCTTACAGAACACTTCCAGGAAGCGGAATGGCACCTATCCTCTACAGAGGTACTGGGCACAATCCTGACGGTGTTTACTCAGAAAAGCCTGATGATTATTTCAACCTCATGACCCGATTGAAGGATAAAATCAATAATTCACGTGATGATCTACCAGCTCCAATTCTCCGTGAAGAAGTCGAAGGTGACGTTGGCGTCATCTACTTCGGAAGTATGGAAAACACAATCCAAGAGATTGATGACATCCTTGAAGCGACTGGAATGAAAGTCAGTCAATGTCGTGTTCGATCCCTTCCTCTTCACAGTGAAGTCGAAGCATTCGTGCGACGACACAAGACGACAATCGTCCTTGAAATCAATCGTGATGGGCAACTCTGGGGAATTCTTCGCCGTGAATTACCAAACGACATTGTTGGGCAAGTCCATTCGGTTGCTTACTCAGATGGTATGCCTCCTCGTGCTCGCATCTATGCTGAGAAAATTCTTGACAAAATCAAGGAGGTGAGCCAATGAGCGACAAACCTGCAAGAGCAATTAAGTTGAACGTCATCAATGAGCCTAAAGAGAACTACAAGGGTGGTCCATCCTCCCTTTGTCCTGGCTGTGGTCACGACCAAATCTCAAATGTCATCATTAATGCTGCTTGGGAAAACGGAATCGAACCTCATCGAATCGCTAAGATGTCGGGAATCGGATGTTCTTCAAAGACACCTGCATACTATCTTGGACAATCTCACGGATTTAACACGGTTCACGGAAGAATGCCATCAGTAACGACCGGCGCCTATGCGATCAACAAGGACCTCCTCTATCTTGGCGTATCTGGAGACGGAGATTCCGCTTCAATCGGTATTGGACAGTTAATTCACGCAATCCGACGAAACATGGACATGGTCTACATCGTCGAAAATAACGGTGTGTATGGCCTTACAAAAGGACAATACTCAGCAACAGCAGATATTGGCTCAAAGAAGAAGAAAGGAAAGGCAAATGAGACACAACCTATTGATTTGTGTGCTCTTGCAATCAATCTTGGATGCACCTTTGTCGCACGTTCGTTCTCTGGTTCAAAAAAGCAATTGACATCACTGATTAAGGCCGCTATGTCCCACAAAGGGTTCGCTTTAATCGACGTCATTTCACCGTGTGTTACGTTCAACAACAACGATGAATCAATGCGTTCTTATGGATATGTCAAAGAAAATGAAGTGACACTTCACATGGCAGATTATATCCCTCACTTCGAACCTGTTGCAGAAGTTGAAGTCCCAGAAGGACACTTTACAGACATCACCCTTCATGATGGCTCCACCATCCGTCTTGAAACGATTTCTGACTCACACGACCCAAGTGATTCTATGGCTGCTTTGACCGCACTGCACCAAGCTGAGATGGATAAGAAACACGTCACTGGACTGCTTTACTTCGATTCGAGTAAACCTTCACTCGCTGAAGACTTAGGACTCGTATCAACTCCTCTTCTCGATGTGGCTGAGTCGGATCTCAGACCATCAGAAGAGATGCTTAAGCAAATGAATTCAGAATTCCTTGGCCAATGAACATACAATAGAATCCTCTATCAAGGAGGAAAAGGAAGTGGAACTGTGGACCAGACAATACTTCTGATACTGATTCTTGGAGGCGCTGCTTCTTTTTTCGCTGCATTATTCACATTGAACAGGATGAAAAAGAAGCGTGAACTGAGGAAGAGGCAAAAACTCCACAGCGCCAGTCGAGCACCACTTTCAAGCATGCGTGCTTCTCGGAAAGGAGCAAGACATGACCGACGACACGTTGTTTCACGGTCCTTACAACTCGACCAACTTAGTGACCAAGCTCGTGAAGCCTATGAGAATCGGCAACGACGTCGCGTTGAGCAATTCTCAGACTTACAACTTGTAATGGATGAAATCTTCATTCCGGAACGAGATGCTGTGGAGACTGAAGATGAAGAAAGTGAGGAAGATGAAGAAGATCGATCCACTTGGATTTCTGAGAATGAAGACAATCTGAATGTCCATGCAGATCTCGTAGCAGAGGAAGAAGTCGGGACTGGAATCTCGGTTCGTGTCAGTCAAGAAGAAGATTCGGAACTTATGGAACGTCTTGCCCGAGAGGGTGGGAAATCCGGTGTTGTACAAATCAGCCTTGCATGGGACGATTACAATGATCTCGACATGCACGTCTTCTGCCCTTCTGGAGAGCGTATTTACTTCAACAATCGAAAGAGTGCTTGTGGTGGAGAACTTGACGTTGATATGAACGTCCGTCCAAAATCCAAGAAACCGATTGAAAATGTGGTATGGACGGATGTTGCACCTGATGGCGAGTACAAAATCGGTGTTCATTTCTACCGTCACCATCGAAAGCGAAGAACAAAGAAAACATGTAAATTCAGGCTCCGTGTCGTCACCTACGGACAAGTCAAAGAATACTCTGGTGAATTGACATCCGGTGATCCGATGTCGATGATTACCTCTTTCTTACTGGTAAAACCTGACGAAGAGGAATGATGGTAGTCCCTCCCGGATTTGAACCGGGGTCGGAGGAACCAGAATCCTCCATGATGGACCGCTACACTAAGGGACTATGATTCGCCCACTTTGATGTCCTTCTTGAAATCAACGGTGGACTATGAATCAAATTACAGCGAATCGATACATTCCCTTTGAAACCCATGAAAGCATCATGATAATCATGAATGAAGCAAGTGCGTATTTCGCCCAAGGTCGAGGTGGTTTTCGTTCTGGCCATGGATCAATTCCGAGTGCTTCAGCTTCAGCCACAAGTGCTGCAAGTTGCTCAAGTTCTTCTTCCACCGAGGATGCGACCATGTTATCCCCAATCGGTTGTCCTTGATGAAATTGCGTCTTAAATCACGGATTTTTCCGTAGGCGTGGCCTTTATACAGTGACCCCAATTGGCTATTCCATGAAGAAATCACTTGTACTGTTTCTCGTAGCCACCCTCCTGCTCGCAGGTTGTACTGAATTATTAGACTCCGAAGACGGAGAAACGAAGAAAATCGAGATCAATGAAGACATTGCATTCGAGAAAATCAATGACTTCATGACCGTAGATGAAGGAGAATCCTTTGGAATTACGATGATGTATGAAATGGATTCCAGTATGCTTGCAGAATCAGGCCTAGTCGATGCTGATGAGGATTCTGATGCAGTTCTTACAATGGAAATGACCGAAGCTTGGTCCCCAGCAGGTTACCATACCTCCAGCATCATGGGAATGAGTAGCGAAGGCGTCGCATACAAGATGGTTGAAACAATGACGCACATTGGCACAACAATGTATGTGACAATCGGATATGATGCCACGGGATCACTTCCTTCGGATGCAACTGATGATGAGAAAATGCAATTCGAAATGATAGCTCAGCAAGGGCTTGAATCCTACTCTATGACTACATCGAACTCCCACACCGAAGTTATTGCTTCGATGGCAGAAGAGACACAAGATAATGGTGATGACATGGATATGATGGAAATGCTAGAAGTCTTCAAATTTACTGAATGTATGGGCGAGTTTACACCTTCCAACGAAACCGTTGATGGATTGCAAATCTTTGATGTAACAATGGTCGACATGGAAGATTCAATGACACCAGATATGGCTTTGTGCCTCTTTGATACTGATGACAGCGACAGTATATCTTTTGAAGAATTTACAGCCTCCGATGATACCGAAGAGGATGATGTAGATGAAATGCGAACTGTGTTTGATAACGCAGACGCAGATGCTGATGGAGAACTTAACTCAGCAGAACTTGTAACATTCATCGAAGCTGTCGATTCTCATGATGACGAAGAAGACCACATGCATGGTGACGAAGATGAACACATGCATGATGAGGATGAATCTGGCGAAATGCCTGACATGTCCGTAGCCTTCAATGATGCAGGAGAAATCGAGTATTTCGGAATGAGCATGGATGGAACTGATATCCAGATGTACGTTCTCACCGAAGACAAAGTCAGCGCATTCTTTAGTGGTGCTGAAGCAGGTGAACTCGTTGCTCTTCCATTCGTAATCTCATCAGACATGGGCGATGATTATGACTCGGGTGATGATGATTACTACGAAGAAACATTCAGGTGCGATGATGGAGAAACAATCCCAATGGATTACGTTAACGACGGTGAAGAAGACTGTGATGGTGGCGAAGACGAAGACACTACAGATGGTTCTGACAATGGTGGCGACAACGGCGAAGATCAAAACAGCGAGGACGATGGACCTCCATCCCCGCAAGAAGCAATGGAAATGACAGATACTGACCAAAATGGGCTAATGGACTTCGATGAATTTATTACTTTCATGAGCGAAGGTGATGGGGAAGAAACCGGCGAATCCATGCCACAATCTGTAATTGATGAATTTAATGAAATATTCAACAGTAGCGATCTTGATGAGTCAGACGATTTAGACCTTGATGAACTAGAACAGTTCCTCCTAGATCTCGAGGAATACG
>QXYA01000108.1:0-6721 GCA_009887135.1 Candidatus Poseidoniales archaeon
CGATTATTGCTGTCGATACCTCTGAAGGATTAGCAGGAATTGCCGTTGAATTCTACCTCTACCATGGAAATGGAACACAATTGGCTGCTATGACTTCGCTCACAGATTCTGATGGTGTTGCAACCTTTGAATTCAATAACGACCCTCCATTTGGTGACGATGATACCTTTGGAAAACTCGGTCTTGACATTGTTATTACCGACCAGAGATTGTCTCAACAGACTCTTACCAACTTTGAGGTTCTAAGATCACAAGGCTTCTCACCTGAATATGAGTACGAAGCAGATGCGGCTGGTATTAGCGTCTGGACATATGTTGTCCTCTTGTTCTTGGCAGCAGCAGTAGCGGCAGGCACTGTGATGTATCGCAGAAGAAAGCAAACGGAATTGATGTCAGAAATGGCTGAAGTGTTTGAATATACTGCTGAACTTCTAGCCGCTGGTGATTCGGTACGAGAAGCCATTTTCAATTGCTATCAGAACCTATGTTCCTCTCTTCAAACCAGAGGATTGTTGCGCAGAGACTTTGAAACAGTTCGAGAATTCGAAGTAGCTATTCGTCAAGCCACCCCTGGTCTTAGCGATGAATCATTACAAGCCTTGGACAATATGTTCGAGATGGCTCGATATGGTCGTGAAGAACTTGGTCCTCAACACCAACAATCTGCACAGGGCGCTCTCGACAAGATGATCTCTGAACTGAGTTACAAGAAGTATTGAGTTACCAGCGAAGGTGAAGCCTTCCGTTGACGAAATGAACTTGTAATGTTTCAGCTTGCTCACTGTTTAGGGGGAGGACTCGCTCAAAAGGAGCACTTCCTTCTTGTTGAATACTGATCTTAACATGGGTTTCTGAACCAAGTTCCTTGACTTGAACTTCCAGTTGTTCTGGTGCAACTCCAAGTAGAGGTATTGTAAGTCCATCTGGATTACTCATGCCGTGCAGTTCTTCTAAGACCCACTCTAGTCGTTGGGTTGGTTCAACCTCAGCAATGTGTGTTTCCGGAATCATTCCTGCTTGTACGAGGACATGCTTGTGCATCGATTGAACTTCATGCAAATGAGTCGCAGAAGTCTGAAATTCGCTATGAAGTTGTTCAGGAGTTGAAGAGAAATCACTTGTATCAGTCCCTTCGAGTTCATCTTCGGATACGTCCAATGGTTTCCAGTCGCTCATGTTCTTCCCTCTCGCTTGTTTATGATGAACCTTCGTGTAGTCTTTGGACCCTTGAAAAGAATCGTCGTGCAAAGGATTTCGTGGTTTCAGGTTCATTTGTTGCATTCATCCTGACATCAGCAGGGTAGCATTCAATGTACATTCTGTCAGTATTTCTCTTGTCCAGAAGAAGAATAAGGGCTCGATCTGCAATGCTCCGAATTGGACGCCCCATGGCTTGCATAATCGAATTAATTGCAGGTTGAGTTGAGGTATATCGCCAAGCATTTCCTCTACCAAATCGCTCTTCAACATAACTTCTCAATGCTTTTTGGTGAATGGATGGAGGGGGATTTGGAATGCCAATACAAGCGACTGCATCGAGAACACCATTTTGGTAATCAATACCTTCAGCCAAACGTCCACCAAAGACTCCAGCGAGTAGAATTCTTTTTCCTGAGGCTTTTGCATTCTCGAGGACATCAAGTAATTGATCAACATCTTGCTTGGACCAAGTTCGATCTTCCATCCTTAGAGTAACTCCTCGGAATATCCCTTCTCCAACATACTCCTTGAGCATCGAGTAGGATGGTACGAATACCGCTACGTGACCAGGCGTTCCATCACACAATGCTTGGAGGTGATTGCGAATACGCTGTGTATTATCGAAAGAACGATCTTTGTAGCGAGTGGTGACATCATTCGCCACCATGATTGGGCGTCGTTCTTTGGCAAATGGCGATTCATAGGCTTGTTTAGTTGTCTTTTCTTTTCCAATACCAAGTAAGTCTGCATACATTTTCGGAGGATATAGCGTACCCGACATCAGTATGCTTCCAGCACAATTTTGTAAGACTGGACCGCTTACTAATCCTGGATCAAGAAGATGTGAGGTAATGCGTCCTTCTCTCCCTTTTGTATCATGAACAAAGACCAATGCAGTCGTCTTTCCAAATCGTAGAAGGTCATCGAGGAGATTTGCAATACGATGTGCATCGATTTCGACATTTGGATTTTCATCTTCAGTCTCAAGTTTGATTTGTACATCAAACAATATATCTCTCAACATTTTCAGGCGGTCGGTGCCATTTGATGGTGCATTCACTGCTTCTACAGGTTCTTGACCAAGTTGTTGTTGTCCAACCTTTCCTTCAACTTCATCGCATGACATGAGGAATATCCGTTGTAATCGATCGAATTCGACTTTACGCTCTTCAAACTCAGCAGGTTCGTTCAATATCTCTCTAAAGAAATCCCCCATCCGAGATCTGAGTTTCTTCATCACTTCCAGAGCCCATGAGGCTATTTGTGCATTTAATTCAGCAACATCCCCACCCATACGAGCTGAATTTTCGGCTACTGTACCAGCATATTCTTCCAACTCAAACGTTGCGTTTCTGACAACAGTGGGGGTGAATCTTCGCTGCATTCCCATACGAATTCTATCTGGAAGGTTGTGTGCTTCATCGACAATGACAATGATGTTCGACAGATCTAATTCCATTGCCTTTAGGGATGCTTCTCTTACAGCATCAACGAAGAGGTGGTTGTAATCACCGACGAAAACATCGGTTGAAGATACAGCTTCTCTCGCTGCTTTCCATGGGCATGTGAGCGTAGGTACGCCATGCTCTGTATGCGTTTTAGCCATCTGAACGAGTTCATCGACGTGAAGTGGATCGGATAGAATCCTATGTCTCAATCCAGGTGCAGGTGTTGTAAATGGTTTGCACGACCTTTCCGACCGGGCTTGGCTGCAAAGAAGAGAAAACAGAGCATGTCCTTCATTCGCAAACGGTTGTACACACATGCTGGATTGCCCAACCATGTCAACAAGGCGCACCTTGTCTTCTCGTGGTCGACGTGCATTTATTCTGCGGACAGTGTCAACGACGATTTTATGTTGACTTTGTCGAGATGTAAGGAAGAATATTGTCCGAGGTCCATCACTTGTTCTGGCAGCTTCTATGGCAGCGGCCAAGGCTGCCGCCGTTTTTCCGATTCCAGTAGGGGCGGCTGCGAGATGATGCCCTCTTCTTTTGAGGGCACTAAGGCAGTCACCGATCATTTCAAGTTGACCAGGTCTGGCTTTTTCGTGAGCGAGGTAAGGGATTTCACCTCCTTGAACTTGGTTTTCCGCCTCACTCATAATGTTAGAACAATGACGACCCCTCTAAAGGATTCGGTCGAAAGCCTGCGCTATTTGGAATCAGTTGTGTCGCAGAGTGGGGTCTACGACACGTGTGGGGATCCTGCCGTCATGAGACTGGCGTGGAATCGTTGTCCCCCCGGCCGTCATCCGGGAGGTTGTGGGGGTCGTGGTGTTGGGGTCCACGGAGGCCGAGTTGTGCAAGACGGGCACGTACACGTAAGTTAGCTAAGCCATGCAAGTTCGACCGACCTTGCACGTCCTTGAAGGAGGCCTTCGGAAGCGTGTTATCTTCTTCGTGCCAAATCATCCCATCCCCTCTCTGCTCTCACCGCTTTTTTTACTGGTGGTATTCCTTACGTTTCATGGTCGCATCACGTGTTTGATCAACGACCTGTTGGAGTTTTGTTTGTTCTGTCTCGGCTTCCATTAACTTCTGCTTGACATACAGGTGCATACCTTCTGATGCCGCCTGTTCGTGGGAGGTGCCATAAAGTTCGTACAATGCTGCTAGATTTTGCTCCATCATACGACCGATCGGAATTCGAACACTCTTCATGCCTGGCAGTTGTGCTTGCCCATGAAGCAGTTGTTGGATTGCAAGACGAATGACGTCGGAACGGTTGTTCAAACCAGCCTCGCCGATAAGCATGTCCAAACCTTGCATTGTATCCGAATCAAGTCGAATTGATGTCAATGTGCTTGGGTTGCTCATTTTTTGCCCTCCTATCTATTCGGAGTACAACATGGCATATAAAGTAATACGTTTGTCATACATTTTGTAATACACTGTATTTCAGTAGGTAGATTCTAAAACTTGCTGCTCTGTCCTTCGTTTATGCTGGAAGACACTCCTGGAAACCGCCTCTATCTCCGTTTGGTTGAAACTGCTCTAGAAGATTCAATTGTTACCGATGATGAAGCATCAATTCTTAGAATCCTGTCACATACACTTGGAGTCCAACCCAGCGATACAGCACTCTGTATCTCAATTGCTAAAGGTGAGGAACAATCACCGTTCGACAAAGACGAATCTCTGCTTGAACTGCCTATGGGAAGTGTTTCGACATACCAATCAGCACTTATTGCAGCTTTAGATGATGAAGTTATCACCGAGGATGAGTGGGCGTTACTTGACCATTTGAGGCAACTCTTGGGTATACAACCTGATCAACATGGCATGATAGAAGAAGCAATCCATGCCATGTCTGATGTTGATGAACAAGGTCGTAAGAGACTTGAACGACTTGAGCGATTTATGACCGTATGTCCTTTCGCTTGATGCTCTAAAATAGCGTTCTTGGCTACTCGACCAATCAAAACCATTAGAAACAGTTTGAGGGTCGAGCAGCCTAAGGTGGAATCATTCCATGCAAATTGTAAACGAGATATATGATGCAGTTGTCGCCCGAGATCCTGAACAACCAGAATTCCATCAAGCAGTATGGGAAGTATTGGAAAGCCTAGGTCCAGCCTTAGAACGCCATCCAGAATACGTGGATATGGTAAAGAGAATCGTTGAGCCAGAGCGCCTAATTCACTTCAGAGTTCCTTGGGTTGATGATGCAGGGAACGAACACGTAAACCGTGGTTTCAGAATTCAATTCAATGGCGCCATTGGACCATTCAAGGGAGGACTACGGTTCCACCCATCAGTCAATGCCTCGATTCTCAAGTTCCTCGCATTTGAGCAGATCTTCAAGAACAGCCTCACTGGCCTTCCAATGGGTGGCGGAAAAGGCGGTTCAGACTTCAATCCAAAAGGACGAACAGATGCAGAAGTCATGCGATTCTGTCAATCGTTCATGATGGAACTATGGAGACACATTGGACAAGATTGTGACGTTCCTGCAGGTGACATCGGTGTTGGTGGTCGAGAAATCGGTTACATGTATGGTATGTACCGCAAACTCCGAAATGAATTCCAAGCAGGAGTTCTTACTGGAAAGGGACGCACATACGGTGGCTCTTTGATTCGACCGGAAGCTACTGGATACGGTCTTGTTTACTTTGCACGTGAGATGCTCGCTGCTGCAGGTAAGTCCTTCGAAGGAGCATCAGTTGCGATTTCCGGTTCCGGAAACGTTGCTCAATTTGCTTGTGAAAAAGTGCTCGACCTTGGAGGAAAGCCGGTAACTATGTCTGATTCAAGCGGCTACATCCATGACCCATCCGGTATTGATCGTGAAAAGTTGGCTTGGATTATGGATCTTAAGAACAACCGCAGAGGACGTATCTCAGAATATGCATCTAACTTTGATGGTGTAACCTTCACTGCATCTGCTCCTGAACCTACACCTAACGGCCTTTGGGGCGTTAATGTCGATGTTGCACTCCCTTGTGCAACACAAAATGAATTGAGCGGACCAGAGGCAGAGATGTTGGTTGCAAACAATGTAATCGCTGTCGCAGAAGGCGCAAACATGCCTTGTACTCCTGAAGCTGTTGAAGTCTTCCAGAAGAATGGAATTCTCTTCGCTCCAGGTAAGGCGTCAAACGCTGGTGGCGTTGCAACCTCTGGTCTTGAAATGAGCCAAAACAGCCTGCGTCTTTCATGGACTCGTGAAGAAGTTGATGCTCGTCTCGATGCGATCATGGTTGGAATTCACAAGAACGCTTACGATACTGCAAAGGAATATGGCCGTGATGGTGATTATGTCTTTGGAGCAAACGTAGCAGGTTTCCTCAAGATTGCTGAGGCTATGCTTGCACAAGGTGTTGTTTGATTCGAGCATCTCCGAGTAATATCTGATTACAACGACGAACGCTGCTTTGAAAGGGTTACACGACTTATCGCCCTTAGACAACAGATTCCCCTGGTCCAAATGTCGTCACTCTCAATTCCTGTGTTGTGTGTCCACCGAATGGAAGGAAAATTGTATAGTATGCTTGAATCCCTTGATCATGGATGTACTGTGGCCCACATTCATCACCGTTAGGGTCAGCATCAGTACCTCCATCAACGCCGATGAAGTAACGTTTTCCAGATTCAAGTGATGCAGGTTCGACAATATCATCCCCCACTTCCCAGATTGCTACATTAGAATCTGGTCCAGAAGCCCATGACCCTAAATCTCCCGTTTTTCGGTGCATTGTTCCAGCATTATCAACACACCATAACATGAAACCCACATCTTCAACTTGCACTTCTTTTCCAAGACTTTGATATTCGATCATGAAAAGGTAGTCGTCATATGCATCATGTATCCAAGCGCCTACAAAAACAACCTGCGTATGCGCTTCCTTGGAGGTAGTTGCTACAACTGCTTCGGTTTTTTCTGAAATAATTTCGAGTTGTAAAATCATCACCGAAGCACACGAGATTATTGCAATTAGACTCCCTACAAAAAGAATCATTGCGCCTAATCCAACTTGGGCCAGAATATCTTCCTTTTCTTCCATAGTATCAACTCATTA
>QXYA01000108.1:6731-7338 GCA_009887135.1 Candidatus Poseidoniales archaeon
AGATGTTGCTCCACTTGGCACGAAGAAATCGATTTCTGTAGTTCTTCCCTGTTCAATTGCTATGACCAAAGAACCAGCATAATCGTGTCTCAAGTCATAATCTCCATTTCCACCAGGACTTGTTAATTCCAACACAATGTGATAATACACACCTGGTTCAAATTCAGTAATTGCATCTTGAGTAAATCCATTTCCTGTTATAGGTGTGGCAAAATCGAAATCTCCTGAGGAGTAATCCAGTTTATTGTTAGTGGGGTGCCCTATTGTGTTTCCATCATCGCCAAAGACCACCCACTTGACAGATGTATCTGGGATAGAATTAGATGTATAAGGAAACTTGAATGTAAGGTACAGTTGATCATTTGTATTGTCTGCAAGGTCGATGTTTTGTATCTCAAACGATAAAATAAGTGGGACGGAATTTAAAGTCTCTGATTGTTCAATACTTTGTGATTTAGACCCTTTGAATGCCTGTTCAACTATCATTATTGACATACCTGCTATAATGGACGAAAACAGAAGAATCATGATCATTGTGACCATGGAACTGAGCGCAAACTCTGCCCTATCATTTTGATAAAGCCTCTCCTCCATGTGTAAACACATG
>QXYA01000109.1 GCA_009887135.1 Candidatus Poseidoniales archaeon
GGAATGGGACCTAAACCCACCGCCGTTGACCAAGCTGGGCGACCCCCGCGCAGATTGAGGGCGGTCAATCATGGATTTGAAACCGCCGATTAAATCGTCACGACATTTTTTTACATCTTCAGTTAGATGGAAGTCGCGGTCTCCACCATCGTAGAGTCAGTGAATTCGCAACAACACTCAATGAAGAGAGAGACATAGCCGCCGCAGCAAATGCAGGAGGCAGCAGCCAACCAGTCCAGGGTAGAAGCAACCCCATAGCAAGAGGTATTCCGATCAAATTGTAGACAAATGCCCATCCTAGATTGCTTCGAATTTTTCGCATTGTAACTTGACCGAGTTCGAGGGCTGAAACCGCATCGAGTAGATCATTTCGAATCAAGACAATATCTGCTGAGTCAAGAGCAATATCACTTCCAGCACCCATGGCAATACCAACGTCTGCAGTCGCTAAGGCTGCTGCATCATTGATTCCATCACCAACCATTGCAACACATGCCCCATCGTGTTGCAATTTTGAGATATAGTCTGCTTTTTCATCTGGGCGTACGTTGGATACAACTGTTGTAATGCCACATTCCTTGGCGATTTGTTGTGCAGTTTCATCACGATCGCCTGTTAGCATAATGACCTCAAGATTTGATTGTTGAGCGAATTTAATCGCTGAAACAGTTGATTCACGAAGTCGATCTGTCGTTTCAATCCATCCAAGCAATAGCGTTCCTTTGGATACGAACGCCAGCGTAGAGCCCTTTTTTGCAGCAGATTGGATGTCCTCTTGATGACTACTTAGGTCGACGCTGACATGTTCCATGAGGGGTTCGTTTCCAATTGCAACGACTTCATCATCAAGTCGTCCAATAAGGCCCATACCACCCATGCTTTCGATATCGCTCACTTCGGGTCTCTCCTTCGTTACATTTGACCATGAGTCAAGAATCGCTTGGGCCATTGGATGCGTTGAGGCATGCTCAAGTGAAGCAGCTATACCTAGAATTTCACGTACCTCACCATCAATGAGTTCAATGTGCGATACTTTCGGTTTGCCGGTCGTTAAAGTCCCCGTCTTGTCTACAACAAGTGTTGTTGTTGCATGAGATCGTTCAAGCGCTTCAATGCCTTTGATCAGTAGCCCATAGCGAGCACCAATTCCAGTTCCCACCATGAGAGCAGTCGGAGTTGCCAATCCCAAAGCACAAGGACAAGCAATGACTAATGTCGATACGAGAGCAAGAATCGCCACTTCTCCTCCACTTCTATCTCCATGTCCTGATGACAACATCCAGAAAACGGCTGATGCGAGGGCACAAACGAGTACGAACGGCACGAATACTGATGCTATTTTATCGACCAATCTCTGAACAGGAGCTTTGCCCATTTGGGCCTCATCGACCATTGAGATGACCCTTGAGAGAAGAGTTGAGTGGAAGGGTTGAGTGGTTTGAAGGGTTAGCGGCGAATCAAGAACAATCGTTCCTCCTATGACCTCATCCCCTTCCTTGCGTCGTATAGGATATGTTTCACCAGTCATCATTGATGTGTCGACTAATGCAGAACCTTCGAGGATCATTCCATCCAATGGAATTGTTTGGCCGACTCGAACTAAGATATGTGTTCCCGAGAGAATGTCTTCTACTGGTTGGCGCTCAGTTGCGCCATTATCATCTATTACGAGCGCAGTTTTTGGTTGAAGATTCATCAGTGAATAGACCGAATCTGTCGCTTGTAATTTCGCTCTACTCTCGAGGAAATTCCCGACCAAAATGAATGCGATAATTAGTGCAGCTCCATCAAAGAAGACGTGTTCAGTTGTCGAGAAGATACTCGGAAGGAACGTAAAAAAGGATTCGAAAGTAACCAACATGGACCAAATCATGGCCGTTGTGGTACCGAGGTGAACCAATACATCCATATTTGCCCGTCCAGATAGAATGGCTTTCCAGGCCCCTTTATGGAACTGCAGTCCAGAGAAAACATAGACAGGTGTTGCAAGCAAGAAGGCCAAGAGAAATCGAGTATTGATTGAACCAGTTTCTCCCAAATCTGAAACGAACATGCTCACGATTAGGGTCGGAACTGAGAGGAGAAGTGCAAATCCTGCAAGTTGGCCTTGCTTTCGTGCAGACTGGACTGCTTCTGAACGAATGGTTTCTGGTGTTGAGACTTTTTCTGCGCGGAATCCTTTTTTCTCAACAGCATTCATCACTTCATTGATATCGATCTTATCTGTACTCCAGGTAATACTCGCCTTCTCCAAGGCCAAATTAACACGGACAGATTCGACTCCGGGGACATTAGAGACGGCAGATTCTACCGACGCAACACAAGAAGAACAGGTCATGCCCCTGACTCGGAGTATTGTTTCAGCCATTGTGAATCCTCTTTGCTATGGTCACTCGTTGCTCATAATTAGCATTGATGTTAGACAGGAGATAAGTCGAGACGTCCAGACCAAAGATCGAGTCCACGTATTCTGCATGGGAAGAGTTGTCCAAGTTCGAGCAGTGCATGTTCACCCTGCCCATCTCGTCCTTCTTCCAAAAGCTGGAGTCCATGATCATCGATGAACAAATTCTTCTTTTTGGATAATTGTTTGAGATGCATTCGTCCGTGCATAGAACCATCATCTTTCAGATCGAGGAAAATCCAAGGTGTTCTCAAGCCAACAACTCGGGCATTCCATTGCTGATGTTCTGAAAGGCGTAGATGCCAATTTAAGGCTACTGCGACGAGTTCCCATTCAAGCATCTGAGCCATCCTTCCTTGAGTTGAACAGTGTTCACTCAATGCAGCCAATTCTTCTTCGTTGTAAACCCACTCTTTGTTGTGTAAATGGGCTTTGAGTTGGCGATGAACAATCAGATCTGGATATCGACGTATCGGACTTGTAAAGTGAGCATATGCATCAAGGTTGAGACCGAAATGACCTACGTTGATTACATCATAGCGAGCACGATTCATCAGTTGGAAGAGCCCCTGGTCAACGACTCGTCGCATGGAAGCACTAAGTGAAACAGCTTTCTCTTGCGCTTGACGCAAACCATCGAGCATCTCATCTCTCGCATCTTGGTCTGATACTTCTTTGAGATAATCAGGTACCTCAGTATTCTCTTCGCCAGAGGATTCTAAGCCACTCAAGTCGATTCCATTACCTGCCCAAGAACTGAGCAGACTTGCTAATTCATCTGTATCATTCTGACCTTTTGATTTTGCACGAGGTTCTGGTAACGTGATGCCAATATCCAGGGCTTTGAGTTGTTCATTAAGATCTCGGACATCGATGGAATCTGGAGATGGATGGCAACGCCAAGGAAGTAATGCTCCTTCAGTACCAAGTATTTCTCCGACGATATTGTTGGTCTTGACCATGAATGTTTCAATCATTTTAGTGGCCTTATTCGGCCACTTGACATCGATTCGAACAGATCCATCATCTTGAATACGCGGGCGTTGTTCTCCTTGTTGAACGTTCAACCTCAGTTCATCTTTCTGCCAGTGCTCTGCAAGCGTGAACAAATCATCCCATTTTGAATCTTCAAGCGTGTCTTCATATGCAAGATTCTCTTTGACATCAATAACTGCTTCATGGGCTTTAGATTCGACTATCATCATATTCTCATCGAGTTTCATTTCAATAACCATTGCTAACCGAGGAACATTTGCTCGAAGTGAACACAAATCATCGGCTAGCCTGAACGGAAGCATTGGAAGAACTCCGTGAGGTAGATACACAGATGTTGCTCTGGCCTGCGCTGTAGTGTCAAGACGAGAATCAAGAGCTACATAGTGGGCAACATCGGCTATTGCAACCCATAGCGTCGAACCATTTCCGTTTCGCTCAAAACAAATAGCATCATCAAAATCCTTTGCATCTGGGGGATCAATGGTTACAAACTCAAGGTTGCGTAGATCGACTCGTCCTTTGCTGATTTCACCTTCAGCATCGACATCAGGTAATGTTTCAGCCCATGATTCTAGAGATGAATCATAGGAAGATGGGAACGGATTGAGATTGTTCTTTCTTCGCCATGCAAGCCTGTGCTGAAGAAGTTCAAGCAGAGTCCAATGCTTGTGTTGGACCAACATCCACGCTAGTGCGGGTTCAAATTCAGGGAATCTTAATCCTGATTTCCGTGAGGCAAGACGCTTTATTTCAAGTTCAAGATTGAACGTTTTCCATTTCATTCCCGTGTGTTCGTGAATTGAACACCCTTCAGGTAGAGGCGTCCCAGTAAGCATTGCTTCCCAGGTTTTGATGAGGAGAGAAAAAGTCTGTTTATCTTCTTCAGTCCATTCTTCTTCATCGCTTTCAAGGCGAGAGAGTTGGGAGGACCAATGCGATACTGCTTCATTGATTTTGACGATATCTTCTCGTGACCGAGGTCGAACTGAATTGTTTCCTTGCCATGTGAAGTGTGTGGTATTGCTACGGCTTGAGGTGATGATCTTGGCTACCTCATCCATCAATCGTTTCCGATAGGATTTGTCGTCCTCCCGAGAAGGGGGCCGGTTTTCATGTTCAAGAATAAAATCCACCATTTCATCAAGGGACCAATCCTTTGTCCAAAGTTCCTCTTCTCTGAGAAGGGAGGTAAAACGTCTCCAAAATCGTTCATCGTCAGGACCGCGAGAACTCTTCTTCTTGTTGTGTTTTGACATAAACCTACAACCCCACGTCTTTGAGACGCTCTAGGACTTCGATTTGTTCTGATGTTAATTCTTCTACTTCATCGAGAATAAATTCAAGATCTAAATCTCCTTGAAGATAGCCTGCTTTTGCCATCCGCCTTCGATCCCCTGGTTGACTGTTTCCAGCTACGCTTAGGAGACCACTTTTTCCAGATGGCAAGTTTACCTTGACCTTACCGCCCAATATCATCGTAGAATAGGGAATCGAAACTTGTTGAATGAGGATTCCGTTTTCCCAATGCCTTCCTTCTCCAGCATCGATGCGGAAGGTGACATGAAGGTCGCCTGCAGTTCCCTGCGGATGCTCGTTTCCTTGCCCCTTGAGTCGTTTAGATGTACCATGTTTGACTTCAGCCTCAACTCGAATTTTGAAATTCTGAGTTGTTTTAGAGGCAACGTTTCCGGCTCCAACCTTGATGCGTTGTGCTTGGAATGTAACCTCACCGCCCTTGATTGCTTGTTCCATTTCCACATCTACGGAGACGTGTATATCACTGCCCTTGGGCCTTGCTTGAGGGCGACGTTGTCGCTGTTGGAACGGATTTTGTTGTTGCTGTCCACCAAACATTTGTCCAATCATGTCGTCGAATCCGCCACCCATGCCGCCGCCGAATGGAGATCGTCCTCCGCCTCCTCCGTACATATTTTCCATACGTTTTTTCTGTTCGTATTCTTGACGCTTTGAAGCGTCACCAATCATCTCATAGGCGGCTTGAACTTCTTTGAATCTTGCTTCAGCAGCGGCATCATCTGGATTGCGGTCAGGATGGTGCTTACGAGCAAGTTTTCGAAACGCTCGCTTAATCTCAGCATCTGAGGCATTTCGAGAAACGCCTAGAGTAGCATAAGGGTCGGGCGAAGCCATACAAGGTTATGCATCCGTTCACCCCTCATCAACTCTTGCCGAATATCGCTTTGCTTTGGAAATCATTTCGCGTGGAAGTGGTTATAATAGGGGGTTGGGTCGGTAGGAAAGCACGAGGTTGTACCATGTCGGATAAAAAGGATGATTCACGCACTTTCGAAGATGCTGTTCAGGACCGTCAAGACTGGATAGAAGCCCAGTTCCGTAAGATTTCCCGCGGGTCATGGGCTCGTATTATTCGAATGGCGCGAAAGCCGACGCCGCAAGAATTCAAGCAAACCAGCATTATCTGCGGTATTGGTCTGTTTGTTCTAGGAGCAATTGGATTTATTTTGCTCGTCCTTATGGACAATTTCCTTCCTTGGTTGATTCACGATGTATTCGGGATCTGAGGATTGGTTGGTGATTATTGATGACTGAAGCGTTTATTGTTTTTGTACGATTTGAAGAAAAGTTGCTCCTTCTTAACCGAAGTAAGGACGACAATGATTTCCCGGGTCTTTGGGATGGTGTCTGGGGTGCTGGAGATACTCCAGAAGAAGTCCTTGCACGAGTTACCGAAGCAACAGGGCTCCCTCTAGAAACTCTTGATTATGTCGGAACAGGTCCAGAACGTGGTATTGACATGGGTCGTTCACTCGTCGATGTCATCCCTATTCTTGTCGCAACAAGTTCCGATGAAGTAACGCCAGCAGGACGCTACGTTTCCCACCAATGGATTGATCCTGGTAAGTTGCTTGAATTCAACTGCGTCTTTTCAAACATGGATGAAATGGAAGGTTCTCACAAACTCTTCCGTGAAATGTATGGATCTGTTGGTTCTTTCCTTTACATCGTCAAAACAGCGATTGGTTCAGAACAACGTGTTGCTGATGAAATGTATGCACGTCTTCACGGAAGCGGTTCATTAACTGCACTTCAGGGAGAAATCTTCTCTGTCCTCCATCCAAATAACATGCGAGGCTATCTCTTTGTTGAATCAAGTGCACTTCACCACGTCGAGAAGTTGATTGGCCGCTCTGGTGGTCGAGATCCGAGTGCTCGAAGAGGAATTACTCAAACACCTCTAAAGAACGCTAAGACCGTTCTTCCAGGAGAAGCTCCATTGCTTGACATCTTGCCATACTTGGAACCAAAGGCCGTTACCTCTGGAATCGAAGTTGGTTGCATCGTCGAAATCGTTTCAGGTGCATTCAAGGGCGAAAAGGCTCGTGTAACAAGCGTCTCAGAAACTAAGGAAGAAGTCAGCATGGAACTCTACGAACAACCGATTCCAATGACGCTCAACATGCGTGGAGACCACGTACGTGTTATCGACCGTATCGTTTGAACTTCGTTTGAATAATTGAACGAGATTTTCTAGGTGAACGCATGACGCTTGATGCTTATCATTCAAGAATAAAGTCAGCAGGAAAGATTCTCTTTCTCCTTACCGTAATGTTGTGGTTTTACCGTAATAATTTACAATCTCTAAATTTCTTCATCATCTTGGTACTTCTCATTCGTGGAAGTATCAATCTATTGTGTAGAACTTCAGCCTTCACAAAAAAAGAAACAGACGTATCGAATCCAAGTTTCAAACGTAAAGCAAAGATATTCTCATCAATGGTTCTGTTTTTCGTAGTTGTAATCCTTCTCTCAGCAACAGCTTTCCTCAATCTTTCGCCTCAGGTTGGAGGCGATCCAGGTTCTTTCGATTCACCGCATTATTATGATGGTAAATTCAATAATTTAAATGAAACGAGTGTCTCAACAGGCTCATTTTTTGGCACAATGCTGGATTACATGGTCGGTGATGATGACCGAAATCCAAGTGTTGTCTTACCAACAAAAGAGTATCAAAACATGGCGTTGAATGAATCGGATGTAAGTATTACATGGTTTGGACATTCAACCATTCTCATTCAATCACACAACACCACGATTCTGATGGATCCAGTCCTTGGTGATGGAGAACTTGACCCTCTCATTTTCGGACCTTCACCTTTCGCATATGAACACACATACGACATCGAGGATTTACCTCGTGTGGATTACGTTTTCATCTCTCATGACCACTACGATCATTTGGATATGAAGACAATTCAATCTCTTGAAGGAGCAGAGTTTTTCGTACCACTCGGCGTCAAATCCCATTTGACTGCATGGGATATTCCATCAGAGGATATCAAAGAGTTCGATTGGTACGATGAGCACAATATTTCTTCCGAGTTCTTCATCGCCCTCACGCCTTCACAACACTTCAGTGGACGTGGAATTTCTGGCGATAATACGCTATGGGGCTCTTGGGTTTTGGAGTTCAATGGGCACAAGATATTCTTCAGTGGAGACAGCGGGTATTCTGACGAGTATGCAGAAATTGGGGACAAGTACGGGCCATTTGATATCGCAATTATCGAGGCCGGACAATACAATGAAGCGTGGTCAACCATCCATATGTTCCCTGAACAATCGGTGCAAGCCTCCATTGATCTCAACGCATCAACAATCCTTCCCATTCACAATACAAAATACGTCCTTTCCCTTCACAAATGGGATGCTCCTCTCGAGCGAGTAACGGCTGCAGGTGAATTGTTGAATCAAACAGTTTCCACTCCATACATTGGAGACACGTTTGTGCTTGGTGGAGAAAACCCTGATACTCGTTGGTGGAGAGATGTTGAGATTCCCTCTCCTCCATGGCTGAAAGTAAGTTCATTTGTTGGTTTTATGATTCCACTGTCTTTGATTGCAAGTTTGGCTATTGTCAACATTCAACGATGGGTTCCAATAGAATCCATCTCGAAAGAAGAAGAATGAATCAGGATTGTGAATCCTCACGAATCCACTGAAATTATTCATAGTACCAAGAGAAGGGATTCTTTAGGGGGCAATAGAATTCACTTGAAAAATCGTACGATTTGCGTTGGATTTTGTGTTCTCTTGCTTGCAATGTTGTCTGTATCCGTTGCATCAGGACAGGTCTCTATTGGCCAACAACCAAGTCCAGAGAATAACACGATGTATCTCTGGGGAGATGCTTCCCTTGCAAGCGGGAGTTGTTTCACCGATTTTTCATCAGATGGGGCAACTGAGGTTGGATTTGGTGAATATGATGACTCCGAAAACATTGATTTTTCCTGTACCTTAAGCGAACCTCTCTCCCAAGAACTGTTTCTTGATTCTGAAGGAAGTATCTCTCTGAGTCTTGGATTTTTGATTCAGTCAACAGAAAACAGTGGCGATGATCTTGTTCTTTCGTTCAGCAAGGATTCTGAGCTTCTTGCACAGGAGGAATTCATCCTTCCAACATTTTCAGATGAACAGGTCAACTGGAACATCCCAATTACTGACAACATGTCCTATTGGGAGGAGGGGACCAGTCCTGTCTTACATGTCCAATTTAACAAGCCAGGGCCAACGACACTTGAATGCCTTGACCCGAATAAATTCATTGCAGGATGTGACCCTAAATTCCGCATGTATTACTCAGACAATACTGATGGTTTGAATGTGGAAGGATTCTTTCCAATTCTAAACTCGTCTGACCCGGGCGCAATAAACCCAAATCAACCCGTTGGAGAGGACGAGCCAATAACGCTCTCAGTTGGTGAAGGCGCTATCTCAGTACTGTTGTTTTCTCCTTGGTTCATTGGCATCATCTTGTTTGTTGGCTTCATTACGATGAGAAGTGACCGTTTCCAATTGGGAGTTGTCCTTGAAGAGGAATCTGAAGAAACGGAAACGGTTGAACAATTACCTGAAGGAAAAACGTTGGAAGACAGTTACCGCGCAAGGGTACTCACATTGTGTGCCTTGTATGTCGCTCAAGGAATCCCTTGGGGTTTCATCACGGTTACATTTGTGACGTTCCTTGCTGGTGAAGGTGTTGGTGCTGGAGAACTGGCTTTACTGCTTACGTTAGGAACACTTCCATGGTCGTTGAAATTCCTCTGGGGGCCAGTCATTGATCGATTCCAATATCCAAAAATGGGAAGAAGAAGACCATGGGTTCTCGTCGCTCAACTTGGAATGATCATTTCCCTTTCAGCTATGCTTCTTATTCCAGACCCAACAAGTGATTTAACCCTCATTGCCTCAATGTTCCTGATTTACAATATCTTCACATCACTGCAAGACGTAAGTACAGATGCTTTAGCAGTCGATGTGCTCAAGCCTCATGAACTTGAAAAGGTCAACAGTTACATGTTCACTGCAAAAGCAGTTGGAGGCATCATCGGAGGTGCTGGACTAGGCACAATCATTGGATTTGTGGGAATAAAAGGAGCAATCTTCCTCCAAATTCCAATTCTTGTCATCATCATGCTTGTGCCGCTGTTTATGACCGAACGGCCTGGAGAGAAGCGGTTCCCGTGGAGCGAAGATTCTGATGTGCAACTTCTGGAAGAGATTGAAGAAAAGAGAGATATCAAGGATATCTTTTCAGATGTCAAAACTGCATTCTCACTGCGCTCAGCACAGTTAGGAATTGGGCTCAGTCTTGTCATGTCCCTCTCCTTCTTCATGATTCCAGTTTTACCACTTCTGTTTGTTCGGGAATTGGGTTGGTCTGAAGAACAATTCAATGCTACGAAGGGTGGATTAATCCTCGTCGTAACGATGATCGGATACATGATTGGAGGACAATTAGGAAAACGCTTTGGTGGGAAAATGATCATCATTTATTCAGCCCTTGGTGCTGCTATTCTCAATATGATCTGGGGTGTAAGCGAGCCATTGTGGGCGAGTGAACTCTTCATGATGTCAATATGGTGTCTTCACACCATTGCCTGGGCTATGGTTGCGATTAACACCTATTCGCTCATGATGAAGGTGACGTGGGGTAAAGTTGGAGGCACCCAGTTTACAGGGTACATGGCAATGATGAATCTTTCAGCGATTATTGGGTATCAATTGACAGATCCATTTGCGACTCGATTCGATTATCCTACGTTGTTTTTACTCGCAGGATTACTCGAGACATTCGTCATTCTCGTAGCAGTGATGATCGATCCAGATGAGACCAATCGGTTATTGCCAGATAATCAATTGCCACAGCCGCAGCCTTGAGTTTGGCAAGAAGCATCCACAGGTTCTTCTTGTGCTTGTTCTACAACCTTCTTTTTGGGTTTGCGTCGGAAAACGTTGGAGAGTCGACCTTTGCGTTGGTTTTGAGAAGTGCGTCGGTTCATGATTCTTCCACGAACATTCTGTAAATAAATGAATCTCGTAATTTATTATACACAAAACCAAATTTGGAACGTTCTTTTCTGAAACAAGTCCCGCTGATTCTCTAGGTTGTTAACAAATAAAAAGCGAAATTTACAGGTTGATTTTTATCTGTCTAATCGGAATGACTACATGTTCATATAAGAGACTTAACTAGCGAACGTGAGGGCGAAAAATGAAGGGAATGGATACAAATAACTCCGAAGCAAAATGTCCAGTTATGCATGGCGCAATGAGTGCGCCAAGTACTGGTATGAAGAATAACGATTGGTGGCCAAACCAACTTAATTTAGCCATACTCCACCAACATGATAAGAAATCTAACCCAATGGGTGAGAATTTCGTCTACAAAGATGCTTTCAACTCCATGGATTATGCCGCAATGAAAAAAGATCTCCATGCCTTGATGACTGATAGTCAAGACTGGTGGCCTGCAGACTACGGTCACTATGGCCCATTCTTCATTCGAATGACCTGGCACGCTGCTGGAACCTACCGAATTGGTGATGGGCGCGGTGGTGCTAGTACTGGCGCACAACGTTTTGCTCCTCTCAACAGCTGGCCAGACAATGGAAACCTCGACAAAGCACGTCGCCTTCTATGGCCGATCAAGCAGAAGTATGGAAACAAAATTAGCTGGGCCGATCTTCTTGTTTTGACAGGAATTGTAGCCATTGAATCGATGGGTGGACCAATCTTCGGATTTGGTGGCGGCCGACCTGATATTTGGCATCCAGAAGAAGACATCTACTGGGGTGCTGAAGACGAATGGCTTGGAGACAACCGATATGGCGACACCCGTCAAGATCTTGATAATCCACTGGCAGCTGTCCAAATGGGACTCATTTACGTAAATCCAGAAGGACCAAATTCGAATCCTGACCCACTTCTAAGTGCTCAAGACATTCGAGAAACATTTGCTCGTATGGCTATGGACGACGCTGAAACTGTTGCACTTACCGCTGGTGGACACACCTTCGGAAAGGCACACGGTGCTGGTGACGCGGGCCAAGTTGGTTCAGAACCAGAAGGCTCCTCAATCGAAGAACAAGGATTTGGCTGGGCAAACACCCACGGATCTGGAAAAGGACGAGACACCATCACAAGTGGTATCGAAGGAGCCTGGACTGCGAATCCAATTCAATGGGACAACGGCTACTTTGACCTGCTCTTCAAGTACGAAGATGATTGGTCATTGGTCAAGAGTCCTGCTGGTGCAAATCAATGGACTCCAGCAAATCCTGACGAAGAAGACATGGCACCAGATGCTGAAGATTCCTCTCTCAAGGTTCCAACCATGATGACTACTGCTGATATGGCAATGATTCGTGATCCGGAATACCGAAAGATCTCCAAGCATTTCCATGAAAACCCTGATGCTTTTGGCGATGCATTCGCTCGTGCATGGTTCAAACTACTTCACCGTGATATGGGACCTAAGTCTCGCTATCTTGGACCAGATGTACCATCAGAAGAACTCATTTGGCAAGATCCAGTTCCTTCAGGAAGCACCTCCTATGATGTTGCTGCATTGAAGCAAGCAATCAAGTCCAGTGGACTATCTGTATCTGAGATGATTGAAACTGCTTGGGCAAGTGCATCCACCTATCGTGGCTCTGACATGCGTGGCGGTGCAAACGGTGCTCGTATCCGACTTTCACCACAAAAGGACTGGGCTGCGAACAAGCCTGAACAACTTTCCAAGGTTCTTTCAACTCTAACACCTCTTGCTGAAGCACATGGAGCAAGTATTGCAGACACAATTGTTCTAGCAGGAAATGTTGGTATCGAAATGGCCTCAGGAAGCGAAGTACCATTCTCTCCAGGTCGAGGCGATGCAAGCGATGCTCAAACAGATGTTGATTCCTTTGCAGTTCTCGAACCTGTCTCAGATGGTTTCCGTAACTTCTTGTTAAAGAACTACAGTGTTAGCCCAGAAGAAATGATGCTCGACAAAGCACAATTACTCGGATTATCCGCTCCTGAAATGACCGTCCTTGTCGGTGGTCTTCGTTCAATGGGCGTTAGTTCCGATGACCGTGGAATCTTTGGCGACAACACCAATCTTTCCAACGAATTCTTCACCACACTCATGGACATGGATGTTCAATGGAAGGCTACAGGTAGCAATTCATATGAAGCGCACAACCGTTCAACAGGTGACCTTGTTCGTCGAGCAACTCGTTACGATCTCGTCTTTGGAAGCAACTCTCAACTTCGAGCCATTGCGGAAGTCTATGCTCAAGATGACAACAACGACAAGTTCGTCAACGATTTCATCGCAGCATGGAACAAAGTCATGAACGCAGATCGTTTTGACCTTGCTTGAAGTACGAAACGGATATACGCCGGATATTCTTGGCCTCATCATGGTCAATATTGGAGATACCGCGCCCGCCTTCACCCTGAAGAACACCCAAAAGAGTGACGTCAGTCTTGCTGACTACGCTGGAAAAACAGTCATTCTCGCCTTCTATCCAGGTGCGTTTACAGGTGTTTGTGACAAAGAGATGTGTGCTTTCCAAGACAATCTCGGCACGTTGAACAGCGCTGACGCAACCGTTCTAGGAATCAGTGTAGATTCACCTTGGGCAAACGCTGAGTTCGCTCGTAAGTACAACTTAGAGTTCACCCTCCTCTCTGATCTCGACCGAGATGTCGTCAACGCATATGATGCTACATTTGTCGGTCTTGGCGGAATTGAAGGCTACGTATGTGCTAACAGAGTTGTTATCGTCATCGATAAGAATGGTGTTGTCCAACATCGCTGGGTTGCTGAAAACCCAGGTGTTGAGCCAGACTATGATGCAGTCGTAGCTCTTGCAGCATCACTGTGAACTGGTTTGTTCAAACGTTTTCATCGTTCGTGTCTTGCAACGACTTCCAGTAAATTCATCTTACCAATTCGATAGATGCCGACTGGTGTTGTCAATAATGCTGCGAAGAGAACGAAGCCGATGATTTGCAAGAAGACCGTTGAATCAATGATGACAGGGATATGAAACGCCCAGGTTGAGAACGCGTTGGACATACCCGCATAGTAGGCAATACTTGCGAGTGCACCAGCAATTCCACCGACTAATCCAATAAACGTGTGCTCAACTGTGAGAATCACTGCTAATCGAGTACGACTTGCACCAAGAACTCTCAATGTTGCAAGTTCAGCATCTCGCTCACTGAGATTGATGAGAAGGGTATTGAAAAGAATCGCAATCGCCATGATTCCTCCAAGAACATAAACGGCTTGCATTGCATTCTTTTGTTGATCAATCAATTCATTGAATCCTTCCACCATTGATTCCTTTTCGATAATTGATATTGTTGAGAATCGAATGTCTTCGATATTTCCTTCATCTGAAAGAACAACCCATGCACCATTTGCTTCAGAATCTGCGATGGGAGCGAGGTCTGTTCGATGGAAATGAACCGAACGAGTCAGTTCTCGAGCGATTCCAACAATCTCGAGATCGTGTTGAATACCTTCAAAATCAATGGTCAACGTATCGCCAATAGAGTATGATTCAAGTTCAGCAGATCCCTCATCCAGAATGACTTCTGGGATTGATTGACCTTGTACTGGAAGCCTTCCATCAAGGAGATTAAATCGATGCATTGCATCATCACCTTCTGAAACAACATCGTATCCTTTGAGTGTCAAAATCTTGTTGGAATCATAAAGAGTCGCCTGAGTTATCAGTGTAAGCTCATACGACAGAGTGTCATTTTCAGCCCACTGAGTGATGTTATCAATGTTTGAAGGATAAGCTGCAATTTGATATTCCCAGTTTTCTTGCTCGTCAACTGCCTCGTTAAACGATCCAGTAAAACCAGAAATGAACATCATTGTTCCTCCAAGAATGACCATTGCTAGAGAAAGAGCAAGGAGAGTAACAACGAGGCGCGCTGGTTTTCTGAAGGTTGATCGAAGACCTAAACCGATCCCAGGAGGAAGTTTAGATGTTAACGAAGAGATGATTCTATTGGGTGTACGTTGTGTTCCTTGGCCCAGAATGTCCAGTGGTTGCAATCGTGCTGCTTTCCATGCTGGTCGAATACCAAAGAGGAAGATGATACCGAGAGCAGAGAGACTGATTGTCAAAATGATGTCAGTATAATGGTGCGTTTCGACGACTGGAATTCCGAGGAATGAGAAATAGAATGAGGTGAAACCCTCTGAACCAATGGAAGACATAGCGAGTAAAACACCTACGAAGACCCCTGGTATTCCAAGAACAAGTGGGATCAAAAGATAGCCAAACATGATGTCTTTTGTTGAAGCTCCGATTGTTCTCAATACTGCGATTTCACGCGCTTGTGTACGAATTAATCGATCGAGCGATACGGCAATGACTAGGCCACTGATGAAGAGAAGAACGCCCAAAATAAACGGTGTTGAATTCTCGATTCCCTCCTTATCCAATCGAAGAAGTTCTGCACTCAATTCACCACGGTCTGCAACAGTTCCGTTTGTTTCTTCTTCAGTCATGTATGCAGAGATACTCTCCTTTAGCACCTGGAGTTCTTCACCTTCATTCTCTTCAGTATCGGACAAATCAAAGGCAGGGGTTCCCTCAAGGTCAATACCCAAGGTATTTCTTGCATCGGGCGTGTTTCCAGAGATGTTTGCTAGATATTCAACATCGAGATAACCTACGACAAAGGTCGAGGTTTGAGGAAGAATTGAACCGGGTTCAGCATAAAATAACTCAAGTGGACTGTTTGCAAAGCCAACGACTTCCAATGTTTGGAAACCACCTTCTCCAACAATCACTTCAATTGAATCTCCAATCTTCATTTCAATATCCTTATCTTGAGCGAAATGAGCATCGATGACGATTTCACCTTCGCCTGGAGTGATTGATCCTTCGATAGCCCATATCGAATTGACCGAACCGTTCTCAAGTCCATAAAATGTCGAAATTAACCATTCAGGTTTGTCAGAATCAACCATTCTGTTTGCTTGCCCTGCAAGGACAAGGCTTGTCTCACATGCTTCGTTCTCAAAGGAGTCACATATCGCTGAGAGATTCTCTCGAGTCTCAATCTCATAGGTTGTTACAATTACATCTGAAAAATTTGTTTCACTGTAAAAGTCATCATACACTTGGTCAGCGTTACGAGAGTGTTCTGAAAAGACAATGCCTGCGTATACAGATAATGTGATGAGCAGTACCACTGTCATAACTCGCAATTTTGTCCGCATAAGACTGCGTGACAAACGACGAAGCAGCAGGGTGTTCACGAAATCACTCCACGATTGATTTAGCAATGTCTTTGAGTTTCGAGGTGATCTTTTTGGCTCCACCTACAGCTTCTTCAACAACCGATTCTGCAACGAACTTCGTGGTGTTGACAATACTTTTCAATCCGCCTTTTTCATCATCAACAACTTTGCCACTGTCGAGTCGAATAATCCGAGTAGCAAAGCGTGTAAGCGATTCATCATGAGTGACGAAAATAGTTGTCATCTTCTCCTTTCTACATGTCTTGACGAGCGCTTCCATCACCATTGTTGACGTTTCAGTATCGAGATTGCCCGTTAATTCATCGCCAAGAATAATTCGTGGACTCTTTGCCAGTGCGCGAGCGATTGCAACTCGCTGCCTTTGCCCCCCAGACATCTGAGAAGGGAATCGATCTCCAAGACCATTTAATCCTACAGAATCAAGCAACTCGAGCGCCTTATCTTTGTTTCGTGAACCAGATAAATCCTGGACAAGGAGGACGTTTTCAAGAGCCGTTAAATCTGCAAGGAGATTGAAGAATTGGAAGATATATCCAATATTCTCTCTTCGAAATGTGGTCATTTTCTCAACATGTCCAAGAGGAACCTCTTCACCGTCGAAGAGGTACGTTCCTTCAAGAGGGACATCGAGTGCAGCAATCGTATTCAAGAGGGTTGTTTTT
>QXYA01000011.1 GCA_009887135.1 Candidatus Poseidoniales archaeon
CCTTACTTCCAATCGTACAACATTCTCGAAGGAGTCGACACTGTCATTCCCGTAGACGTTTACGTCCCAGGTTGTCCACCTCGTCCAGAAGCTCTCATCGACGGCTTTGGCCTTCTCAGAGAGAAAATCATTCGAATTGGTGGTGCGCCAAGCACAGGCCGAGATGGTGAGAAACCAGTGATTGTAGGAGAGGACTGAAATGGGTATGAGCATCACTTCAGAACAAAATGAGGCAGCAGCTTCATCTTTCCTCGAACAAGCCGAAGAGCGATTTGGAGGCTCTGGCGTAACCGTCTCAATCGAACATCACAGCAATGCTGTGAAATTTGCATTCGTTCGTATGACCTGTCCACCTCAACACTGGATTGCATTGGCCAAGTGGATGCGATTCGATGCAGGAATCAACTACTGTTCGATGGTTACAGGAACGCATTATCCTGAAGGAGGAGATCGCACATGGGGCCTAGTATACCATTTCCTACGACAACCAATTCGTGATGTTGAACCGTTCACCTCTGATGTTTTGAAGGCAGAAAGTCTTGAAGGAATGGATATTCCTCTCGAAGTTGAAGTTCTTATCGAACTTCCTGACGGAAGAGAGCCATCCGTGCCAAGCATTCAATCCATATGGATTGGAGCGGATTGGAATGAAAAAGAGACATGGGATCTTGTAGGAATCAAATTCGAAGGTCATGAAAACATGCACCGGGTCCTCAATCCTCACGACAGTCCCGAAGGATTCCATCCACTGCAAAAGCAACATAAAATTCGATATCATGATTACAATGAAATGTATGATGACGCACAAGGTTTCGTGCGAAAGCCGGCAGATGAGGGCCGGGTAAAGTGAGGTGATATCATGGCACAAATGTGGATTACAATGGGGCCTCAACATCCAATGACGCATGGTCTTTGGACACTTCGCGTCAAGGTTGATGGTGAAACAGTTGTCGATACTGAAGCCGAACTTGGCTACATCCATCGCGGTGTTGAAAAGATTGCAGAAGCACGAGACTTCACACAAGTTACACCCTACTGCGATCGTCTCTGTTACGTCAGTGCAATGACCTGGGCAAATTCCTACATTTACGCTGCTGAAGACCTTCTTGAGGTCGAAGTTCCAGAACGAGCAGAATACATCCGTTTGATATCTGCAGAAATTCAGAGACTTGCCTCTCACCTGATGTGGCTTGGAGCGTTTGGACCCGATATTGGTAACCTCACACTCATGACATGGTGCATGAGAGACAGAGAAATGTTCCTCGATTTGTTGCAAGAACTTGGTGGTTCTCGAATGCACTACAACTATCCTCGTATAGGTGGAGTCAAGCGAGATCTCCCTGTTGGCTTTGCTGACAGAACCCGTGCTAAGGTCAAGTTGTTCGAGCAGAGAATCAAAGAATACGAAATGATGCTCGATCAATCAACGATTTGGCTCGTACGTTTGCAAGGAGTAGGGTATACTCGAGCTGAAGACATGGTTAATTCCGGTGTCTCGGGACCAAACGTTCGTGCTGCTGGAGTGAACTACGACGTTCGCTGGGCTCACCCGTATTCGGTCTATGACCAAGTTGACTGGGAGCCGGCTGTTGAGAAGCCAACATCTGTCAAAGGTGCAGATTGCTACGACCGATACCGTGTCCGAATGGAAGAAATGGTTCAGTCCTGTAAGATGGTTCTTGATGCATTGGATAAGATTCCAGGTGGAGCAAACACACACTACAGCACTGGTGATGAGATGATTCTCACCAAAGCACCAACACGAGCGCCAGAAGGTGCAACTGGATTTAGCAACTATGAATGTACTCGTGGTGCTTCTAAATTCTACATTGAAGGCGGTGGCGATGGCCGTGGAAAGAATCCGTACAGGCTCTCCATTCGTTCCCCTATGTTCATTACAATTCCATACGTTGCAAAGACGATGATTGGCTACAAAGTTGCAGATATTCCTGCGATTATGGGAAGTTTCGATCCGTGTATTGGAGAAACTGATCGTTGAGGTGATACTATGGATGACAAGTACGACCTGAGAAGTTTGTTCATTGGTGAGGATAGTCTCGTTCATGATTTGGTTACCTCTGGACTTGAGGGAACACCTCTTGAAGAGAGTTCCTCAAACATTGCGTTCGGCCTCGGTACGTTTGCAGTGGTCAACATTGTGTTCTTACTCCTCTTTTTCTCCCAATTCGCAATCCTATGGATTGAGAGAAAAGCGGTTGCTCGTATGAATGATCGTCGCGGTGCAACTACTGCACTTCGTTCTCTCTGGGTTGGAGAAAACGGTGTAACTGGGGGAGAATGGTGGAACATGCTTCCATTCGGTCTCGGACGTCCAGTTGGCGCAGTCAACAAATGGTTGAATAAGCGCTTTGGTAACCGTTCTGAAGAATTCGAAACAGTTGACCGTGTCAACAATCGTTCGTGGATGGGGTTGAGTATTCTTCCCGGATTCTTCCAAAACGTTGCAGATGGAATGAAATTCCTCATCAAAGAACACATGGTTCCGCGTCGTGCTGACAAACTCATTTTCGAGGTGTCTCCGTTCCTCATTGTTTCAACGACACTCATCATCCTTGGTATGATTCCACTTTCCAGTGGCATGTATGCAACCAATCCAGACCTCTCTATTCTCTACATCATCGCTATCTTTGGGATCGCTCCAATCGGTGTCTTCTTTGCTGGCTGGGCTTCAAACAACAAGTACACACTCATCGGTGGTATTCGTTCAGCAGCACAACTTACTGCATACGAGATTCCATTGCTGTTATCATTACTTGCAGTTGCAATGTTGAGCGGGACGTTCAACATTATTGACAGCGTTCACTTCCAACATACTGCTGGTGCATGGAATCTCTTCTTGATGCCACTAGGAGCAGCACTGTTCCTTATCACAATGATTGCAGAAGTAGAACGTGTTCCATTCGATATGCCAGAAGCTGAAGCTGAACTGGTCGAAGGATGGTGGACTGAATACGGTGGTATGCGATTTGGTATGCTGTTCATGGCAGAATACATCCGCACCTATGCTGCATGTTTCCTCTTCACTCACTTCTTCCTTGGCGGATGGCACCTTCCATTCCAAGGAACAATTGGTCAAATCCCATACTTAGGAGATGCGTACCTGTTGATTCCTGGTGCATTGGTTGTTCTGATCAAGGCATGGCTTGTCTTCCTCATCGTCTTCGTATGGGCTCGATTCTCTCTTGCACGTATCCGTACTGACCAAATCCTTGAATTCGGATGGAGAATGCTCCTACCTCTTGCAGTCCTGCAAGTTGTTCTCGCAGCATTGTACAGATTGTACCTCTTCGATGTTGAAGGAATGTCAGACACCGTTGCTGGTGGAACTGCTTGGGAAGCATCCTCTGGAATCCCCTTCTTCATCCCAGCACTAACCACAATCCTTTGGTTGGCTATCTTTTTCCTATTGCTTAATGATACGGGCAAGAATGAACACGAAGAACGTATGTATCACGTTCAGACAGTGCAGCCCGCTGGTACCCATACTCCTGGGCAGGACTGAGGTGATTGAATATGCCAACACACCCTCAAGCAAAACCGAACTTCCGAAATCTCTTCTGGTATCCGTTTAAGATTACTCTGATTACTGCCTTGAGAACATTCCCTCTCATGGGTAAATTGTTCCCAAAGAAATTGGGTATGGGCTACCACAATACAACACATCCAGAGTTTTTGGATGAAGCGAGTGCACAACGTGCAAAGAGTCGTTCACAATACAATGACATCACCAATCAAGAATTTGCTCCTGACCGAGTTACATCTGATCTCTTCCCAACGCTTTGGAAGCCTCAAACCGTTCAGTACCCATACGAACGCCTTGAAGATATGGAGCCTTGGCTCTTCGTTCCTGGTAACTACAATGGTCGAATCGGTGTCATTTGGGAAACCTGTACTGCGTGTAAGATGTGTGTGAACATCTGTCCAAACGACTGTCTTCACATGACAACCGAACTTCGTGTTGACGTACTCGACAACGCAGAAGGCGAATACGATGGATACGGTGCTGAATTGGAAGTTGGCGGCTATGCTGCTAAGTTCCGTGAAGAAGTTGTGGAAGAATTGGAAACATTCGATCTCATCACTGCTCACGCTGCACCTCCTGCAGAATGGCGCTTTGGCCAAGTCTTGGATTTGAGTGGTGGTACCGCTACTGTTCGCTGGAACGACTCTGGCCAAGAAGAAATGCTTGAACAATCTGAACTACGTACTGCAGACAATCAAATTGTATCTGGACGTATTGACATTGGACGCTGTATGTTCTGCGGACTTTGCATGGAAGCATGTGGCTTCACTTCCTTCTTCATGACCAACGAATACGATGGTATGTCAGGATTCTCTCGCCAAGACCTCTGGTTTGATGCAAGCAGAACTCGTGTTCTTCCTTCCGTTCACCAAGAAGCGGTTGATGGAGAACTTGCAAAGCGTGCTACAAAGGAACGAGATAAGCGTGCGAAGAAGGCTGCTAAGGCTGCAAAGGCTGCTGTACCCGAAGTAGTGGTCGCAGAACCACCTCAAGTTGTCGAAGTAAAGACCGAAGTCAAGGCTGAGACTGAAGACGACAAGCCCATGAGTAAAGAGGAAAAGAAAGCAGCCGATTTGCAACGAGTCAAGGAACGGTCAAAAAACATTGATTTCAATATTCTTGGAACGGCTAGCGCTGAAGAAAAAGATGACCTTCAAATCATCAAGGGCATCGGGCCGTTTATCGAAGAGAAATTAAACGCTCTCGGCATCTATACGTTCTCACAAATCAGTAAAATGACCAGTGAGTTGGAAGATCAAGTCAACGAAGCCATCGAATTCTTCCCTGGTCGTGTCAAGCGGGACGAATGGACCAATCAAGCCAGCGACCTGCTCGAGAAGGGGGATGCCTGAAATGGACGTCGCCTCGACCACTGAAACCATCATCTTCTTCATTTTTGCAACGATTACTATTCTCGGTGCATTGGGGCTTATTTACGCACAACGAGTTGCTCACTCGATGCTTTCTCTGATTTTCTGTTTCATGGCAGTTTCAGGAATCTTCATCCTTATGGGTGCTGAATTCCTTGCTGCTATTCAGATTCTCGTCTATCTAGCGAGTGTAGGATTGGTGGTTCTCTTCGGTATTATGCTGACACGACGCCAAATTCAGGAGGAGGATTTCGAATGAGATTAATGTCAACACTAACTCGAGTTGGACTGATTCTTCTAGCTGGTGCAATGATCTCAGTGTTAGGGACTTCCACAGTTTGGGATACTGATTCTTCAGAAGAAATCACAACAAATGATCTTGCGAATACAATGCTCGATGATTGGGCACTTCCTCTCTTGATTCTCGGTATTCTCATGGCAATGGCCATGATGGGTGCTGCTTACCTCGTTCGTGATGAACGTCGTGAAAATCTTGAATGGGAGCAGAGAGGTGAAGACGTATGATTGATCCAGCATGGGTAAGCGTACTTTCCGCTTTGTTGTTTACGATTGGACTATGGGGCGCTTTCACTCGTAAGAACGCGATTGTCGTTCTGATGTGCCTTGAATTGATACTTAATGCTGCCAACCTGCAATTCGTTGCAGCGGCCATTCAGCATGGAGATGCTACAGGATGGGTTTACGCCATCTTCGCAATCGCCATTGCAGCCTCAGAGGTTGCAATCGGTCTTGCCATCTTCCTTGCAATGTATGGTCAACACGAATCCATCTCTCTTGACGATGTCAACTTATTGAAACACTGAGGTGATCTTATGGCAACAACAACAGATATACCAGTAATCACATCTTCCTTCACGGAATATGCCATCTTCATCGTTCTTTTACCGATGCTGGCATTCCCAGTCATTCTCTTCCTCGGACGCCTGTTCAATGGAAACGAGACCTGGGTCAAGTCCGCAAAGGAAGGTGGACTCATCGCCCTACCAATTATGGTTGCAAGTTTTATTCTTTCATTGATTCTCATTGTCGAATTTATGGGAAGTGGAACGGGCTCATACTACATTGGTGATTGGCTCAACTTCGGATGGATTGGAGCAGATGGCATGACCATTGAGGAGAAGGTCTTTGGTGTTGGAATTTACATCGATCACGTTACAGTGATGCTCCTATTCGTTGCATCATTCCTTTGTATGCTCATCAATATATTCAGTATTGGATACATGAATACAGATCCAGTAAACGATAACAGAAACCATCGTTTCTATGCTGAATTCGTTCTTTTCTGTTCAGGTATGCTCGGAATGGTTCTTGCTGATTCATTTCTTTGGTTGTTCATCTTCTGGGAATTAATGGGTCTATGTTCCTATCTTCTCATTGGATTTTACTACGAACGACCAAGTGCAGCTTATGCAGCAAAGAAGGCTTTCCTTACCACCCGTGTTGGTGACGTTTTCCTCGTCATTGGACTGGTTATGCTTTGGAATATGTTCGGTTCCCTTGACTACTCAGTCGTCTTCAACCCCGATAACATCGCAGCAGTTGATGCAGGCGAATTACAAATGGCGCTTGGAATGATGTTCATTGGTGCAGTCGGTAAATCTGCACAATTCCCACTCCACGTTTGGCTTCCAGACGCAATGGAAGGGCCAACACCCGTTTCCGCTCTTATTCACGCTGCAACCATGGTCAACGCAGGATTGTATCTCGTTGCTCGTATGTTCCCATTCTTTGGAGCCCCTGCAATGGCCGGAGAACTGGTTGATCTCGCCTTCATTATCGCAGCAATCGGTGGAATTACCGCCGTCATGGCTGCAGCAATCGCCTTTGTTCAAGATGATTTGAAGAAAGTACTCGCGTATTCTACGATGAGTCAACTTGCATACATCTTCACAGGACTTGGTGCAGCGTTATGGCTCGCTAACACACCAGGAATGGAAAAGTACGCAATCGTCGCCTTTGGTGCAGCTCTGTTCCACCTCTTCAACCACGCAATGGCAAAAGGAATGCTGTTCATGGCAAGCGGTTCAGTCATTCACGAAATGCATCATGCACATCACGACGTCCACCAT
>QXYA01000110.1 GCA_009887135.1 Candidatus Poseidoniales archaeon
ATCTTTGCCATGTCAAGGCAACGTCATAAACCCCTAGACCACGAGCCCTAGGTAGTTGTCCCACTAAAGACGCGTATTTATCGGCATCGGTTTGTATTGTCGAATCAAGAGATAATTTTGGATATTTTTCCCGTACAACCCTGTTGTGAACAGAAACCCGCACATCGAGTTCTACCATTTGTCATTTTAATTTCCTTACCATCTTTGATCAGACCGTACGTTTTACACTTTAGACAGAATCCTTCGACATTGGACATGAAGATAACTCATTGGCGGCACCAAATATATCCTTTGGCTTAGAAATACTAGAATATACCACTTCTACCCCCTACTTGGGAAGCGAAATTGTCGGTTTATCGAGGAGTGAATCAAATCTAATCTCTAAAACCAATGTACTGAGGGCTATCTGAACTTATTCCTCAGTGAATTCAATCATTCTAAATATCAGCGATGTCGTATAACTACCATTATACGACGTATAGGGGTGTACAAAAGCATCAATTCTGAAATTGTTTGGGAAATTCATCCTCATCGACTTCGAAAATGCCAACTAAGGGTGGACCAACCATGAAAGATTCAAGAGATCCGTATTTTGAGTCCATTTTTATTGAGACCAGTTTTGATATTTCTTGGAGACTCTTCCTTGATCGATATAATGACTGAACTAAGAACAATGGTTGCCCGTCTACAGATCGTGCAGCCCAAGCTGCGATGCAACCGTCTTGCCTTCGTTTTAATTCTTGATGAGCATTCAGAATCCTCAAGAATCGAGCATCGACCTTTTTCTTACTCGAACAAACAACTGTTTCCAACCAAGCCATGAATATCCCTCAATTTATTTCAGTAAAATTATTATTATATGCTGCATAAAATGAATTAATATCTATAAATCAACTAGGTTGCCTTCTAAGCATACTGAATGTATGGGCGAAGAACCAGGGGTCATACACCAACTTTCCCAATGCTGACTTTTTAGGATATTGAAATTTGCAACTGCGCCAACTTCAATTTTACCATGTACTAATCCATCCGAACGTGGCGTAGTTTTAGCAGCGTTCCTTGTAACGGATACAAGTGCACTGTATGGGTCAACATTGTTTCTCTGAACCAATAGAGATCCTATGAATGGTAAATTGTTTATGTGACAGTTAGGATTGAAGTCAGTGGCAATAGTATAATCGATATTATGATCCGATGCTTCATTAAAATCAGGCCAATCCTCACCATTAGAATAGGGAGTACCAGGTAAAAATCCAGTCATGACACCATTCTCCATCATTTCAATGCGCATATCAAGTGGAGTATGATGGGCATGATCGGCGGTAACAACTTTCAGATCTGATGCTAGTTCGCCACCACCACCATTGGAAAACTCATCTATATGCATGCGTAAATCCAATCCTCCTTTCCTTGATTCACATAAAATTTGTTCTGATTGTTCAATTGAAAACCATCCTGGTTCACAGAATACATCTGCAGATTTAGCGAGGCCAGAATCCAAAACCTTAGGAAGTTGATCTGATAGAATTTCTTCAGTATATTCTGCATAAGATTTCCCTTGAGTTACTGCATGAGCGCCCATCCATGTTGAATGTATAGATGGTAAATTACTGACCATGTCAAGTTCATTTTGGACCTCCAATAGTCGTAATTCTTCACTAGTTGAGAGTCCATATCCTGATTTGGCTTCTAGGAACGTACAACCGTTACGGAGTGCTTCCTGCAACCTTTGTTTGCCAATTTCAAGAAGTTGGTCATAACTTGCTTTTCGTGTTTGAGTTACAGTTTGCATAATCCCACCACCTGAAGCTGCAATCTCAGAATATGACATCCCATCCATTCGTAATTTATGCTCATTGAACCGATCTCCAGCCCATAATAAGTGATTATGTGCGTCAATTAGACCTGGAATTATTGCTTTACCGGAAACATCAACAAATTTACAATCACTCGATTTGAATTCTTCCATTACTTCTGCTGAATCTCCTATAGAGGTTATTGAATTATCATCTATAATAATTGCTTTAGCAGTACCTATTGAATCATTATCATCAAGGGTGGCCAAAGGACCGGTATTGAAAAAAATGGTTCGCACATATTGGCTAAGAGGTGAGAGTTGAAGAACAATCCCATCATCCGCTGTAACATGGCAGGTGACAAATGGACGCTTGGAATTGAATCAACAGCACATACCTTTTCCTTTGGTTTAGTAGATGCTTCTGGTATTCCTTATCCTTCTAAGAGCGATACTGTTCGGCCCTTGGAAGGCGGAATCCATCCTAGAGAAGCTGCTGATCATCATAGAGATTATTCTTCAGATCTATTCCAAGAGATTCTCCTCTCACAAAACCTGACGCCATCAGATATCGGGGCAATTGCATATTCACAGGGACCTGGTCTAGGACCTTGTTTGAGAATTGGTGCATCTGTGGCTAGAACTATTTCAAGTGCTTTAGATGTCCCACTCATAGGCGTTAATCATTGTGTAGCCCATATCGAAATTGGAAGGCAGCAGTGTGATTGTGATGACCCCGTTTTGCTCTATGTAAGTGGTGGTAATACGCAGGTAATTGCAAAATTACAAGGGAAATACAGAGTATTAGGCGAGACCTTGGATATTGGAATAGGAAATATGTTAGATAAATTTGCACGAATGCAGGGTTTCCCATTCCCAGGGGGGCCTGTCGTCGAAAAACTTGCTTTGCAATTCATTCAAGAGAATCCTAATGCATCGTTAGAAAACTTGGAATTACCTTATCCTGTACGAGGAATGGATCTAGCCTTTTCTGGAATCCTCACTGCCGCACAAAGATTGATTGAGAAAGGTCATTCATTGGGTTCGGTTTGTTGGTCTCTGCAAGAACATGCATTTGCAGCATGTGTGGAGGTCGGTGAACGAGCTTTAGCCCATACTGGTAAAACTGAACTCTTGTTAGGAGGTGGAGTGGCTTGTAATAATCGAATCAGAGAAATGTGTACGCTTATGGCGAAAGAGAGGGAGTCGACATCCCACGCTCCGCCCCGTATGTATTGCATCGACAATGGAACTATGATTGCACTTTTAGGTCATATTGAATTGAATAATGGCAGAAAAACGTCCTTATTATCTAGTGGAATCAATCAATACCTCCGTACAGATGACACATTAGTTTCATGGTCCTAATACTATTCATGCGATTTGTTTTTAATGAGTCGTCAGGGAGTATCAACTACCGGGGGCTTCATAATTCGAGATAGGCGAAGAAAAAAGGATGAACCATTCAATCCTTTTGCGGCAAATGCTAATGCCGTCCGCCAAAAGAAAAGAAGTGAACGCACACTACAATCTGGTACTACAGCACCCGCACCTGTAAGGCCCACTCCCCAATCAGGGAATATGGAATCTGACTTGTTGAAAAAGCAACAAGAAGCCAGAAAAAAACTTACAGTTTCTGAAAAACAAGCCTCTTCTCAAAGTAAACCAACGGTTGGCGCAGAACAAGTTAATCCTGCTTCAGGTCAACCATCTGCCGTAAAAAATCAGACCCGTGCTGATCGATTAGCAGAATTAAGAAAGCAATCACAAGAGTCGATTAAGAAGACTGAATCTATATTGGAGCCTTCGACTCCCAAGTTCACTCCAGTCCCTCAACCGGTAATAGTTCCTGTGTCAGCCATCCCAGCAGTCAAATCCGAATCTCAAATTGCATCTGTAACTGTGAGCGAAGTTGAGACAACTTCTCAAACGAATGTGTTCAAGAAGATTACAACCAAGGTCAAAAAGCCTGAAAGATTTGGACGAAGAAGAAGAAGGCACGATGATGGTCGTGGCGGTCGCCAACCCAAAGTAAAGAAGCTGAACAGGCAGAAGTACAATGAGTACAAGTATGCCGCTAAAGATATTCTTGAAGATGATAGTGTAGCAGAAGAACATCGTTCGAATTTATTGGGCCAAATTTGGGCTAAAGGTGAACGTATGGGGGTCGAAGAAACCTATTCATTCATCTTAGACAAAGAAGAACAACTCATTATTTCTAAAGAAGTAGCGGAACGACTAACAACCCTCGTTCGAGCCCTAACAACAAGAAGATGATATTATGTCAATCGTAGAAGCAAACGCAATAGCAACAGTCCATTATACAGGAACTTTACCCGGATCGGGCGAAATTTTCGATTCAAGTGAAGGTCGAGATCCACTTTCATTTTTAGTCGGTCATAAGCAAATGATTCCAGGATTCGAAGAAGAACTAATGGGTGCTGAGAAGGGTGAGAGAAGAACCTTTACCCTAGAGCCAGAACGAGCATATGGTCAAAAAATGGATGAAGCTATTCAAACAATATCAAAGGATATGTTTGGAGATATTGATCCAGAAGTCGGTATGACGCTTATGTCCGATGTAGGTCCATTCAATGTTACCGCCGTAGATGGAGACATTATTACAGTCGATTTTAATCACAAACTAGCAGGGGAAACTCTCGAATTCAGTGTTGAAGTCGTTGATGTAAGACCAGCATCTGAGGAAGAACTCTCCCATGGCCATGCACATGGTCCTGGCGGACATGAACATTGAATTAGAAAGCGAGGATTGATGAATTGCCTCGTCGTGGGTGATTTATGGTGGCGTTTCGTAAAGACAATTGGGAAACATTAGGCGGAATTGCAATACCATCATACCACATTGGTGGAAATGGTGGAGAAATACCTGGTCAACCCCCATACACTCGTGGAATTCACGAACATATGTACAAAACGCGTCTTTGGACTATGCGTCAATATGCTGGTTTTTCTTCCGCTAAAGAAACCAATGAACGGTTTCGTTTGTTACTGGATCGTGGTCAAAAAGGACTTTCGGTGGCATTTGATTTGCCAACTCAATTAGGATTAGATGCTGATGACCCATTGTCAGAAGGAGAGGTAGGTAAGGTAGGGGTATCGATATCCACTCTCGAAGATATGCGCG
Source organism: Candidatus Poseidoniales archaeon (assembly GCA_009887135.1). Classification (GTDB taxonomy): domain Archaea; phylum Thermoplasmatota; class Poseidoniia; order Poseidoniales; family Poseidoniaceae; genus MGIIa-L2. The sequence continues at coordinate 4,941 of QXYA01000110.1, forward strand.
AGTTGTTGGCAGAAATACCTCTCGATAAAGTCTCAACTTCAATGACCATTAATGCCCCAGCAATGGTTTTGTTGGCTATGTATGCAGTCGTGGCAGAAGAACAAGGAGTTTCAATGGACCAAATATCAGGTACCATTCAAAATGACATACTCAAGGAATATATTGCCAGAGGGACCTATGTGTTTCCACCAGGTCCATCGATGAGATTGATTACAGATATCTTTGAATATTGCTCTCAGCAAATTCCAAAATGGAATACTATTTCTATATCAGGATATCATATTCGGGAGGCAGGTTCAACAGCAGTTCAGGAATTAGCCTTTACAATATCTAACGCCTTAGCCTATGTTGAATCAGCAATCGAAAAAGGTTTGGACATAGACCAATTTGCCCCGAGACTATCCTTTTTCTTTAATTGCCACAATGATTTCCTAGAAGAAGTATCTAAGTTTAGGGCTGCTAGACGTTTATGGTATGATCTTATGACCAACAGATATCAACCAAAGAATCCCCGTTCTTCTATGCTCAGATTTCACACACAGGTGGCTGGCGTTTCATTGACAGCTCAACAGCCACTAAACAACATCAGTAGAGTAACAATCCAAGCGTTAGCGGCAGTATGCGGTGGGACTCAAAGTCTGCATACGAATAGTTATGATGAAGCATTAGGTTTACCGACGGAAAAAAGTGCTACAGTTGCATTGAGAACTCAACAAATAATCGCTGAAGAATCGGGTGTGGCAGATGTTGTCGATCCTTTTGCAGGTTCATACCATATTGAAAATCTTACAGATGAAATATATGCTCAAACGATGAATGAGATTCAGAAAATTGAATCTCTAGGAGGTTCAATGTCGGCAATTGAACAAGGATACCAACAACAGGAAATTCACACTACTGCATATAGATATTTCAATGAGATTGAAAAGAATTCAAGGAAGATTGTTGGAGTCAATCACGGCGTACTCGAAGAAGACATCAAAGTACAACCTATGAAACTAAATCCAATGGTAACAGAACAGCAACATCAGAGACTTATTGAGACTCGATTATCGAGAGATTCGGATAATGTGCATAGAATATTATCCTCCATCTCAGAGGCTTGTTCAACAGACAGCAACCTATTTCCATTGGTCATTGAAGCTGTCAAAGCAGATGCGACTTTAGGTGAAGTCATGAAGGCAATGAAAGATGTATTTGGAACATATATGGCTCCGAGTGGTTTTTAGGTGATTGTTATGAAACAACGAATTGAAATTGATCATATAGGTATAGCAACGAATACATTGGAAGAAGGAAGTAAATTTTGGACGATATTAGGTCTCCAATCCCAAGGTCAAGATGACTTTGTTGAAGATCAAGGGGTTACGACTCGTTTTTTCCCATTATCTTCCTCAGATTCTAATCCCCCGACTATCGAATTATTGGAACCATCTGGTGCAGATACGCCTATTGGTAAATTTCTTGTAAAGCGTGGAGAAGGTATTCAGCAACTTTGCTTATCCGTTGATAATCTTGAACAAATGATTGCACACCTCATTACTAATGGAATTAGAATGATCGATGAAACACCGCGAAAAGGAGCACATGATTCTATTATTGCCTTTGTACATCCTAAAAGCACAGGCGGAGTTTTAGTCGAACTTAAACAAAGATAAGAGGCCGTTCGAGCATAATGCTCTTAATCGTTCACGGTAACCAGCCGATGATGAGAAGTTGTATTGACCATTTGATGGCCTTGCCGCATATCGCAGGGCCAAGGATTCGCGAGGAAGCGGAATTCATTGCCCATCGGTTAGAGGTTCTACGCATCCATGGAGAAATAAGCAATGATGCTTTTCTTGACGCAGGTGCAATTCAAGGAGCATTCACTCTTATAGGGAATCTTGTAGAAATGGGAATACCTCAACGAGAAATTCAACAGGAGCTAAGAAATACTCTTGCAAGAGCAAAGCGTCTCGAAGAAAAACATCCTGGCTTAGATACTGCAATCGAAAACGGACGAGCCTCGTAATCGAGGGTTCAATATGAATGAAAACCTCCTTCATCTCACCGATGTGAGTAAATCCTTTGGCGATGTACAGGCCATTGAACATGTTTCTTTGAATATCCAAAACAAATCAGTTGTGGGTTTAGTTGGGGGTAATGGTGCTGGAAAAACAACCTTGCTACGAATGATGGCTGGGATTTACAAACCAACGAAGGGGCGAGTTCATCTTAAAGATGGGAAAAATGTTGATGAAATGCGATCAGTATTGGGTGTAGTACCTGAATCAACGGGATTGTATTCCAAACTAACCGCTTGGGAGAATATACGATTTCATAGCAGAATTCATGGGGTAGAAGATTCAATTGCATGGTCCAGAACATTACGATTTGCAGAATTGCTTGATATTCAAGATAGCCTTCATCGATATACAGAAGGGTTTTCTCGAGGTATGCGTCAGAAAACAGCATTACTTCGGGCATTAGCACATGGTCCAAGCATTCTCTTATTGGACGAACCTACTGCGGGATTGGATGTTACCTCGGCCCGAATTGTACGTAAGTTAGTTCAGAAACTCAAAGATGAGGGAGGGACTGTTATCTACTCGACACATCATTTAGCGGAGGCTGAACAAGTATGTGATCGAATAATTATTGTTCACAATGGAACTATACGCGCTGATGGGACTCCCGAAGAGCTACTCCAACTTACTGGTACCAATTCCCTCGAAGAAGCATATGTATCTCTAACTTCAGAAGTTGCTCGACCCAGACAAGAGGATACGATAAGTCCCTCAAAATTCGCATTGCTATGGCGTCGGTTGTTTACACGAAGCCATCGTTACGAGGTGAACGAAGATGAGTAAGATTCGATTCGCACAAATGCGCATAGTGGCGAAGAAAGAGATCATGGAATTTGTACGTGATTGGCGTACAATCGTGGCATTAATACTGGTCCCATTGATGCTTTTCCCACTTCTTTTCATTGCATTTCCTCTCGTCATGCAGAACGAAGCTGAGGAATTACAAGAACTAAATGTCGAGATACTCATTCAATCAGATTATATTGATGAGGACATACTGCAAGGGCTTAATCAGAGCAATATTTCTATCTCAATTGAGCCGTTGCCAACTGGGCTTAACAGCCTATCAGAACCATTGAATGAGTCATCACTCTTACGCTCATATGAATATGATGCAATTCTACGACTTGAACAACGAAACGAAACGTGGTTCTATTCGGTCCTCTTCTTATCAACATCTGAACAGTCGACGGAAGCTCGTAATAGAGTTCTTGACGTCCTCAATACTTGGGAAACGAATGAGACAATTGAACGAATAGAAGCGGGTGGATTAGATGCTAATTCAACATTAAATCCATTACGTTGGGATGGCAGTATTTCCGATGCTGATGTAGCAACTAAGGGCGAACAGGCAGGTATGCTCTTGTCTCTATTCATACCATTTGTATTGGCATTATGGACTGCATCTGCTGCTGTACAACCAGCCATCGATATGACCGTTGGGGAAAGGGAACGAGGAACTCTAGAATCCTTGTTGAGTCTACCTTTGTCACGTTCCGAATTACTCATGGGGAAATGGCTGGCTGTTGTCACAATTACTGGAGTGGGAGTCGCTTTACAAGTCGCAGGTTTATTGTTCGGAATTGCCTTTTTGGCAGAGGATTTAGTTAATGTCCCCAGCATAAGTATCGGTTCTGTACTTTTGTTAACATTAGCCGTAGGCCTTTATGGAACAATGATTGTTGCACTCTATCTCGCCTTAGCTATGCGTTCTAAATCCGTTAAAGAAGCAGGTACCGTACTAACGCCTATTACGTTGGCAATGATCGTACCTATTTTGCTAACACAATTCATCAATCTAGATGATGTGGAGTCCTTTTGGTTTGCAATTCCGTTTGTAAATGTTTTACTCGCTTTACGTGAACTGCTCCTGGACAGAGTCATTTTTGAACACGTCATAATTTGGATCAGTGTTTCCATAGTTGTCTCATTCTTGACTATTCGATACGCTGCTAAGCAGTTTTCAAGGGAAGACATCGTAACATCAAGATCATAGTATTCTTGATATATTCGTATACGATGGGCAGAGTATGCCTAAGGTAAGTTTAGACATGCCGAGTGAATTATTGAATGATCTTAAAAATCATGTTGGTGACGAGAAAAAATTCATCAGTGTAGCAGATGCAATACGTTCTGCTTGCAGGAAATTATTAGATCAACTCGATACAATAGATAAGCGACAAGGAAGATTAGAAGGTGAATGACATGACAACACGAGCAGAAGCAGAAGAAGCAGTAGATACACTCCTCAAATATTTGGAATCTGACTCTAAGCGAGAAGGATTGATGCGAACACCTGAGCGTGTAATCGATTCATGGGATGAAATATTTAGTGGTTACAAAACTAATCCGAAAGAAATTCTTGAAGCGACATTCAATGCCGAAGGATATGACGGGATTGTATTGCTAAGTAATATCGAATTTCATTCTACGTGCGAGCATCACCTGCAACCATTTTCAGGGAAAGCGCATGTAGCATATATCCCAGTAGATCGAATCGTAGGAATTTCAAAACTCGCAAGAATTGTGGAACATCACGCTCTAAGATTGCAAAATCAAGAGCGAATCACCAATGGAATTGCCAATGATTTAGTGGAGAATCTTTCTCCGCTCGGTGCTGCAGTAATTATTCAAGCGGCACACGGTTGCATGCGATGTAGAGGCGTTAAGAAACAAAATGCCATCATGACAACAAGTTCAATGCGGGGTGTTTTCTTTGATAAACAAGAAGCTCGAAGTGAACTTATGCAACTCATTAGTAATTCTAATCAGAGATGATGCTATGACACAATGTTCTCTTTCTGGAGATGCGATGATGGACGATGCAACAGATTTAGCCAAAGAATATCCTATTGTAGAAATATTCCATTCTGTTCAAGGTGAGGGGTATCACGCAGGTATCCCGCATGTATTCGTACGATTTGGTTCTTGTAATCTGCGATGTTCTTGGTGCGATACTGATTTTGATACTCATGAAAGTATGACAGCAGTTGATATTCTTAGTGAAGTGTTGAAATTTGATTGCAGGC
>QXYA01000111.1:0-4675 GCA_009887135.1 Candidatus Poseidoniales archaeon
ACTCCAATACTTGCTCTTCTACGCCCACGGCCTAAAGCGAAGTGTAACTTTTCTTGGTGGTCCATTAAATTCTTGATGAATGAATCCATTTCGCTGTCATCTTTCATTTGGAGACCTTTTACAACAGCGCCAAGAATGACCGGTCGAATTGTTTTCAATTCAGAGTCCACTGTTATCTCGATACCGCTCTCAGCAAGGGATACATGTTCGAGCGTTGGTTTGTTATGAAGAAAAGATCGCATGGCAACTGACAACGTTTCTCCGCTCAATAAATCAGGACGATCGGGGAAAATCTCAATGTTGAGGGTTTCCTCATCGCATGAGTCGATGTCGGTTCCCAATAACGGGAGTCTGTGGTCGATATCTTGGATGTCATGCGGACATCCATGCTCAGACATCAATTTGGCCAAGAGGCTTTGTTCAACAGATATTGTTGGCATAGTATCACCCTTAACGTGCAAACCAGTGGGGGAGTGGTCGCTCATATCCTGACATTCGAAGCCCACTCACTGAAGCTGTATCATGATCTAATGCTCTTAGATGGGAGCGTTGTAAGATGTCGATTGAATCGAGACCAAGATGCCTGAGTGTGTTTTGAAGATCGATTGTTAATCCTTGTAACCAGTATTCGATATCTTCTATTTCGAGCATAGGTGGTTCTGTAACGACAAAATCAGCACCTGCACAACGAGCTACGATGACATCATGGGCATCTGAAGTGAAACCAAATTCAAGTGCAGTAATCACTGATGTATTGTCGAGTTCATTCTTTTTAGAGCGCCCCATAATTGGTAATGTCGATGCTTCAGGTGTTCCCGAGCCATCTTCGATTCGTGATATTGCCGCTTGTACTTGATGGTAAGCAGCTGATTGGTGATGGGATTGAATCCGAGAAATTCCTTGAATACTCATGATAGGTGATTGTGAATTCATGAGTGTTCGAATTGCTACAATTAATCCATCAAGTTCTTCTGGATTCATGGACGGTAAACTGTCCATATCCATACAAACTCCCGCAACAGAGGGTGCAGTTGTCCTCAGGTTGCAGAGAGATTGAAGGTTGAGTTGAACAATGTCGATCGGTCGAGGATTTTCAATGACCAAAAATGGTTGACTTTGAATACGTGTTAATCGTCCTGAATTATTGTCTTCTGTACGGAGCAATGTTCCGTCTGGAATGCGTGGTAAAATAGGAATCGGTAGAAGTATTGCTGGTGCTTCATCTTCGATTCCTGGGATGAAGGCGACTGTGTCAACAGGATGGTTTTCAATCAACGGATGTTCGTCCATCGGTACAAGACCTATTGTTGACAAATCTCCAGATGAGACATGATTCGATTGAACTTCAAATACGACTTCATCACTTGGCTCGAGGCACAGGGCATCGTCGGATAATACAGCATCATATTCTAATAAAACAGCATTGATATCTTTCAATTCCTTTGCCGTTAGAGGGCGGAGTCGAATGCCATGAGGTGGTGTTGGGCAGCGTCCTTCGATAACAATTCTGCCACCTTTCATGCCAATGCCCGCATCTTCTTCGACATCTCCTTGAATGATGATGAGTCCACCGTTCATTCCGTTCCCAAGCCGTGCACCAACTTGCCCTTGAACATAGACTGTTCCATCTGACATGAACATGCCGAGATCAGTGCCTGCGCCATCCGAACCCATCAAGGTCCCTTCTTGCATCATGAATCCACCACATCGTCCAATAAAACCAGTGCTCGTTACAGTACTGCCGCTGTTGTAAGCGCCGAAAAATGAACCGACTTCTCCCTCAACACTGAATCTCCCGCCTGCTCCAAACGGGGAAGTCCAGGAGCCGAGTTTACCAAGAGCTTTGATTCGTGCTCCTTCGGGAATACCTGGGCATAATCCTACCTCTCCGTTTTTGGGCACTTCCTCTCCAGAACCAGTCCAACCGATTCGTAAGAGAGCGTTCTGCTCAACAGCCGCTTTTAGCCGTGGCAAAAATTTAGCATTGATACTCATTGAGCGTTCAACAACATCTTGGGCTCCCGCCATGTTCCTATGGTGGTGAATGTCGGTCAAATAACCTCGCGTTGTTGAGATTGGATTACAACGAATTTTCACAGTGCTTTTTACCACGAACTGTTTATTGACATTCACTGATGCCATAGGGTTGAGCATCATGGTGGTAAAGGTTGCAATAAACGGATACGGGACGATTGGAAAGCGAGTTGCAGATGCAATCGATGCCCAAGATGATATGGAAATTATCGGCGTTACCAAAACTCGGCCTTCCTTTGGCTGTGATTTGGCAGTTCGCAAGGGCTATCCATTGTACTGTACTTTCGATGAAACAGACAGAATTGCTGCCTTTGCTCCAGCAGGTTATGACTGTAAAGGTGGACTAAGCGATCTACTCCGTGAAGCAGATGTCGTTGTTGATTGCTCACCTGGTAAAGTCGGTGCTCAAAACAAACAGATCTATGAGGATGCAGGGATTAAATGGATTTTCCAAGGTGGAGAAAAGCATGCTATGACTGGTCTCTCTTACACATCGAGTGGAAATCATTCTGAAAATATGAATAAGCAAGGCACACGTGTTGTTTCCTGCAATACGACTGGCCTTTCACGTACACTCGTTCCACTCTTGCGTAAATGCGGTTCACTTTCGGTCGAATGTACTATGATTCGCCGAGCTGCTGATCCGGGTGATTCCAATAAGGGACCAATTAACGCAATTAAGCCCGTTTTGAAGGTTCCAAGCCATCATGGCCCTGATGTTATGACCATCCGCCCTGAGATTTCCATCAATTCGATGGCTGTCGCAGTACCAACAACAATCATGCATGTCCATGCAATTGTTGCCACCCTGCCCGATGGACATGGAATGACTACAGAATCTGTCCTTGAATTATGGCACTCTCAACCAAGAGTTGTAATTATGAATGGTGCAGAAACTAGAATTACAACGACTGCAGAAGTGATGGAATTCGCTCGAGACATAGGTCGAAAGTGGGGTGACTTGCACGAAATATTTGTTTGGGAAGATGGTGTCAAACTCGATGGGAACTCTCTCTATTACTTCCAAGCCATTCATCAAGAATCTGATGTAATTCCAGAAAATGTGGATGCTATCCGAGCCCTAATGGGTCTTGAAACTGATTGGGGAGCCTCTGTTTCCAAGACCGATAAAGCCATTGCTGCTTACAATGGGCTGTAATCAATTAAGGCGCATACTCAAAAACTCAACTGGTGTGGACAAGTCATGCACCTGAAACAACGGTCGTGTATTTTGCTTTCAGTGTTCTTGCTTTCGTTAGCGAGTCCATTAGCATCTTCTCAATCTGTTATTGAACCAATGTCTCCACAGGCTCAAGGTTTTTCTTCTTCATGGGATTCAGTCGAGCCCGTTTCAAAACAGGCGATTCTAACCAATCCAGTGGATTCAGTGATTGACTTAGCAAGCCTTTCATTCGATCCTCTGTCTGACGATCTTAATTTGATCCCATCCACATGGAGAGCGGATTCGGGTAATTCTCTTTACCTTCTCCAACTTAATGTGAATGATGGGGCCATTGTTGAATCAATGGCAGATGATTACGAATTTACGGTTCTCGAAGCCCATGGATCTGCTGTTTGGACGATTCGTATTGATGATGTTCAACACCTCGAAGCAATCCATTCGCTTGAGAAAGTCCGATGGATTGGAGATTACTTACCAGGTATGAAAATTGGAACAAATGCGCATGGTACAACCATTGCTCAAATTGTGCTTTCAAAGGATGTGAGTCCTGAATATGTTGCTCTCTTCTCGGCTACTCTTGCAGAAGATGGGGCTGACATTGCTTGGTGCTCTCTCGATATGTGTGAAGCATATTATGAATTTGGCATGACCAATAAACAGCTTCAAAACATTGCATTTGATCAATACGTACTCTTCATTGACGGAAGTTTCTCACTCTCTCTTCACAACAACCTTGCTGCAACCGAGGTTGGTGCAGTTGCAGTTCGTGCTCCTTCTTCTCTGAATCTTGATGGTTCGGGTGAAACAATTGCAGTCATGGATACTGGAGTTGATATTGACCACCCTGACCTGGTGGGTCGAGTTGCTGCTATCAATACCCAATTTGGTCTAGATAGTTCTCCCATCGATAGCAATAGTGGTCACGGTACGCACGTGGCTATGACCGTGCTTGGTGATGGTACGGGTGATGCAGTCGCCACGGGTGTTGCTCCAGAAGCGAATCTTGTCATGTACGCTCTTGAACACGACCCAACCGGTGTCTTTGGCAGGCAAGGTTCAATCTATGATCTCCTCTCTGATGCTGAACTAAAAACAGCGAGTGTCGCAGTAAATGCTTGGGGTCTTAATGGAAATTATGGAGCCTACACTGCTGATTCGAGGTCGACTGATCAATATGTATCTAACAATAAATATCTCCTTCCTGTCTTCTCAGTAGGGGATAACGGTGGAAGCGGTTCCTCCAAGATTACTGCTCCGGGAACTGCTAAGAATGTTCTTTCCATTGGTTCGAGTGTCAACGGCAGTGTCAGTTCATATTCATCAGAAGGTCCAACTCTTGATGGGAGGATTAAACCTGATTTAGTTGCTCCAGGTGATGGTATATGCTCAGCAAGAGCCGAGGAAGCCAAGAACGTAATGGGTTCAGTCTGCGGCACTGGTACTCATTCAACCGGCCGT
>QXYA01000111.1:4685-9733 GCA_009887135.1 Candidatus Poseidoniales archaeon
CGGAACTTCCCAAGCCACAGCAGTTGCAGGAGGTTCTGCCTCCCTTGCACGTGAATATCTCAGAGAAGTCGCTGGAATCAATAAACCCTCTGCAAGTCTAATCAAAGCAACTCTCATCAATGGAGCAGAAGACTTGGGTACGCCAGATATCCCTAACGCAAACGAGGGATGGGGTCAAATTGACCTCGAAAACAGCCTCAATCCATCTTCATCAGGTGTCTCTCTGGATGTCTTTCAAGATGATGAACGTGAACTTCAGGCAGGATTCTCTTTGATTTATTCTTTTGATATCGATGGTTCAAAGGGTATCGATATAACTCTTGCATGGAGCGATGCAGAAGCTAGCGCAAATGCTGCTCAATCTGAATCACGTCTCTTGAACAATCTAGATTTGATTCTAATTGCGCCTGATGGCACCTCTTACTTGGGGAATCAATTCTCTTCCGGAATCTCAACAACAGGAGGTTCTGCGGATGATCTAAACAATATCGAACGTATTCGCATTCCAGCAGGAGCAACGACTCAAAACGGAGATTGGATGGTTACTGTAGAGCATAAAGGAGGCGATTCTCAACGCTACAGTATCGTTGTTGCTGCTGATGCAACCTTAATTCCTAAGGCAGATTTAACCACGTTCAGTAACAGTATTCTTCCTTCCTCTTCGACACCGCTCGTAGGTGACTTGGTTTCCATTTCACTTGCATGGCACAACCAAGGTACACTCGCATCAGGACCTTATAGAATCCAATTTGAAGATGTAACAAGTGGTTCAATACTTTACGATTCAAACAGAACTTCTTTGGAAGGCGGCTCACTTGATTCCGTTTCGTTCTTCACACAATTCACAACCACTGGTGTACATAAACTCAGACTTTCCCTCGATACGAGCAACCAAGTTCAGGAATTGAACGATGCAGCAAATGGCATCGACAATAACATCGTCGAACTTGATATTGAAGTGACTGCCCAAGGATTACGTGTCATCTTCCAAAACCCAGATGGGAGCATACCAATTACATCACAAGACCGTGATTCAGCAGCATCTGTTACAATGGATGTTCGCAACGAAACAAGCATCTCTTTGCCATTCGTTATCGCCCACGAAGGTACTGGAGAGCGTCCAGTCAGTTTGACAGTATCAAGCGTTCAGCAACCAGATCCTATCTATCCGACTCTCCTTCTAAGTCCAGAAGATTCTTGGTCGAAATCTGTGAATCAAACAGGTCTGTTTACCATTGCGGGACAAGGTCAAGAGAATGATACAATCTTCCTAACGCTCAATTTGGACGATACATCAGCTAGCTTCGATGGAGCCACAAAACGTTATGCACGTGCTGGTTCATTCATCGTTGATGTGACAGCTCGATACCAAAACCAACCGACTGTTTCTCACACACAACGCCTGTACATCGAAATTGGGCAAGTTGATTCTGTTGACGTCGTACCTTCTGGAACATCTGGAGTTTCTGCTAAACCAGGCGAACGGACAGGATTCTCAATCGGTGTGAGAAATACAGGAAACTCTGCTGCTCAGTATACGATGTCATGTACTTCCTCTTCACAATGGCAGATTATGCTTGGAAATTCTAATTCATCATCTCTCGAATTCGAACCTCTCAATATTCTTCAAGATTTAAGCATGGACGTGAACGTCTTGATTCCTTCAATCGCCAACGGGGAGCCCCTTGCAGGATCAAGTGATCAGGTGACCTGTGTTGTTACTTCCCCAACTGACCCGACATTAAATCGAGTTGAGACTGTCGATGTGGCAGTATCGGAACTCAAGGCATTCCGTTCGGATCTCTATGGGCCAAATGGAGCCGTTGGACCTGGTGCACTTGCTCTACCAGTGTTTGCTGACACTGGTGAGTTGGTTTACTTTAACCATACAATCCAAAACCAAGGGAATGTCCCTCTTGATTTTGCAGTAACACTTGAACGTGGTAATCCAGCGTGGGCTGCAGAGATTGAATACGGTCAAGAAATCAGTTCTACGTCGTTGTCGGTTACGCTCGCTCCTGGCCAATCAGGTGATGTTGAAATGCGTCTACTGGTGCCTGAAACTGCTCGAGAAGGAAACTCCAACACATATACTCTCAGGGTTGAATCTTCACCTCAAATGTTTACGCTGAATTCTACCTCTCTTGTTGTCGGTGAGAACTTAGCGGTAAATCTTGTGTCCACTGTTGGTACGCTAATTTCTGCGCCAGTTAACAATGATTTCACATTCACTGAGTTCATTGTTGAAAATACCGGGAATTCAGATTTGGATTTGGAATGGTCTACGAGTCTTGCTCCAGATGGTTGGTCCGTTGGTTATTCCAATCCACCAAGTTCAGTATCTGTGCTCAGTCAGGCATCAGTTCAATTGGCTATTCAAGCACCGAATCAAACTGCTTCTGGGTTTGGATTTGATTTGCAATTATTTGTTAATGGCAGTAACAACGGACGATTTACCAATGCAGAACTCATTGTCCGAGTAGAAGTACCTGAGACAAGTTTTGCCGGAATTAGCGTATCGGATGAAACCGTTGCTCCTCTATTGTTCATTCCACGAGGCGACTCTGGTAAGCAATCCTTTACGATTATAAATGAAGGAAACATTCCACTCAATGGGGAATTTACGGTCGAGGTTCGGGATGCAGATGGGAATGTCCTTGATGATAGAAGCACGACCATCTCACCTACCGTAATCACTGATCTTGGCATAGGTGAATCCATCGAGGTTGTTGGTAAAGTCTCAACTGATGAAGATTCGATTGATGGCAGAATGAACTTAGTAATCCTATTGACCACCACCGATGGCGTAGTGATTGAATTCATGGCTGATACAAGTGTGAGTTCGCAACAATCTTCAGGTGGTATCTTTGGAACCCTTCCTGCCTATCTCTCCTATCCATTGGTTCTGATTGCTCTACTTGGCCTTCTCTACGGTGGACGTAAACTAAAACAAAGCAGTAAGATGGATGATGATGGAACTGAATTGGTGGCTCCAGATGCCCATACTGATGCAGATCACTTGGGGACACGTCGAGATGAAGCTCTTGATATCAGCCATTCTGTGAACGACATCGCATCAGGAGAAGTATCTCAAGAAGAAATCGCTGCAGCACTAGCTCAATCTCTGAGTATGCCTGCTCCTGTTGGCAAGGCTCAAGTTCCTACGGGACTTCCTCCCTCTGGCCTTCCATCTATGGGTTTGCCTCCTGCTGGTTTACCACCTGCAGGCCTTCCGCCTGTAGGATTGCCTCAAGTCAAGACAGTTCCAGTATTGCCTGTTCCAGTAGCTTCTGGCCCTCCGCTTCCACCAGGGGGTTTGCCAAATGGGTGGACTATGGAACAATGGAACCACTACGGTGAACAATATCTTCAGCGGATGGGTTTGAACTGATACGTTGAAATGCAAGAACGAGAGCGACAAGACATGCTCAACATTGTTTTGTTCGGACCTCCTGGTGCTGGAAAGGGCACTCAGGCTCAAAGAATGATGGAGGCTACAGGATTGCCACAAGTCTCTACAGGGGATATGTTACGTGCAGCAGTCAAGGCTGGAACCTCTGTCGGAATCGAAGCAAAATCGTACATGGATAAAGGGGCCCTCGTTCCTGATTCAGTGATTATCGATTTAATTCGAGATCGTCTACAGGATGATGACGCCAAAAATGGTGTTATGTTCGATGGTTTCCCACGAACTGTACCACAGGCTGAAGCACTATCTCAAATCGTTGAAGTTTCTGCGGTATTAGCAATTGATGTACCTGATGAACGTATAGTAGAACGAATCTGTGGTAGATACAGTTGCGGCACGTGTGGAACTGTTTACCATGATACGTTCAATCCAATCAAAGATGGTGTCTGCGGATGTGGATCATTCACTGAAAAGAGAAGAGCAGATGATGTTGAAGAAACTGTTCTTGCTCGATTAGAAGCATACCATGCACAAACCTCTCCACTTGCTGACTTCTATCGTAATGCTGGAATTTTTCATCAAGTCGATGGCGATCGAGACATTGATGTAATTACAACTGATTTACTGGCCGTTCTAGGATGAGGGATTTCAATGGGACGACGAAGCAGACTTAATCGAGATAAGCGAAAAGGACATGCGATATGGTCTCAAACACAACTTCTGAGTTTGCTCAAAAGGCCTTCACAATTCACTCCTGAACAACGTTCTCGATTTGCCTTACATCTTGTAAAAGTCTCTCGCAGACATCGAATTCGCCTCCCTTCGGAAGTACGAGAAATTGTATGTCGTGCATGCAACACCTTGCTTCACTATGGGGATAACGCAACCATAAGATTTCGCAATGGGTATAAAATTCAAACGTGCTTCTCTTGTACGTCAGTACGCCGAGTTTCATACCGGCAAGATTCACAGAAGGTGAAAGCATGAGTGTTCCAAACCACATAATTCGTCAGGCAAAGGATGCCTCTCTTCCAATAACAATGCGAATTGGTAAATCGGGATTGACTGATTCAGTCATCGTCGAATTAGAAGGCCAGTTATCCTCTCGATCGTTGGTTAAAGTGAAAGTAAATCGGGGCTTATATCCACGTGATGATCTCAAAACAGTTTGGAATGTCATGGGAGAAAAAACCAACAGTTCAGTTGTATTTGCTCGAGGAAATGTCGCTGTATTTTGGCGAAATTGAATCGTGTCCCAACCCAATCCTCAAGAGGGGTTTGTAGTTGCCTTTGCCTATGGGCGCAAATATATTATTCTCTAAGAGGCATCCTGCACAACTCATTGCACTTATTTCGTTACTGTTTGTTGGAACAATGCAATTCATCAAATCGAGCCAAGCAGCTGGCGGAGGCGACGGAATCGATCTGAAGGTAACTATTCGAGATGGATTAGGTGATCAAGCAGTTTATGTTGGTCTTGGAATCCTCCTCTTTGTGTATGCACTCATCATTACTGAAGTAGTACACAGAACACTAGCTGCAACACTTGGTGGCCTTTTGGCTGTCATTGCTTTGAATCATTATTCAGTTGAAGAAGCACTCAGCCTCAAAGCGGTCACGACAATGATCGACTGGGAAA
>QXYA01000112.1 GCA_009887135.1 Candidatus Poseidoniales archaeon
GGCGGGAGAGCGCCGATTCTTAGAAACTCATTTCGCAGCATAGGCATGTCAAATCTGCGAACATTATGGCCTACGAGCACGCTTCCTTGTATTAGCGCAGCAACCTGGTCAGCAATTGCGGAAAAGTCGGGTTCACCCCGAACATCAGAATCTGAAATCCCATGAACTCGTTGTGCTTCATATGGAATTGGACGGCGTGGGTTCACTAATCGATCATAGGAAAGTTCTGATCCATCGGCATCTGAGCCAATAAGTGCTAATTGCACAATCCGATCACGGGAAGTGCTTATGCCAGTAGTTTCCAAATCAAATGCAAGAACTCGTTCGCCTTCAAGGAGTTCCATATGTCCTGCTGAATGTGACGATTGAAGAACTATCGCTTTAGGCAGCAAGATTAGAAAAGGCAATGAAGAAGAGACTTCTCATCCCAAACATGGGATTCTTTCGCCGCTTCTTCACCAAGAAGAATCAAGACGTAGAGACAGAAGCAAGTTTCGAAGAATCTGAAGAGGAAATACTTGAGGTACTAAAGGAGAAATATGTTGTCGATGTAGATGAGAATGTAGAATCGATTGAATCTATTCTTGATGAGGACGAAGAAGAGATTCTTCCTGGCAACGTCCAACCAGCCCCTGATTATGACCAATCAAATGCTGCACTAGAGGATGTTTTTGTTGATGAGAAGATGGAAAATTTCTCAGAAAAGAACGTTGTAACTCACGATTCTATTGAAGAGATGGGAGATCATCTCAACACTGCGGAAATAATAGGAGACCTTCCCGAAGAGGTTTCGTTCGATTGATTCTGGCTAAAATAGAGGGCATTTGAAACACACCTCTGTGTGTACAGAATTACAACATGGTTAGATATAGGATTAGTTTGAAGACAAATTATGCAAGAGAAGAGTATGCGATTAAAAGGGCTAGGGTTAGTCCTTCTGATGTGCTCTTTTTCTCTTGCTGGTTGCACCGGGATTCTTGACACAGCTCCTGAACCTAGGGCCACAATGGAAGCCTATCCTCTCCTCATACAAGAAGGCGAAATGGTGACCTTCGATGCTCGAGAATCCGACGCGGTTGAAGGGATCATCACCGAGTACCGTTGGGATTTTGGTGACGGAGAAAAACGGAATACAGTGACCGGATTTACATCGCACACGTACGAGATGTTTGGAGCCTATACGGTGACTCTAACAGTCGAAAATGACCAGGGAGGAGTTGATGATACCTCGGCGGTAGTTGTTGTAAACGGAGCGCCAGTCATCGATCTAACATATCCTGAAAATCCAAGGGCAGGAGATTCCATCCTTCTCGATGCTTCAGCTTCCGTAGACCCGGAAGGAAATAATTTACTCTTTTCTTGGGATCTCGACTGGGGGGTTGATTCAGACGGCGATGGTGACGGCCGTAATGACGTCGATTCCTCTGAGAACCAAGTGCTACTTCCGACCAATAAAAGTGGGATATATCTTGGTTCTGTTACCATCGATGATGGGCAAGAAGGTGTTCTAACCGAGGTGTTTGAACTCAACGTATCCTCTCGACGTTTTAGCGTTGTATGGAAAGAGAAAGTTATCGAACAAACTTGGTCGGACTATCTTGCAGAAGGGGATGAATGGAGCCAAGAAATTACACCAGGCTCTTCTGGTAGAATAATTTCTTATGAAGCAATTCTTGAATTAGAAAACGACCTCATTCAGCCTTACGATAATTTCACGCTTTTAGTAACTGTTCCAGAAGATAATTATCAAGAGAAAGCCGATACTGAAGGCGGAAACATAACTGCCAATGAGAACGCAAAAGCAACACTTTCCGAGGACAAACTCAACCCACTAGGCTCTGAAGGGATTTATGATTCTGATAACATGGAAATGGTCATCAGCATGTTGCTTAATGAACCAGGCTCAGCATTCGGCCAACCTCCCTGGGTGTTACTCGTGCAAGCTTTGCAGTCAAATCCGGACTCCGCCATTGAAATCCTCCCAGATCCAGATCCAGGAAACGACTGGACACTAACGATAAAAATCACAATACAAGAACCGGTCATAACAGAAATAGCGTTCGAGTAGGTTAAGACGAAAAGAGTTTGAAGGACTGTTGACTGGAAGGGTTGAGTGGCATGGTTGAATCTGTTGAAATCAGTCGAGTAAACATACGAGACACATTGTCTCTGGACCTATCTGTTTGGATGCATCACCCCGATGACATGGACTTCAGGCCAGCAATGTCCTGCAAGGATAAAACACTCACAATTTTTTCTCAAACCTCTGGAGAAACACTTGCATCAGTTGATCTCGATGATGATCAAATGCAAGCATTAGAAGCATCACTTACCGCAGAACTGCGTGTCAAATTCCATGTCCATGGCATGCACGGCCGATTGGATAAAATTGCTCCGATTATAGCGGATGGCAAAGCAAAGAAACTTGCGACGGCAAATTGGAAAACTACCCAACCAGTTTCATTTGAGTAGGGATTCCCCCCATTTCTTTCATAACCGTAAACGACGAAAGTCGTAATTATGTCTCCAAGACGATTAGGGAAAGGTTCCCAGAAGAAAGCACGATTTGACCGACTAAAAACTGAGATAATGCGATTTGTTACGGCAAATCCAGGATGTTCCGCCCAATCCATTGTTGCAAATCTATCTCACGATAGGGTAATGAGAAACCATGGTCTTACCCCTAGGAAAGTTGGATTCTTTATCCCAAGGCATCTTGCAGACCGACTGACTTGGTGGCAAGATCATCGTGCAGGAAGGCGAGTCTATGGCCGTCTTGAAGAAAACGATGACACTACTGCATGAAACTCCCTCTCTCAAAGAAGAGATACCGACGAACTCATGAGGCTTCACTCCTTGCTATGCACATGAGCGAAGAGCAAGAGGTTGCTGCATACTTCGATCTCGATGGGACGTTACTCAATGCTTCAAGCGAAAAAACGCTGACAGGAGTCCTTGCAAAAAGGCGACCTTGGCGAATACCCCATGCAACAATTGCGTGGTCACTTGGAACTGTATTCGGCCTCTTAACAGGTAAATCTCCTTATGATGCTCTACGCAACAGAGGTCATCTTTCTCTCGCTTCTTGGGCGACATTGGAGAAATATTCCGATGAAATCGCCCCTAAATTACTCGAGCCGAAAGTCTCTCAACAAGCATGGGAAAAGATTGCTTGGCACCGCCAACAAGGCCACAGGTTGGTATTGGTTACTGCTACTGTCGCTCCCATGGCTGAAGCGATGGGCCGGATATTGGGTATGGATGAAGTCTATGGATGCGGGCCAAGCGACCGTAGTGGGATTCTTTCTGGTTCCGAACGAGGCTGGTCTGTTCCGAGACGAAAAGGAAAAGTGCCCGTAGTTGAATTAGATGCTAAGGAAAACGGTCATGATTTATCAAAATGTTACGGTTACGGGAATACCCTTGCTGATTCGTGGTTTATGCGAAAATGTGGACACGCAATTGCAGTTAACCCGGAGCCTTCTCTGAGATCATATGCTCAAGAGAATAAATGGGAGATTGTAGAATGGCCTTAGAACCTTCATATAGTCTAGAAAATAGATTCTTTCATGAGCGATTTATTCGGTATGGACGACGAAGGTGAAAAGGAAACCCCATCAGCATCTTCTGAGTATCAAGAAGAGAAAAAGAGCGTTTTCAAGAATCTTGTAAATGACAGTTTTACAGCAATGCAGACTTCTTTTGACTACCTTCTAAAAACAATTGAAAGAAATCCCGACCGGATTATTTTCGGAGTTGACAAAATAATCATCCTCGGAAATCTAGCAACCTATTCAATTCCTCTCGAGGGGCTCATTCAACGAATGAGGAACCCGTATGCTGGTGGAACAGGCCTCAACGCAACAACTGCTACGTTCAAGGGAAAACTCGATGGAAAGGAAGCATCGGTCTGTATCCAACCAGATCATCAAAATACAGCTAATCTTCCTGGATGCGATGTTCTTGACTCGTATTTCCTGATGCTGCTCAATGATGATAAGTTCATTCAACAGGAGAGGCATGGTCCCCTACGACATGCCTTGCTCAATTTGTATGGCCTATCTGCAAGCCCCGCATCTGCAGCGTTCAAGGAATTCCTTGATGTGACGATGGATGCCACATACATTCCCGGAGAAAATATGGTTGAAATCAAAGGAACAAACGGTTGGAAATGGAGAATGAGTGATGGAAACCCACTCGTCAAAGGTTTCACAATCTGGTTTAAGAAACCAAGACAGAGAGCATGGAAGAAAGTTGTTCAGGATACTGTAGAGTTTGAGTATGCGTACCATTATGACGATGTTTTCAGTGTTCTTGAGTTGCTCTCCGATTCCCCTAGGGTGTTGGTTGAAGACGAAACATATGCTTCAGACGGTTACTTTAGAAAGATGGTTGGTCCTCACTATTCACCTCTAGAGAAGCGGCTAATCGCTGATGAAAACAACGAGCGCGAAGGCGCAGAGTCTTGAGTTGGCGGCCCCACCGCGATTCGAACACGGGTTGCTGGCTCCGCAAGCCGGCGTGATATCCAAGCTACACTATAGGGCCCTTGGTAATCGAATCCACCGACCACTTGGATATAAGCGCAACGGCACGATTTACCAGTTTCTGTACAAGAGTTCATTGCGTTTACCCTCCTGGGCTAAGCATGGCAGTTCATTTGCAAAGAGGTGTAGATTTTCCAATGGTCGACCTTGCAAATATTGCCTATTACCCGAGGATTTTCGATTTAGCACACCGCTTCTTTGAAGACTCTTGGGAGCCTATTTGTGGAATCAAGTACTCGGAATTAATATTGGAACGACAGATTGGTTTCCCAGTCGTTCATGTAGAATCTGATTTTATTGCACCACTTCGATATGGAGATACGGTGACGGCAACAATTTGGATCCAAAAAGTTGGAGATACATCGTGCACTTGGTGCTACGAGTTTCACAATCAAGAGAATGTTTTACTTTGGACATCAACTCAGGTTACCGTTTGTGTTAATATGGATACAATGGAGCGTATTTCGATTCCGATTTTTCTCAGATCGGGGTTGGAAAATTGTGGCAAAGGTGTTCAAAATGGATGAAGATACGCCCGACATGTTTGCAATTCGACCAGATAGAAAGGGAGTAAAAACAGTTGCAGTTTTACTGATATTCTTCTCCATCTTCCTGGCTTTTGTCGCGAAAGCAGATCTTGATTTAGCTGGAACAGACGAGGTTTCCGACGCTTATATGGAGAAAATTCTTGAGACTCCAAATCAACAAGGCGACAATGTTTCTTTTGAAGAGTACCAGTCGTATCACAAAGAGATTAACGACAACAACGGCTATCTCATCAGAGGTGTATCTCTGGCAATTGGAAGCGCTGCGGGCATTATTGGGGGAGCCCTCATCTATCGCATGAAACCTCTTGGAAGCAAACTAGCCTTATCTGGGGCAGTGATTTCGTTCGTTGGAGGAATCATAGGGAACATGATCTTCTACGATGCGGCCCAACTACATTTACGGGGAACGATTCAGGATAATGCCGAATACTTCGGTTATGCCTGTGGAGTATGCACTTTCTTTGTCGCAACTCTTGCTCTTCTTCCACTGATAAATGCGAGAGCAAAACTAGCGTTTATTGAGGCAAATTCTGTACAATTGGTTCATGAAGAATCCGAATAATCCGCTGGTTTAGGCCACTTCTTTTTCAAGGTCTTTTCAAGGTCCTCACTCACGATTGCATTCCACCAATCACTCCCCTGCCAGATAGCATATTTTCCGCGTATGCCTCGCAAATCAGCGCCTTTAAGTTTACAATTTCTGAAATTTGAGAGATTACATCGTGCTTTTCGTAAATCAGCGCCTCTGAAATCAGCTCCATCGAAAGCAGATTTCATAAGGTCCGCTTCGACCAAAGAGGCTTTGCGGAAATCACAATCAGTAAAGTCGCCTTCCGTTAAATCGGCCTCATCGAGTATTGCTCTTCGAAACGTTGAGCCCTTATGTCTTCCTTTACGGAGTAGACTCTTGCTATGATTTTGATACGAATAGTCAAGGATGACATTTTCACCAGATTCTGGGTCGTCACGGGGGTCTCCCGTTCCGCCGCCTGACATGACCATGATTCACTCAGGAGGTTGATTGTTTATCGAGGTGCGCCCTACCGGCATCTGTTAGAACTGCGAATCGATTTTTGTCTCCATGCTCAAATGGCACTTCGAGTAAACCGCGCTCTCTAAGTCTGTTTAGGTAAAGAGATAGATTGCCAGGGGGGTCGATTCCCCCATCTGAAAAGAGTTGGTTGACAACACGAGGGGGGCTATCCTGTACATTCTCGACATCACGGAGGTAATGGATGGCAGCAAGCACTTGATCGGGTTTCTTAGTTAGTGCACAATTTTCTACGAGCGATCTAAATGCAGAACCACGTTCTGGCAAACCAGCATCTCTTGCGGCATCAATAGCAGCCTCAATAGCCGCATCTCTTGCATCTTTTACGCGTTCGAGTACAATTGACCATGTATCATCATGCCTCATTTGTATGAGTCGTGCATCGACTTCAACAGTTGCTCCGGATACGTCAATTTCTAAGTCGCCTGCAGTGACCATTATTTTCGCTTGTGCTACCATGGGTATCAGTCTAAGCACACCCCCCACCTATTGATAACCCTTGTATATTTACCACGATAACAAAATATCCGCCGAAGTAACAAAATTTCGCCTTCTAACTCTGCAATCCAAGCGTAATCGACTTGAAGTATAGGTAGTCTGCGTAGAGTGTAGGTGATACCATGGACGAAACCCAATCCCGTCGAAAATCTCTTTTCTTAGTCTCAATTTTATTGGCTTCAGTTCTATTTATTTCGCCCTCCACAGGCTCTGCAACACAAGTTACAACATTCGCTAACAATACCTCGAGCCTCTCTATTTCTTCAGATGGCAACAATACTTCGCTTTCTCTAGAAATCGATTTGGAGAGAAATGTCACGTATCAAGATGCATCATTCATTGTTGATAGCTCACATGCCTCTGCAACACCAGGGGCTGTATACATCAACAACACCCAGGGGAATACAATTTGGAGTTACTCGG
The DNA here is from genome assembly GCA_009887135.1 of Candidatus Poseidoniales archaeon. Lineage (GTDB taxonomy): Archaea > Thermoplasmatota > Poseidoniia > Poseidoniales > Poseidoniaceae > MGIIa-L2. The sequence goes on from QXYA01000112.1 coordinate 7,068, forward strand.
GACTTGGGTATGGGGATTTATCGCATCAAAACAGTTTCCAAACAGGAGACACATACGATTTGGTTCAACTTAACAACAGCAGTGGAATGCCCACTCCAATCCTACTCCCCAAGAATGCTTCATTGCAAACAAGTCAAATGAACGTCACGTACACGCCGAATATCGAAGCTCAATTTGTCCAAGTTGGATCTATTCAACAAATGGAAATGGGTGATTCAAATGGTGATTCGATGGCAGATGCCTTTGTAATGTCAACACAAAACTACTCAACTGGAGTAGGTACTGGTTTTGCAGTCGTAACAAGTAACGCCACCACGATGACGTATAGCCTCTCCAACTGGACGACGACGTGCCAAACATCACAAAGCCTCAGAGTAGCTGACATGAATAACGATTCCTTCGACGACGTGATTACGTTCGAACAATTCAATGAAACAATGTGCATCCACTACTATAATTCAACGACATCAACGTACGATCCTTACTTCAACGTAAACATCACAACCACACCTATTGATGTTCAATTAAGTGATCTAAACGGAGACAATTTTTCTGACTTTATTTCTGTTCACGGCTATTTCGATAACGGGCTCGTTGCTGTTAATTCGTTCAATGCAACAACAAAAGGCTCGAAATTAGCGGATACGGCCGATATTCGTAAATGGAATTATGGGGATGGGAGAGCAGAAATGCGTAGCTTGCACGTTGGAGAATTCTTCGCGCCTAATCGCAATCAGACAATTATTTTGGTGTCAGATGATGAGAATGATGCAACCGAATTGACTTATGATGCGGTAACAAAGACTCTCAATCCGAACATCAATAAATTCCGAAATCTTTCAGAGTTTTCTATACCAGGTGACGTTGATGGTGACGGTGATATTGACTTCATTACACCAAAAACGATGGGTTCTAACATTCTCTTGAATGATGGGCAGACGTGGACTCAGGTTCAAACAAATGATCAGATAAATACCGATAATGCTACAATTGCAGATCATGATAACGATGGAAATCCATCGTTCTTCTTACCTGATCCTGGATTTGGAGATAACAACCCAGCTACATTAGATGGCGATATCGGATTCAGATCAATCAGCGCCGCAGGAGTGGGCGTTCCGACACTAACTCCTCTCACGCCGTGGTCCCAACCGCGTGATATTCACTTCGCAGACGTTGATGCAGACGGGTTGATGGAACAATTTGTTCTTGCAGGAGAAACCTCTCAAGGGATTTTCATTGGCGCCTGGCACAATCTGTCGATGGATGTTGATGTTGACAGCAATATCGATCTCTGGGCAGAGGGTTACTCAAGTAGCACAATTTCAAACATCGGAGTTCTAACTCTCTCAGATACGAACGATATCATACGAGATTCACTTTCACCTCGCATCCCTGCCTACCCCGGTCTTTCAGACGGATATGGTGTTGAAATGGTCAATAACATGATGTCCCTTTCGAGCAATTCAAATGGAACCGCTAATCTCACCGATTTGGATATCGCCTATGATATCACATTCCAAGTTACATCAAGCGCTGGAACAATTGGTTCACTGAGTAATTCCTTGAATCAGCAAATGCTTCCAGGCACAGGGGCGTTCACTGTGACGCTACCAGTTGAAACATCCAAAGAAGGTAGTTTCGATGTTACTTCATTCAGTGCAAATTACACCCTCGGCGCACCGAATCTGGCACTGCCTCCTACACCGGCCCTATCCATTCAATCGCTTACTGAAAATCATGTCACCATAGAATGGCAGCAGTTGTCAACCTACGGTTCTGATTTACAATCGTTCCAAATTTTCAAGATGTCCTCATCTACAGCATACGATTGGACAACACCTCACGATATTGTGACTGGTTCGAATAATTATACTGACACTCAAGTTGACATCGGTTCAACCTACGGATACGTTGTACGTTCAACTCACACCTATGGAGTCATAAGCAACCTTTCTCAATCCCTGACAGTAACTATCCCATACCCTGCTGCACCGGAAAATGCAACAAATGTTCAACTCATGGATCTCGACATAAGTGTTGAGACCACTCCTCTGCGGGCTTCTTGGGATCTAAGTGCAGATTCATTCGTCGAAGAATATCTTGTTTATGTATCGAATATGAGTCTTGATTCATCGACAGAAACTTCCATTGAATTTACCTCAGAAAAGAATTTCAAATTGGGCGATAGAACCTATTCCCCTGTTGCAACACTTGCTAACTCAATTACATCGTATGACATCTCAGTCATGTCAGATTATACTGATTCAAGTGGAAGTGTATCTGGAAAAGCAATCGAAGACACATCGCAGTATTGGGTTGCTATTGCTGCTGTAGACATCTATGACAACGTATCTCTTCCTCTTCCGTTTGCTGGCCCTACCGTTTCGTTCAACAACACCTATCTTCAAAGCAACTTAGACATCACAGTAACGACCGGAAATCCCGATCAATACCTCGTCTCTACCCAGCCTCTCAAGATTGAAATTAGTGCGACTGTTGAGGATGGAACTGGATTTTCACCTCTTGGAAATGCACAAATTACGCTGGTCATAACAGCTGGAAACGAAGAATCCACCTTATCTGGAACAACCGATGTTTCAGGAATTTGGACGCCCGTGGATGTCACGAGCCTGCATGATATTGCTGCAGCAACTTTCCTGGATTTCAGCTCAACCTATGGTGAAAATCTTACCTTAGATGCTACAATGGCAGCTATTGAGCCCACCGATGTTCAACCAATCTTAGGTAACTCAGTACAATCGAACATGAGCACTGGAATTAGCGCTCTTCTTTCAGGCCCAACAGATATCGACAAGGATTCGAATGATGCGATAGATCTCAATATCACTCTAACGGCAAACGATGCTGATGACATTGAACAACAGGCTTCCTTGGAAGGAACATCAATTGCATGGACTGCATACAATGAATCAGACGTCGCAATCAACAGCGGAATTGAAACAATATCCCTAGGGAAAATTCGTGTTGTTTCAGAATTTGAAAACACCACATATATTCAATTCGATGTCATGACAAACGACCGAAATTGGTTTGGAACATTATCGCATACAACGTTACTAAATGGGTATGAAGATGACTCAACAGATAACGAAACAGACACGAATACAACTGAGCCTGAATGGGAGCCAACCGTTCTTTTACCTGCAACGGTTAGTTGTGAAAGCTCAACAATTCTTACCAACAAGAAGATGGATAGCGATCCGATTGAATGCCAAATAGTCAATCCAAATCCATTTGGTATTTCAGTAGAATTAACTGCTACAGATGTACCTGCATTGTTTAACAAACCGTCAACAGTCATGATTGTTGCGAATGGTTCTGCAACAATTTCATTTGAACCAACATACGATCAGATATGGAATGGGCAAAAGGATGAAGATGTAGTGAAAACACTCACCTTTTCAATCTATACAACCTCTCCTGATTACACTTCACTTCAGCCTGAAATGACTTCTAGCACTGTAGAATGGACTGCATCACAGGATGTTCCAGAAGACACATCAAAGACAGATGGCGATAACAAAGAGTCGTCAAATACCCTGCTTTACGGGGGAATTGGCGTCGCAGTTCTCGCTCTAATATCTCTTGTAGTCGTTGGATACCGTCGAGCAAGCACAGGATTCGAGGATGACGAATTCTATGGAAGCGATGATGAATTCCCGATTGAAAAGAGCGAACCTGCTCCAGAGATTCCTGAAGGCCGTCCTTTGGACGAATTTGAGGACAAAACCATCAGCGCTGAACCCGAAATCATCGAACGTCCTGGCGATTCGTTAATCTCTGAACTGTCTGGTGTAGATTCAAATGAATCCATTACGGAACCTGAGGAGCCACAGGTGGAAGAATCCGTTGAAGAAGATGACGGAATCTCAGTCGATGAATACGGAACTGAATGGTGGGAAGACGAGAACGGAACGTGGTGGTACCGCGAAGAAGGCGCTGAAGATTGGTCTGAGTTCACAGAATGACAAGCGTGATATTTTTCTAACACGAGTCAACCAGAGAAATGAGGGGGAGCCATGAGTCAGCAGTTTGGAACGTATGATCTCGTGCTTCGCTCTGGGGTTGATCCAACCACCGGAGGCGTTGCAGTGTGTGGTTTTACCACTGCTGGAATGGTTGGAGTTATTGCAACTTCCCACATTATTGAGTCCCTTGGATTGACCCAGCTAGGTACTGTAATGGATGAACGGTTCCCTGCAGTAGCTCTCATACAAAATGAAGTTCCCCGACACCCAGTTCGAGTCTATCAAGGAAATGGAATTGGTGTCTTCACTGCTGAAATTCAATTCGAGAAAGAGCAAGATATTGCCTTTGGTTCAACTGTTTTAGAATGGTTTACTGCTGGGGGATTTGAACAACTTATCATAATCGATGGAATCCTTAAGCCTGAAAAGGAAGTACAAGGTGAAGGATTGTTCGCAGTAGGCGCATCTGAGAAGGCAAGAAAGCGATTGAAAGAGATGGATTTGAATACAATTCAACGAGGAATTGTCTCTGGAATTACTGGCTTTTTGTTAAGTGAAGGCGACCGACTCAATCTTGATATCACTGCCCTTCTCTCTGAAGCAAGCCCAATGTATCCCGATGTTCGCGCAGCAGCCGTGGCTATCGAAGCAATCACAGAAATGACAGGTGTTGAAATTCCACTTTCCAAGATGCTTGAAAATGCAAGAGAAATTGAGCATTCGGTTCAGGAAATTATTCAGAATTCAACACCGCTTCTGCCTTCTCCAGACGATGATGTTGAAAACGATCCTTCATTCGGTTGAATCCATTTTACGAACCATCTCTAGTACCACTTCGTAAGGGGCTTTTGTAGCGATATAGGGCCTTAGGTCCGGAACTCGACCAGTTTGATACCCTTCCTCATTTAATGCTGCAATAAGGTCGACCATTGATGGCATTGATGCAGCTTTTGCCCAGGGGGCAATCTGGTCATAGGGTAGCAGGAGGTGTTCGGACGAAAGCAACGATGAAGCCTCTGAGATATAGCGAACAGATCGCCGTAATTCTCGTTCAGCATAGACTTGGTCAAGATCACTCCACTCAAGCCCAATATCGCTTCCAGATTTCAAATCCCCCTCTGTTGGTAAACAGCAATTGACAGCATGGTCTTCCGTCATCCGGCTTGTGATATCCTCATTCCATAAAGGCCCAATCCACATAGGTCCACTCGACCGTTCAAACTGTTCAGGTGTTGGATGTTTTACGAAGGTGTAAGGGACATCGTTTTGTCGAACTCTCCATCCCATCTGCTGCCGATTTTCATCAGCCCCCAATTTGCTCTTTCGAACGAGAACTGAGACACGTACATGATGGCCATCGAAGAGAGCAAGAATAGGCTCAATAGAGCGGTCTAGTCGTGCAGCACTGGTTGCTACAGTCCCGAGCAAGACTCGCACAGCATCATCATGTGCGTAATGATCGACGATTCCATTATGCCCGTATCTTCTCATCCCTGAAGTCGAAGATGATCCAGTTAATGCTGCAGTATCTGTTGCAGTCACCTCCAAAACACCAACGCGTCCAAGCCCCTGTAAGGCAGTATCAAGGAATTGTACAGGCGAACCAAATGGGTCGAGATCAATCCATTGGAATGAGCCCTGTATCATTGCCATTCGTGCATCATAACGCTGGAAATGAATTCCATCTTCAGTGATGTGTTCAATCGGCATTTGTTCGTCTTCAAGTTCAGGAAAAGTTCCATTCACCCTGTTCTTTCGAACAGAAGAAAGGGCCCAATCGAGCGCTTTAGAATCAAGATCATTTGCAGTAATGTGGAGGCGCTCTTGTAGTTTAGGAGCGATTTCATTCCTCCATCTACGTACTCGAATTCCAGTTGCACACAAGGCGTCAAGAGCCCGTATTGGCCGCTTATCAGCGAGCCAACCATGTTCAAGAGCGTCTTGTAATAAGAGCACAGAACGTGTTCGAGCAGGCGCCATTGCAGGATTTACGAAACCAGTTCTCGACCTTGCCACCGGCCCTCTTGGCATATGAGAAGGACGTTCTTGATCGGATTGAAGATGAACAACAGTCCGGCCTTCAAGCCAGAGATGTCCAGGCCAACCAGCAGGGTCATCTGCTCCGCTGAACGTATCGGCCATGGTCGATGGAACCGATTCTTCTTCTTGACCGCACCGCATCAATAGTGCTGAAACACAACGTGGGAATTCACGTGTGTAACCTTGTGCCCGTCATCGTGTACATGGCCAATGATTTGAGCACCAGAGTTCTTTGCTGCTAAGAATTCGAGAATGGTTTCACTTGCACCTTTTGATACTGCAAGTACCATTCCCAATCCCATGTTGAATGTGCGGTGCATTTCCAAATCTGTAACGTTCCCATTTTGTTGAAGCCATACAAATTCTGGAGGAATCGGCATAGGGCTATCGATATGCCATCCAAGTGAATCATGTAATCTGAGAAGATTGGATAACCCTCCTCCAGTGATATGCGCAATTCCGTGGACATCATGTACCGTTCCACTCTCTGCTTTGAGATGATGAAGTAAGTTGACGACAGGATCGCAATAGATTCGGGTTGGTGTCAGCAGTACTTCTGCAAAAGTAGGATTTCCTTCAGTCCATCGAGCGATTTCTCTTCCATCAAAGCTTGAGTCAAATGGACAAGCATCCTCGTATCCAAGACCACTGTGCTTGATGATGTTTCGAACAAGAGAAAATCCGTTTGAATGAATTCCAGATGATGGAAGTCCAATGAGGACATCTCCCACCTGAAGCGTCTCGCCAGTTATCGCATCATCTTTGGCTAGATAGCCAAGAGCGGTACCTGAGAGGTCAAGTTCTGTAACGATTCCAGGAAGAGATGCAGTTTCTCCTCCAGCCAATGTTACATTTGCTAATTCACAGGCTTTTGCGAGAGATGCTCCAACTGCTGCATGAACTTCAGGGTCAGGTTTTGGGACTGCAATGTAATCAACAAAGGCAATTGGTTCAGCACCAACACAGAGTAAATCGTTGACATTCATTGCCATACAATCGATGCCGACACTTTCCCATTGATTGACTGCTGTAGCGATTTGCAATTTGCTTCCGACTCCATCAGTAGCCATAGCAAGAAGATGGTCTCCAAATTCAATAAGTCCTCCAAAGCCACCAGGCAAATCGACTGGTGCCCCCGGTGTACCAGGCTTTCTAGTGGAACGTTGTAAAGAACCAATCAGTGAAGCGACAGCGGCCCCTTCAAGATCAATATCAACGCCGCTTGAAGCATAATCCATTGAGTCGCTCATACCGTTGCCAGAGCAAGACGTTTCATGAATCAATCGTTTGTGAATACAAGGCATTAGCACCTTCGATAATCGAACTATGTGATTCAGAAAGGCGGTGCCCATCATCCACTTTGTGGAACTGTAGTATATCCTTCCCAGAACGTTCAGCGTATTCAAGGCTGCAGGAAATAGGGACGATATCATCTCCAATACCGTGGACAATGACCGTTGGCATACCGTTTGGGGCGACAAGGATTGTCTCCGCATCAACAGGGTCCTCTTTTAGATGCAGAGCAGGGGCGCACAAAAGGAGTCCAGTAAATTGATGCGGCATTCTCATTGCAATAATCGCAGCAGTAAGGCCGCCATAGCTCGAGCCTGCCAAGATTGGCTTCTTGTTTGCGTGTTGTTCACATATCTTTTCCAGAAGTGCAACTCTTTCACTCAAAACCATTCCTTGAAAATCTGGGGCAAGAACTTCGAATCCTGATGCTCTCAAAGCCTGAATTTTACTTCCGTTAGGCGTACCCTCAAGTCCATGAGCAAATATAATCATGAATCATCTCATGGGTTCTGTTCTTATCAATTTATTGAGTAAATAATACGCTAATATGGTGTAAAAAATATTCTTTGGAGAAGTTCCACTGGCGTTAAATAAAGCGGCTAAAAAGCGGATGACATCTCTATTATTCTCCAGTGGAAACAGGGGGGTGGATTTGATTGAGCGCGCTTTCTATAAACTGTAGCCCATTATCTATAACTCCACGCAGTGTGAATACTATGATTCAGGATTTCGATTTAACAGCTCGCTGGTCCACTCTCCTCCACGCCCATTTCACTGAAGCCGTTCACAATATCGCACAGCTTTGGCCCGATGTCCAAAGTCTCGAAGTCTCTTACCAAATCATCGAAGGGTTCGATCATGATTTCGCACAGAGTATACTGAGCCAACCTGAACTTCATTACGATGCTTCAAACAGAGCCCTGAGAGAACTTCTTGCAGATGTTGGGCACGGAGCAATCCACCCATGGGTTCGAATTGTTCATCTTCCAAGTGACCAAGTACGAACTGTTTCACAACTTCGTTCAGATGACATTGGGGCCATGTTAGCCATTGATGCAGTCATAACAAAAATTTCAGGAGTACGTCCGAGAATGTACTCTGCGACATTCAAGTGTGTCGCCTGTGAACATTTGATTACAATCAACCAACCGAATGAACAGGAACTCATTCAACCGATGGAGTGCACTCAAATCGATGGCGGTTGTGGCATGAACAGCAGGCAAACACGATTCGAATTACTCCATGACCGATCTGTGCTTATCAACTCCCAATTTATCGAACTGCAGGAACTTCCCGAACAAGTCCGAGGTGGCATTCAGCCAGAACGACTTGCTTGTATTGCCGAACATGATTTGACCGGAAAAGTAAACCCTGGAGATCGAGTAAAAGCAAACGGAGTGTTGTTCATACGTTCTCAAAGAAAGCATGGAAAAGATACGCCAGTCTTCGATATCTTCCTTAGAATGCAATCGCTTGAACGCCAGAACCTTGCGTTAGAAGAGATCGTTGTTTCGGATGAAGAGGAAGCTGAAATTCGAGAACTTGCCAGTTCACCTGACATTTATGATCGCTTGTCGAGTTCTATCGCGCCATCAATTTTTGGTATGGAGAAAATCAAAGAAACGCTGATGCTGCAACTGTTTGGAGGAGTAGCACGCCTCAACCCGGACGGAACGAGGAATCGTGGTGACATTCACATCTTGTTGATGGGAGATCCCGGGGTTGCAAAATCTCAACTCTTGGCGTACATGGGTAAGATTTCTCCTCGTGGTAGGTTTACTTCTGGAATGTCTGCTTCAGCTGCTGGACTTACAGCAGCAGCGGTTCAAGATTCGAATGCAGATGGCCGTTGGACACTTGAGGCTGGGGCACTTGTTCTCGCAGATCAAGGACTTGCTGCTATTGACGAATTCGACAAAATGAACCAATCGGACCGTTCAAGCATGCACGAAGCGATGGAACAACAACGGATCTCAATTTCAAAGGCAGGAATCAATGCCAGTCTGAGAACTCGATGTGCAGTTCTTGCAGCAGCAAACCCGAAAGCAGGTCGATTCCAACCCGTTTCTGAAGTCCCATTTACGGGCCAGATAAACCTTGATCCCCCTCTCATTTCACGTTTCGATGTTATCTGGCTATTGACCGATGAACCATCCGAAGACAAAGATGCAAAGATTGCGGGGCACATCGTAAACAATCGATTTTCGGGAACAAGTGAATTACTTGTCAATGAAGGATCAGCTCCAGATCCAACGAAACAGAGTTCTGTTGTAACAACCCCATCGCACACAGAAGGCCATCTTCACCGAGAATTTATGCGCAAATACATCGCATTTTCAAAGCGTTCAATTCATCCAAATCTCGATGAAGAAGCCAGGAAGTACATCATCGATTACTATGTTGGAGAACGGAAAAAGGCTGGGGATTTCCAAGACACTGTGGCAATCACAGCACGTTCTCTCGAGGCTCTCGCAAGACTAACAGAAGCGAGTGCAAGAATTCGTCTTGCAGAAACAGCAAGTCTTCAAGATGCCGAACGAGCGGTTCGTTTAACCAAAACATGGCGGTACGATTTGATGGGTGAAAACTTCGATGAAACAGCGGTGCAGTCCAATAAAAAGGGTACTGCCCGACATGCTGAACGAACCATTCTAGACATTATAGCGCGCTTCCAACAAAATGGGGGAGGGGTTGCCCAACTTTTGGACGTCATCAACGAAGCTGAGCGTGAAAATATACCTCGCTCCAAGGCAGAAGAAGTCATTGAGAAACTCAATCAAACAGGTCGTTTGATGAGGCCAAATGGATATGATACCCTTCAAATTGTTTGAATCTTAAGCGTTCACCTCATGAAGTGGATACACGTGGGATGGTTATGGCTGAGATTGTCCGTGAAGAACCAGAAGGCGTTCTCGAGGACGCTTCTTCGTTCGATACCGAACAACTTGGCTTCATGTGTGGTATCGAAGTTCACCAGCAATTAGCCACTGGGAAACTCCATTCAAGGCAACCATGCGATCTCTTCGATGTGACTATTGAAACCGTTCCTGATGAGTGGCCTCGATATAGCAGGAAATTGCGTTTAGCAAGTGGAGAAGGCGGCGTTGTGGATATCGCAGCCCGCTTCGAGAAGCGACGGAATCGCTCTTTTGTATACATTCAATCCCCAAATGCAGGCCTTATCGAACTTGATGATAGTCCGCCTCTTCCGCACGATTCCGATGCACTCAATATTGCTCTGACCGTTTCTGCATTGCTTGACTCAAAGCCAGTTACTGCGATTCAGACAATGAGGAAAACCGTTGTTGATGGTTCGAATACGAGTGGATTTCAAAGAACATCTCTCATCTCCACTGATGGTGTCCTCAAGACAGACATGGGTGATGTAGGAATCGATGTATTATGCTTAGAAGAAGACAGTGCTCGAAAATTGGAAACGATTGCAACATCATCAGGGGAGCAAGTTATTTACAACCTTGATCGACTTGGCGTTCCTTTGATTGAAATTGCAACATCACCAGACATTATTTCACCAGAACATGCCCAAATTACAGCAAAGGCATTGGGAAGAACACTCAGAGATACTCGAAGTGTTCGACGCGGACTTGGCTCCATTCGTCAAGATCTCAATGTGAGTGTTGCCTGCGGCGATCGTGTTGAAATCAAGGGCTGTCAAGATTTAGGATGGATTCCTAAGATTGTTCGATTAGAAATGGTACGCCAAGTCCATATGTATCGCCTTGCAAACACGCTTCGCCAAGAACTCAATCTCCCCTTATTACCAACAGACCGACGACTTGATGATGCTTCGATGGAAGCAGAAGTGTCAAGAGCAGTCGAACAACACCTTCCTACAGAACTTTCAGATGTTACCTCTGTTTTCTCTGATTGCGAAAGTAGAATGGTCCGTGAAGGATTAGATTCTGAATACAAGATGATTGCACTGAAACTCCCTGGTTTTGCCGGAAGATTCGGAACGAAAACACTGGATTCTGAAGGCTCTCAACTACCACGACTTGGCAGGGAACTCGCAGGTGCTGCAAAATTAGCAGGTGTACGCGGCGTCTTCCATTCTGATGAACTTCCTGCGTATGGAATTGAGCAGTCCTTTGTCGATGGTGTGAGAACGCAACTTGAACTTTCAGAAGGAGATGGATTTGTTCTATGCCTTGCGCCAGAGTGGCAAGCCAAACTTGCCCTTGAATCAGTTGTTCAACGAGCTCGACTTTCTTATCACCGAATACCGCAGGAAGTTCGTAATGTAGTTGTCAAAAAGGGAGCTCCTGAAGATGGAACAACCTCACCTATGCGCCCACTTCCTGGTGGTGCACGAATGTATCCAGAAACAGATGTACCTCCAGTTCTTGTTCACGATGAGCATTGGGCTACAATCCTCGGAAACTTACCAATGAGCCAAGATGAACGAATGACTCGATTGAAGGAGACTGAACTTTCTGAAGATCAATGCAAGCAACTTCTTTCACGAGAATTAGACGATGTCTTTTTCCAGTCTCATCCAACTCCAACAAAGGCTTGGGCATCGCTTTTATTAGTTCATGAATCGGTTGCAGCTACGGTTCTTTCAACAGTTTTAGCAGTTCGTGAAAACGGTGGAATTACAAGAGAGGGAATTGAATCAACCATTGAACACTTTGCTCAAATGAAGGAAATTTCAGCAGCAGAAGTAGAAGCCTACGCAGAAGAAAATGGACTTGTACCAGCAGATGTCGGAGATCTTGAATCGATTGTTGAATCGATTGTTCTCGAGCGCTTAGACTTCGTAAAAGAACGTGGAATGGGAGCTATGGGGCCACTCATGGGTATTGTTATGGGAGCCTGCCCTGGTGTCGATGGCAAAGAAGTGAGTACCGTTCTTCGCACTGTCATCCAGAGGCATTCAGCATGAAGCGTGTTGTCCTGTTGTTGCTTCTACTCATCCTTTTACCGTTTGCAAAGGCTGAATCAACCCATTCATGGGAACATGAATTTGAAAACGGTTACATTACAACTCAACCTCTTCTTGTCGAAGATTCAGTCTTTGTCCGCACCTCTGGTTTCTGGATTGGGGATGAACGGCCACAGGTATCTGCGTTTGAGATAACATCTGGGGATGAATTGTGGACATATCGTTCTGATACTACGCTTCAACACGATATGTCTCCGTTGATGTTTGTCGGTTCTGGAGACGGAGTTTGTGGCTCATGGCAAGATATTTTGATCGTTGCATGGGCTGATGGGAAGGTGACTGCACTGAATCCTTCGAACGGAGAATTAGTATGGGAACAACAAACAGAAGTGAACGTTATCGGAATTACTGGTCAACTCGGAATTGATGAAGATCGAGTTGTTGTTCCCACCAGACAAGGATTGTCGACGTTTTGTCTTGAAGATGGAGAACAGCTTCTTCGAGTAGACTTTGAAGAAATTGGTTGGAGAAATGGCGTATTGATCTCAGAGAGTGGATATCACGTAGGTACTGAAGCGGGTGTTCTCTATTCTGTCAGCAGAGATGGGGCCGTATCAAATTCTTCAATTGGTGACGGGAAGATTCGCCATGCTCCAATTGAAACGCAACATGGGCTACTCATTCATCTTCAAACAGCAACAGGTTCAACGCTCTATCTCAATAACAGCATAATCGGGAACTATGGATATTCTCCTGCTATTCCTCTTCAATACGAGGGACGTGTTTTCCTTGCTACATCCAATGAATGGGTTTCGTTATCATGTGATGACATAACCTGTTTCGAAGAATCAAAAAGTTCGTTTCATTCAAATGGAGAAATGTCCATGCGCATCCTTGAGAACAATTCGGTTGAAATTTGGGTTCCTTCAAACACCCCAGATGGGGGCTGGGGTGTCTTTAATCGTACTTCTCTGCAGAGAATGCATACGACTTCATTTGATACCTACACCACTGCAGCGCCGGGGTTTTCTCCAGTAGCAATGGCGCTTGGTAATGACATGGGCTTGTTACATGTCACTCTCTTTGGATCAGAGGAATCTCCTGAAACCCCGTCATCGTTTTCGTTAATTGAAGCATTTCATTACGTTCTTCTTCTTTCCTCGTATCTGCTTTGTTGCCTTTTCTTTGCAACCAATAACAAACCGAAATTATGGAAGGCTCTGACGTTGTTTCTTCTCTTGTTTACCGTTGCGGCGGTACCAGAGATGTCTGCTAAATGGCCGACATTTGCCGAATCAGAGGTTGAGGCTACATGGGATACTGAATGGCCAGAAGAATGGAGAGATACGCAAATTGTTGTCATAGAAATTGACGGCAAAGAGAACGTTATCGGCGGCCTTAATGGTTATTCAAATGTCTATGAATTAACCCAAGCGGCATCCGCCTCACTTGGCATTACAACGGACTATGAAGATCAATACCTAGGCTTGTATTTGCTTTCATTCAATGGAACTGAAGGTGATGGATGGGAGTTTACACTCGATGGTTCACGTTCGAATACAGGCATTGTTGATACAGCGATAGATTCTGACTCAATTCTTCGTTGGAGACCAGCCTAAGCGGGAACACTCAAGGCTAACCGTCTTCTGGAATGTTCATGCTGAGCGGACTTGGTACACATGGGCCTCAAGTTTCATCACTAGGTTTACTCGCTATCAATTCGATACTTTTCGCCTCAGCAATTTGGCTACTGATGCGCCCAAATAATCACCATAAAGGGTGGCTATGGTCTCTATTTCTCCTTGCTATCATCGCCTCGGGATCCCGGATATTACTGAGTGGCCTTCCAAACATTATGCCAGTCACAATCCTCGTAATAATGGTCGGTTCAAAGTATGGCCTTCAACGCAGCATCGCCTTTGTTATTCTTGTTACTGTATCCAGTAACGCAGTCCTTGGCGATGGCTGGTGGACTCTTTTCCAAGTCCTTGCTTGGTCCAGCGTCGCTGGCGTAAGTGCAGTGTTCTCGGTTCATAACAATCAGGGTAATCTTTCTATGAAGCGTCTTTCATTTGCTGCGGTTTGGAGCGTTCCATTGTTCAGTATGATCGTCTCACTTTCAATTCTTGATGGCTCAATGTCAAGTCTGGAATTTGTTCTTTACTTATTCAACGGAATTCCATTTGACGCCCTCCACATGATGGGGAATATTTTCTTTGCAGTTTGGTGCGGAGTTTGGTTTGAACAAATCCTTTCTCTTCAAACCCCTTCCCAGCAAAGAATTGTTCGAGAGGATCAACATGTCAGCATTGTCTGAGCCTCCTACAATGGCCTTTCTTTGCCGTGCTGATTTAGAATTATCAGCAGGAAAACTTGCTGTACAATGCGCTCATGCAGCAATTGGTTCACTCAAGCAAGCGAAAAAGACACATTCGCGAATGGTACAGCGATGGCAGGAAACTGCTTCACGAAAAATTTGCTTGTCCGTTGAGGACGAAGAAGATCTGATGTATTTTCTTGGTTTAGTCAAAGCAGCATCATTACCGTATTCACTTATTCAAGATGCAGGATTGACAGAAGTCGCGCCAGGAACCGTAACTGTGCTAGGAGTAGGGCCAGCACCTCGCCATACAATGGACCATCTTTTTTCTGAACTCAAGACCTACGATTGAGGTGGATTCATGGGGTTACGAAGTTTCATTCATCGTTTAACAGCCCCCAAACCTCTGAGGAGTTTGTCTCTTGATGAGAAGTTGAAAATGGTCTTCGTCGTAAACCATGAACTCAAAATGGGTAAAGGAAAGATTGCAGCTCAAGTAGCGCATGCAGCTGTTAAGGCTACACTTGCGTGTGGTGAACGAGATCCCGCTCTTCTCGATGCATGGTTCAAAACTGGTCAGAAGAAAATATGCGTTAAAGGAGATTCAGCAAAGCATTTGGAGCAATTATCCACCGATGCAAAAAGGAACGGCCTTCTTGCAAATAAGATTCACGATGCAGGGCATACCCAGATTCCAGCAGGTTCGTTCACAGTGCTGGCTCTAGGGCCTTGTAGGGACGAAGATGTCGAAACGATTACAGGCGATTTGAAATTACTTTGAGTCGATTCTTTGAACATGGGATGCTTGCTAGCGCATCTATGCGAGACCATTCATCAAGTCGTATTGACCTTCGCTCAGATACGGTTACACAACCTACTGTGGCTATGAGAGACGCTATGGCAACGGCTGAAGTTGGTGACGATGTTTTGGGTGATGACCCAACCGTTCAACGATTGGAAGAACTCGTTGCTAAACGATGTGGAAAAGAGGCAGGCCTCTTTGTTCCATCAGGTACAATGTCAAACGCTGTCGCACTGAAAACACACACCGTTCCTGGTGATGAAATCGTCACTGAACGCTACAGCCATATCTATCTCTACGAGGGTGGGGGATACGCAGCTCTATGTGGTTCAAGCATCGCATTACCAGAAGGCAAGTATGGTATGCTAACGCCTGAATTGGTTTCAGGCGCAATAAGAAAACAAGCAGGATCACAATCTCACTATCCCGACGGCCGTCTTGTTTGTGTTGAAAATACAGCCAATAGAGGTGGAGGTACATGCTACGAGCAATCCATCCTCGATGAAATCGCATCCGTAGCGAATGAACATAATTGCGGCACACACATTGATGGCGCCCGTATTTTCAATGCCTCGATTGCTACTGGTGTTGCTTTACCGCGTATGGCCGAGCATTACGACTCAGTTTCAATATGCCTTTCAAAAGGTCTTGGGGCGCCCGTAGGTTCAGTACTTGTTGGTTCTCAAGAGTTCATTGATCAGGCTCATCGCTGGAGGAAAATGTTTGGAGGAGGCATGAGGCAATCTGGTATCCTTGCTGCCGCAGGAATACATGCAGTTGAACATCATGTAGACAGGTTGGTTGATGATCACCGTAGAGCAATGAATCTAGCAACAGCTATCGATGAAATGAACCATGTGCACGTCGACCTTGATGCTGTTCAAACCAACATGGTTTATTTCTCGGCAGATGGCTATACAGCATCACAAGTTGCAGAACATATGGGCAAGCAAGGAATCGATATGTTTGACATCTCGCCAACACATTGTCGGCTCGTAACTCACCTTCACATTACAGATGAAGATGTAGAAAACGTCGTAGCGGCTCTTGGAACACTTCGCTGAACGTTTTTAATCTCTGGAAATCGAAAGATTACATGGTTCAACCTTCATGTGGCGTATGCCTTCAAGATGAAACAACAAACCAATGCTCTTTGTGTGAGCGATGCATAGAACTCGCACTCGAAAGAAATTGGGCACCAGAATTAGACTTTGCTGTACATAAGCAAATGGCCCATGTGCTCGGTGGACCAATCCGTTCTCTGAAACGCAGATGGGATCATTTGGAGCAGTTTATGATAAACACGCCAGACGTTGATTGGGCCCGATTAGGGAATCCACAGGAAGATCCTGTGCGCTACTCTCCGTTCCCTGAAGAGGAAGAGGAAATTTTCATCGATAAACTTAGATCAGGAGATGGGGTTTCAGGTTATGAGAAAGAAAAGCTGGAAGATGGGTTTTTGATGCGTAACGGTTCAATTATCTCATTCAGTGATGGACGTATGTTTGTGGATGGGCAACGACATAATGTCCAGATTCCGATCCGGCAATTTCTGATTCTTCTAACCGATAAAGAGAATAGGATTGGCTGGGATATTGTTTCGATTTTCCTTGCAGTAAGCGCATTATATCAGCCTATTCGGAAGTCTGGAGAGGATGCGAGATTCATGAATCGATACTACAATCTTTTCTTTAGAAACAATCGAACTAACCGAATTACACCATTTGATTCGATGATTCAAACATCATATCTGTTGTGTGAACAAAAGAGAAAACTCGGATTTAATCCACTTGTAAATCATCATTGGGCAAGAAATCTACTCGAACGGCTTGATGGCAGAAGGCCACGGCAGAGAATGAAATTCTCACGACGATTTCTCCGAGATGGTTCCAACAATCTTCTGGAGGATGTAGAATGGCCATGGGCTCGTCGTTGGGCCAATCTAACAGATCTGACAGAACACAAAAATGTCCCTTCACCAATCATGCTGAGTACAAAAGGAGAATTGTGTTTTAGGGCTATGACAAAGAAAGGAGCGACGAGAAGAACACCTATTCCGCCTCGTCCTGGATTGCTTGCAGGTCTCGTTTCATGGTGCAGTTCTCCTCATGAATCTCGAGAAGGGGAGATGCTCATTGCAACTCAAATGAATTGGTCTTCAGCATATCAGGAGCAAGAGAAATTAAGTCCACCATTGGTGAAATCAATGCAATTTCTTCGTGGTGTTCTAAACCAATTTCCAAACGACACGTGGGTGGAAGGCGATCGGATTCTTGTTCGTGGAATGATCGGCCACTTCTATGAAATCCGGCTCGAACAAGGTTCACACATGGCACCGTTCAAAATCCATGGTGTTCGCTTAGGTTCTACCTCTCCACAATCATTGTGTATTCACACAGGGCGGTATCACCGAGATATTCCAATTGGCGATACCATTGCCATCGTTGTGTTATCGCTTATTTCAGATGCTATTACTGCCGAAAAAGTGAACAGTCTAATGATGTATCTTCGTACAAATGAACCTCCAGGGGAGCCTCAATCGACATCTCGTCTTACTCCAAAAGAATTCTATTCAGGTGCGAAAAGAAGACTCCCTGATTTTATGATGTTTGGAGGACCCCAGCCCTTCAACAACGTTGTAAATCCGGTCGAAGTAAACGGTGCTCAAACAGTATCCGACTCCGTTATTGTAAAGGATTGGCGAATTCGACCGGCGGCAATAAATGACGGCATATTCAATCATGATGCCATTGATTTCGATGGAATGGAACTGCCTCGACTTGAATGGAGGAATAGACAACGTGTCGATCGACGTTTATTCATTGAAGATCCACCGGTAGAAGTGATTGACGTTCTTGAAGATGTAGAACAAGAACCAGTGGCTCCTCTTCGAGAAGAAGATGGTCAATTCCATAGATGGTATCGCACAATGCCACTTGTTTGGGAAGCGCTTTCATTACAGCCCATAGGAAACCATGTCTCTGTAGGTGGCCTAAGAGGGGTGTTACGACTTCAAGGATGTGGGCTTAGAATTACGATTCGTACAGCTCAAGAAGAAGATGCCATTCTTCGTTTTTTGGAGATTCTTGGGTATCATTACTCACGTAGGCTTAATGGCGATCAAGTGTTCATTCGACGAGACTTTCCAATTGCTAATCCGAGGCAAGAATTACGTAATATCTTGAATCCACTCGAACAGGAACTTGGCTTTTTCAATATTGAGAATTATGTTCTTCGTTACTTAGAAGTCGGAAGACCACCAGATAGAATGCCAGAAGTTGACCGGAGACTGCATGCAAATTTAGTTGATCACTACTGAATAAAGTTAGCCGACATCTTGCCAACCGGTTCCATTCCACCATCGCCCGCTGCCATCACTCATTTTTCTCCATGTATGACCTGATTCATCCGTCCATTCATTGAGTACTGTTGGTTCAATCGGAGAGGATGGATGTGGCACATCGGGAGTAGTTGCTGTAGGCAGAGTAAGTTCATTCTCTAAGGATGCGTGCAGGGGATCGGGTGTTGATTTTTTCTTAAGCACAAGGAAAGAAACAATTCCAACGATGACAAGCAATCCTACAGAGAGTGAAATAAGCGTACCACTAAAGCCGCCCTTATCTTCATCTTGTTCAATACTATCAACGATTTCAGATTCTACAATCTCGTGGAACATAAGGTGGACTTCAAGGTCGGTTCCATCGTATGCGTCTGCATAGGTAACGGATTGAATGCCTTGACTTAATCCGGAAGAATTGACGATATCTAAATGAATAATTTCTCGAACGATGTGAGGGTAGTTCACTTTACTATTGGTTCCATCAGGAAATGTGCCAATCTTTTCAACCATCCATATCGAGACATTGAATGAAGAATTAGTCGACTGTTCGATGCTCCATGAAACAGTTCCGGAATTGGTTCCCGTTGGCGTCCATGCGAATGTGACAAAACCAGTTCCCAGGTTAAGCGATTTCGCTGCTTGTTCAGTATAATCTGCTTCTAAGGATGTGCCTACAGGAACATTTCCAGATATTGCGTACGTCCCATTGAACCCTACAATCGGTGGTTTCCATGGTAGATATGGATCAAACCGATCACGAAATTGAGCATCTACAGCCTCTGAGCCTAATGGGTCTTCAGGATCACTGATGTTTCTATGAATAGAATAGACTTGCATGTTTGAGCTTGAGGCTACATTTTCCAGAGCATCTTCAACTGCTAGGCACTGCCCACACCATGTAGCAGTATAGTCTTCAGCGATAGTAGGGAGATCGTTCAAGGAACTGTTCAAAGCAATGGTTTCATTTGCAAGACCGTGAAGCCCTCCAAACAACATGCCAGAATCGAGTTCCTCTACTTCAGCCGCTTGAGCGGGGCTAAGAACAGACAAAGCGAAGATGATTACTAGAACAGCCACTTTAGTACGTGCCATGATTTTTGCATGCCATTCTGCTTAAAGAGACAGCGTATCAAAGCATCAAAAAGACAAGTCGAATGCTCCATTATCATAGATTTGACCAGCATCGATAGCAGAAAGGAGCTTTCCCAGTCGGGATTTAACCGCATTTCTGGTTTTGTCAGCAGCACCAGCTATTGCGGTCAATCTGTTCTCTGCGACACTGAACTTCATACATGTTATTTGGAAAAGCATTGAACACAAAATTCGAGCAGGAACATTTGGTACAGGAGAGTCCCCGATGGTTGGTTCACCTAACTTGAAGAGTCTTTGATTCAAATCCTCCATAAGTTCGTCCTGAACTCCCTTCTCCAAATCAGCAACCACATTTCGTAATCGTTGTTTCATGATTCTGATTTCTTCTGCTCTATTTGCAAGGGCCAATTCTCTTCTGTCCTTTGCAGGAGCGATGAGTTTCTTACCATCCATCTCGACCTTTTCGCAGATTGAAAAGTACTTCTCGATGATCTTAGAGGCATCGATAACTTGTTTCATTGAAATTCCAGTATTCTCCAGCATAGCAGCCCAGTCAATACTCATTCCACCCCATCTTCCTTGGTAAACACGAAGGCAACCAAGTGCCAACAATTTCTCATTGTGGTGGGTATCTGCTCCTCTGGTTTTCATTCGACAAACAGAGTTCTTTGGAAGAATAACCTCTTCGTCTCCGGCGACTTCCTTCATGTTTGCCAAAACGGCCTCATCTTCGATAGGAAGTGTGGCACGCGTTATGGCTTCCTTGGCTTTCATAGCATTCTCAGTCCCACTGAGTCTGACAGCAGCATCCATTGTGGCTTGGACCATCGGATGACAATCTTTAGCATCGCGAGAGCTGATGTTGCGTAGAATCTTCCACTTGCCCTTTGCCTCTTTTTGAGTTCCAATATAGGATCCCAAACCGTTGCCCTTATTACCGGTCTTGATTTTGGTAACTCTGGTGGTTGGAGTGTTGAATCCGTTTTCTCCCCAGATGGCACTACCATTGTCGTTTTGGTTGTTGGAGACTTGGTGTTCAGCCACCAGCCCACATTCATTGCAAACGAGTTCTCCTCGTGCAATGTTCATTTTCATGTCGTTACTTCCGCATTCTTCGCATTTTTCAGTCATTATATCGCCTTCTTCTTCCTTTTCCTAGTAACATGATTGCCGCAAACAAACCCGTTGATTAGGCTATATGGGAGCAAATCGGTTAGCAGGATTATATCTATATCCGGCGAACTATTTAAACCCATGTATTCTTGATGGCATTTAGAGTAAACATGAATTATTCTTGTTTCGAAATCATATGCTCTGGCCAAATAAAAAATCAACTTGATTTTCCCCTGACGAATAAAAAATAACAAAATGAAGTGAGTTTCCTTTTATACCCTCGTGATTCTTGTAGAGAACTGGGGGAGAAAGATGATACAGAACGTTACTGTTGAAGCATGCTCTCCTTCTACTGTTGTGCCGCAATGGCTTCTACAACATTTAGAGGATGGCTCTAGCGATATCTTGATCATCTATCCCAATGAAACTGTTCGAGAGAATGTCATGAAGCGCATTAGTCTCGCCAGAGGAGCCATTGATTCCAGCCGCCACACAACACTAAATCGCCTCTGTACATCCTTGCAAATGGACTTCCGGTTTCCAGTAATAATTCCGAGATCTACAGTTGGTATCGTTCAAGTCCACAAGAAATTTTCAGATGCCGCTTCTGAATTTAGATTCCCACGAATGCATCCAGATGCATCAAGGACATGGTCACTATCCAAGACTGAACGATTGCTCCAACTCCATCGGTTCTCTACAATGCATGGCATTCTTAGAAAATGGGACGATGATCCAGGAGTATCCGAGGCTGACCGCCTTCTTTCCACTTTCAGGGAAGTCAATCTTCTTCATGAACATCAAGTTATGGAAGAGTTAACAAACGCTCTTTTGCAAACTGATACGCAGACTCCATATTCATTATCAGCGGTAGAGGGGATTATTTTACTCAACCATCCTCCAGATTTCCAGAGTAACGAAAAACAATTTTTTACCGCTTTAGCAACAAGGATTCCAATCCATCACCTTTGCGTACAAGGATCCTTCCGACTGGGATTACATGGTGCCTATATTGATGATGAAATCCAATATGTCAAATCCAAAGAGGAATTGCCTGATTGGGTTCCAGAACATCCTCTCATAACCTCACTTGAAGATATAAATAGAACAGAAGGAATCCATCTTGTATCCTTTGATCAGGCTCCCCAAGTTCTTGATGCAGCTCTATCTGCTATCCGCCTTTATCGACAACATTACGCTGGTAAGATACTGGTTATCGATGCAGATCAAAATCGAAGAAGTGTTTGGAAGCGTAGACTTCAACAAATTGGCTTGGATTGTGACGCAGGTTCCGAAACAGTCGGTTCGACTTCGGCAGTTCAAGCAGTCCTTCGTTTCCTTTCAATCGCCGAAGGCCAAGACGCTTGGTCTGGGAATAAGTTGTTTGACATCATACAATCTCAAGCATTTCCGATTATTGAAAATCTCTTTTCGAATCTCTCTCACCCGATAAATAAACATTGGAAGCCACAACCTAATCTCGATGTGCTGGAAAATATAGGGAGAAGTTTCCATGTCATCGGTGGTAATGGAGCACTTTTCCGGTGGCTTGGTTCGTTATCAGTCGCTACTCCAACATCTTCTGAACCTTATCGAAGAAAAGCAGAAGAACAGGCCATTGAAGAAACAAGGTGGTGGCTCTATTCACTTGCCCGCGTCTGGGCTCCATTCCTAGATTCTGAAACACAATCGTTCATACAGCAACCACTGATTGGGAATTCAAGCGAGGTGGAACTCCCATTACCTGAGATAAATTCACATCACAGAGAGGTCCTAGCCGATATTCTAGAGGCATGTGAATGGGGGCAACTTTTCAGCCGCACATCAACCTATGATAGCTCGATTGGAGGGCTACAATCATGGATTCAAACAATTGACTCGATTACGCAATATGAGGCAACTGTAGATTTTATTGATATTTGCAAACTATCAGCAAACCAAACCAAACTTCCTCCAAACAGAGTTCGACACTCTGATGTGCAGATATGTATGCCAGAGCAAGCATATGGATCGCACGCCGATATTGTTCTCTTCGTTGGTATAGATTCAGAATCTTGGTCAATGAAACCTCCCCGTGTGCCATGGATAGATGATGCTGTAAGAGTGCAACTTGGTTTGAATGATTCCGATCATCCAATTCGCCGAGGACGACACGTATTCAAATCATTATTATCGACATGTAATTCTGCGATATTATTCGATACTAAACACGATGATTCTGCTGGAAACTCAACACCTGTTGCAGAATATTTAGCAGAGATTGAACTTGCTGGAAAACTATCGCATCTGGCGGCTCCTCCAGATTTTCTCGTCAATTCTGTTTCTTCAGGTGCTGGCTGGTCATTCATAACTCGAGAGGACGGAAACTGGCTAACCTACAAGAGTTCAGCTTTGATATTACAAGGAAGTAAGGTCGAACTTTTGCGCGCAGAAAACCTACCTCGAGACCGACGACAGCGAACTGGCCTCGCGTTAAAATCAGGAGGAACTCCTGAGGTGAACATCCAAACCCCAATTTCTCTTACAATCGGGGCTGAGAAGCAACTGAACCTCGATCGTTACCGCAGGCAACCAAAATTCAAAGCCACTGAAAAAGAAGATGCGATGCCCTGGAGTTACCGAGAAAATCTTCTTTCTGCACATGACCTTGTTCTTTCACCTTCACTCGGCCAAGCCAATACAGGTGGGGGAAGAACCGTAGGACATTGGCCCCATCTTGGATACAAAAAGAACGGAAACGCCCGGGGCCCATCCATTGACCCAAGGCCACTTCCACCAACGCAGAAAATCTCAGACTCACTCTCATTGATATGGACTACAAATCAACGAAGTGATGAAGCAAAAGTTTGGTCCACAAATCGTTTGACTCCATGGATAAACTGTCCACGATTGGCGTGGTCTGAGCAAATATTGGAAGCAAAAGAAACACAACCTGAGGTCTCAGAAGATCTTGCGCCCCTTGCTCGAGGAACTCTTGTTCACTCGATAGAAGAATACCTCCTTTCATTACTTGGAGTCAATGTTGGTGATACACCACTTGCTGAAGGTACACCAATTCATGTTGGCCTCGACCTTCCATTGGATCAGATTTGGGAATCGCTTTTGCAGCATCTCTCTCAACTCGCTCCTTGGTTATCAAGAACGAATGCAGTATCTGTACACCGATGCAATGACCTTGTAGGGTGCTCTCCTGAGGAATGGGCCCAATGGCTTGAAGGTGAAAATCCACCGCAAATTGGCGGACGGCTTGGACAACTCTTGTTGGCTGATTTCGCTCTAAATGCCGCAGGACCAATCGCTTCAGAGTGGCCACTCGAAGTGGAGACAGGTCGTTTCATCGAACTAGAGGGGCTCGACGACCATCTTGATTCAGCCACGCTGAAGATTTATGGCCGAATTGACAGAGTTGATGCACTCGTTCTTGATGCTGATTTGAATGAAGAAGTAATCGAAAAAGGTCTTATCGGCGATTCCAAAGAGGTCATTCCACTAAATTTCAATGGCGATGGGCCTCCTGCAAAACGGTTGATTATCATAAGAGATCTGAAAACAATCGAAGGGCCAGACCCGAAAAAGGTCGGGTTACGCCATGCTTCTGGTTTGTTCAAAGAGATTCAACTTGCATTGTATGCCCGCGCATGGGAGATTGCTCACCCAGGTGACCGCGTAATTGGTGTGGGCATTTCAGAGGTCGGGGATACGACGCGTCATTATGTTGAACTCGACCCGGCTTTTGCATTCATCCCAGAAGAAGCATATTTAGGTGAAAGAACATTCTTTTCAATGAACCACTATAGAATCCCAAGTGAGGAAAACACACCGACAAGTAACCCATTTAGAGCCTGGATAAGTTCTCGTCTTACCACCGCAATTCGAGCAAGAGATGCAAGTGAATCAGGATGGAACCATCCAACACCAGGCAAACATTGCAGTTATTGTTCACTTGCAAATGACTGCCCTTCTGCCCTGATCGGAGTTGATGTGAAATGATTCCATTTAATCGAAGTCAACGATTGGGATTAAACCTCGATCAACATATCGCATTGGATGCTGGAGCAGGTACTGGGAAAACAACTGTCATGGCAGAACGTTATGTTCAGCATTTACTCTCCTCAGAACAAAGAGCAACCTGCGTTTTACCTTCTCCATTACGAAATGAACCATATGGGGCAGGAAAAGTAAAGTCCGCAAAGAGAGATAGGACTCCTTTGAATGAATGGAAAGGACTCCTGCCGCAGGAGATTGTAGCCATTACCTTCACGAGAAAGGCGGCTGCAGAATTACGTTCAAGAATTCGCAGTCGAATTCAATCTCTTCGAGCAGAGCCCGTGAAGAAGACGGATCGGTTAGGAATTCATGATCCGCGTCTTCGCCATCAAGGCGATGTATCAATGCTCATGTCGTTACTCGAAGCGGCACCGATTTCGACCATTGACTCATTCCTCGGGGAAGTTCTCGCACCACATATTGACCTTGTAGCATTACATTTGAGCAGAGATCAACTGCCAGATGAACAGGCTCCATTATTGAGAACTCAAGCTCTAAACGCTGCCTGGAGGATTCGAAATGCACGAGATGGGTTTGAGGCTGGGCTCACACAATCCTGTGAAGAGTTCATCGAAGCCCGAAATCG
The DNA here is from genome assembly GCA_009887135.1 of Candidatus Poseidoniales archaeon. Classification (GTDB taxonomy): domain Archaea; phylum Thermoplasmatota; class Poseidoniia; order Poseidoniales; family Poseidoniaceae; genus MGIIa-L2. Next base: position 32,599 of record QXYA01000112.1, read on the forward strand.
TCTTGCGATTCGATTGGGAGGGCAATCTTCTGCTCAAACCGTGCTCACAGGCCTGCTTGAATCTTCTCTATTTGTTGAAGAATCAAAACGAAGATTGCGGATGCGATCGATTCGAAACGAAATGCCATGGGATGGGTCTTCGCCTCCGAACTATCTTCTGATCGAGGATATGATTCTTGAGCGCTGTGGGCATCTTATTGATGGTGTAGTTGAAGAGGCGTATGAATACCTGAATCAGTGGGTTGAAGTATTTACAAAAGATGGACGCCATGCAATGTTGGTGAATCCAAGTGGGGCTCCAAACGAAAACACTCGTTTTAATCAACTTTCACAATTAGCTCGCGACCCACTTCCAACAACTCCAATCTCTCGGCTTCAATGGATTCACCAAGTGATCGTATCTGCCTGTGCCCCAGGCCAAGTAAAGAATACGACCCCCACCATTTTGAAATCAGGTGGATTCCATAGTCAGACAATGGGTGGATGGCATTCAGGACTTGTCAAATGGACGAATGTTTCCTTCCCTGGAATTACCAAGAAAGAATCGAAAACAATCACGAAAGGGATTCAAGATGAGGCGAAAGAAGCAGCCACCTTACTTCGAAATAGGCTTCACAATCCAGAGGATGGGCGCCTTCTCATGATGCTTTCTCGCGCATCATATGCTCTCAATCCACAACGAACTTTCGCCTTCAGAGATGCCAACGAAAATTATGATGTTACGGACATTGGGACTTCGCCTTGCCGCGACCCACCGCAAGGCAATCTACGAGTCTCAAGAGAACTTCAGGTTGAGGTTCTGGACGATTTGTATACTGTTCATGCTGGTTGTAAAGATCTTCTTCGCCATCTCAAGGCTCAAGAAGAGGCTCATGACTTCGACGATGTCCAATTGATGGTGGGCGATTTACTACTCGTACGTTGTCCAGAAATTGTTCGGCACTATTACCCACCTCAAGCGGTTCAAGCCTTGGATGACTTAGGAGAGGAAGCTTGGACTGATGAGCATATTCGTAGAGCGCTGCAGTTGATGCAAGGGGATGAAGAAAAACAAAACGACCTTCGAAGAAGGTACGCACTTTTACAACAGATACGAGCAAGGTATGGGGCCTTCATTATTGATGAATATCAAGATACAAATCCAGAGCATGCACGTCTTCTAGCACGACTCTGGGGGCATAGAATGGATGGTTCCGATGAAACGCCAGACCCTCTCGGCCCTTGGGATCCAACGATCTGTATTGTTGGGGATATGAAGCAGAGCATATACCGATTTAGACAAGCAGAAGTCACAGTAATGCGTCGAATGGTTGCCTCTATTCGCCTGGCTAATCGCCTTGAAGAGCATGAACCAAGAATGGAACATATCGCTCAGCAAGGGCATGGCCGAGACCCCCGCCCAGTAGGAGCAGGGGGAGAGACCGGCTCATTCATTCAAGCCAGCGAAATGGCTTCAGACGAATCGTCAGCAACATGGGATTATGTTTCCTTTGGAATCAATGATTTTGGAACCGCAATCGAAGACAACATAATCCTTCAACGTCAAGAAGGACACATTGAATTAACTACAAATTTCCGTACAGCACCTCGTCTACTCAACACACTGAACCACATTTTCGATGACACATTCTCTGAACGTCATCATCAATTTCCAGGAGACTTCCATGCCTCCGCCCAACCCCTTCATGCTGGAAGGGAAACAGATAGAGAGGGTGTGCTCGAATGGTTACTGCCCACTCAAGCACAGATCGATGCTCTTCCTTTAGATTTGGAGGTAGGATACCACTTATTCGATTCAGAATCTGCAAATCCGAGACACCTTGAACACGAACTTATTGCTGCCAGATTGGATTCTCTTGTCAGGGGTCATGCAACGAAACTCTGGTCATCAGAAGAACAAGATTACGTCGATATTGAGCCGGAAGAAGTCATCTCTCCTGAAGATGTGATGATTCTCGTTCACTCAAGGAAACATATTCCTGACTTGATTAAGAGATTACAAGATCGAGGTTTGCCAGTATTGGCCGATAAGCAAGGTCAGTTGTTACAACAACCTATCGTCAAACCTCTACTGTCAGTACTTACTCTTCTTGCTAAACCATCTTCACGTTTAGCTGCACATGGGCTTGTACGTTCTCCAATTGTGGGCGCAACATCCCTTCAAATTGAAGAAATATTTGGAGAGAAAGATGTTGAGAATTACTGGCGCCATCTCTCAACCTATTTTTCAGAAGCTCCGATCGGTCATCTCTTGTCAATACTTTCCTCACTTATTGACAAAGGAGCCCTACACGAAATTTTTGACGTCGTTCTAGATTATAGCGACCTTTTGACAACTTATCCCGATGAGTCCGAACGTCAAGTTGCTGAAACATGGTGTGCTTTATTGTATAAAATAGGCTCAGAATGTGGGCATGAACCAAGCGCAATGCTTGCTAAGATGAATGCCTTAGCCTCGCTTGAGAACAAAGGACCTCAAGCGACCTCTTCACCAACAAGTGGTGCCATCCAAATCATGACAATTCATGGGGCGAAGGGATTGCAGGCGCCCGTTGTTATTGTAACAGGATTGTTCGAAGCAGGTCGCCGAAGTTCAAGCAATGATGCCCAAAAGAATGTCCTCATTACTCCTGACGTAATTGCAGGAAGAATACAACCTTGGAAATCTAAAGAGAAGCCGCTTGATGGTCTTTGGATGCTTGCTAATCAAATGAATAAGGCTCAGAACCTGGCTGAGTTGCGACGCCAATTCTATGTTGCTCTTACCAGAGTTCGTGATCGCCTTATCTTTGCAGGTTCTCCTTCAAAGACGAGTGCAATGTCAACAGAAGGCTTCATCCTGGCAACAGGAAATCTCTCTGGAAACAACATGGGGGATTTACTCTTGGACGGGCTGCGTTACATGGGAGTCGTATCGAATGTTGAACAGCCATGGAGTCTCGGAGGGGACGCACAAGGAGAGCGGTTGACCGATTACAAAGACATTGAACTCGTTCTCGACCCGATGGGCGTCTTTTCATCATCAGGACTTCCAACAGATTCAGTACATGGTATCAGGATTTATCATCATCCAAATTGTTTTACTCAACAAACACCTGTGTCAGTTCTAAGCGAATGGTTAGAAGTAGAATCCAATCTGAATTACCAAGTCAAAGAAGTATTGGAAAATGAAATTGTAACGATATCTCCATCCCTAAAAATGACCGCCCACGGCCTAGATGCAGCGTATTCCTGCCGCAGACGATTCTGGCTAAATCATGTACGTGGTTGGCAAACGGAACCTTTCAACATCCAATCCAAGGCAAGGACTATTGCCAGCGAGGAGGAACTTAAGGACAGGACTGGAGGAGAAGATTATGATGGTGAATCCTATGTTGGTTGGCCTTCAGCAACGTCATTTGGTTCAATGTTCCACCGCCTCGTTGAGATTGGGCTTGCTAATCCAGCGACAATGCAATCCGAAGATTCACCACTTTCTTCCGAATGGTTGAATGGCCAAGAAAACCGCTTACTTGAAACGAAAGAAATTGATGATGCGATCACATCTGAATCTGAATGGCACAAACTTTCGTATCAAGAGCAACAGCAAACACGATCCCGAATTATCGAACTTGCTGAGTTATTGTCGAATGGCTTGCTCGGAAAATTAACCGAAGGAAAAGAAGTAAATGGCCAATTTGTAGAAGGGTTACAAACCGAAGCCTCATTCTACTTCACGAGAGATGTAGAATTAACTGATGTTTATCGCAATCCAACCGCTGGTCTCTCTCAATCGATTGTCACTCAAATTGATAATGTAGCCATCACCTTTGAAGGTCAGGCAGATATTGTCTTAGCAGGCAGCCAAAGGAACGAGAAATGGCTTCAAGTTGTTGATCTGAAAACCTCAGGTTCGAGAACGGATGACTTGTCTGAACATCGCTTGCAAAAAGAAATTGAAGATTGGGATTCATCTTCGCCTCAAAATGCTGAAGAGGTTGAGATGTTACGAAACCATCGTCTCCAACTCACTCTCTATTCAATGGTGTTCCAGAAACAGGAGTCGTTCAAATCGGAAGATGAACGTCGCAATATCAAGCCACCAGCTCTCCTTATCAGTACGTCTGGAAGGCTTGTTGAAATGCCTCAGAAGATGTATGAGGAAGCACAGACTGAACTCACTTCACTCCTGGAATGGATTGCAGTGCTAACTGCAAATCAAAATGATGTTAGCGAGCCGAAAAGGCTTCCAATGGATTCAATCGATACATGTAAGAAATGTCCGTTCTACAAAGGAGAACTTCGAATGTGTGGGCCTGACGGGACAGATTTGGGAATCAACAACTAAGCCTTCTTTCCAAGAATTGCCAATGTACCTGGCTTTCCATCTTGAGCATTCGCTCGCCAAGCATGGATCTCTTGGAATCCAACATCCTTCCACATCTGAATCCATTCGTTTTCTGAAAATGTCGACATATGAACATCAAGAGCTTCAGGCCATCCAAGGCTGTCTTCATGTTCTGCATAATGATCGATACCAATTACAGCCCAGCCATTTTGTTCTAACCAATCATCATGTATGGATTGCAGCATATTCTTTGGGTCTTTGAGATAATACAGAAATTCCATTGAATGAACAAATTGATACGTTTTATCAGGTTTCGTTTCAGGGAATTTAGCACAATGATAAGCATTGATGAAATCGACTTCCTTTGCTTTCTCAATCATATGATCTGCACCATCATAGCCAACGGCTTCAACGCATGCAGGATGCTGGGATAGTTTCCTTACAACCCAACCATTTCCGCACCCGAGATCTACCGCTGAAAAGGCTACTCGATCAGTTAACACTCGTTCTAAAGCAACATCAATCATTTCATTGACAGCGCCCGCATGACCTCGTTCCATCCCTTCATCCTTACCGAGATGCGCCCATTGATTGAACACGTCCGTTGCTTCCTTCATGACTCTCCGAAGGGGTAGGTGAAAAAAAGGCATCGAAAGCAACATCATCCGACTTCACTTGGAAGTATCATGAGCATCAACACACAATCAATCGACGACGTCTTGTTTCCCAAGATTGAGGCATATTCAACCGGTATGCTAGCGGTTTCACAACGACACACAATTGCTTGGGAATGCAGCGGAAATCCAGATGGGATTCCAGTCATTGTCATTCACGGTGGACCAGGCGGCGGAAGCCAACCATCGTACCGCCGGTATTTTGATCCACAGAAATGGAACATCGTTCAATTTGACCAACGAGGCTGTGGCCAATCAACCCCATATGCAGACCTTGAAGAAAATACAACCATGCATCTGGTTTCAGATATTGAAGCTCTACGTGAACATTTTGGAATTGAAACGTGGCACGTCTTTGGAGGTTCATGGGGATCAACACTCGCCCTCATCTATGGCCAAAACCATCCAGAACGTGTTCGTTCTTTCATATTGAGGGGGATCTTCATGTGTCGAAAATCTGAACTTCACTGGTTCTATCAAGATGGAGCAAGCCATGTCTTCCCTGATGCCTTTGAGCCTTATCACAATCACATTCCTGAAGGTGAACAAGATGCGCTTATTCCTGCATATTACAAGCGGCTAACAGACGAAGATGTAGACGTCAGGAGGGCCGCTGCTAAGGAATGGACACGTTGGGAAATGGCAACGAGTCGCCTCTTCCCAGATCCGTCCTATCTCGAAAAGGCAGAGGATCTTGACTTCGCAGTTGCATTCGCTCGAATAGAATGTCACTATTTCATCAATGGAATATTCGTTGAAGAAGCTTACATACTGAATAATTCGTCAATTATCGAACATATTCCTGCTGTAATTGTACAGGGCCGATACGACATGGTTTGTCCAGTGAAAAGTGCATGGGAATTGCACAAAGAATTGCCAGCTTCAGAACTTATCATTGTTCCAGATGCTGGTCATTCGATGGGTGAAGTTTCGATTGCAAAGTCCTTAGTGGATGCGACCAATACCATTTAGCCTCAATACATTGTCTAAGTGGGAAATCGTGAGTATATATGTGATAAGGGAGAAGGAAGGAGTTCTCATCATGGCAAGAGATTCAGGTCATGGGACTGGTAATTCTTTTCGATTGTTTATCTACCTGGGAATGCTATTATTGATGCCTATGAGTGGTATAGCAGAAAACGACACAATCCCGTCCGTTGACTGCTCCACAATCTCGGTGGAAGCTGATTCTGAAACCGACTGCACTATTGATCTAAGCGACTATCCTGGAGTGTCTTCAATTCGATATGAATATGTTCTTTCTTCTACGAATACAGAATCTGTTTCATCTGTGATCGACACAGGAGCTGCTCATACTTGTGGTATACTTGAAAATGGTTCAGCAATGTGTTGGGGGCGAGATACATATGGCCAACTTGGAGATGGCGGAGAGGCTACAAACAATATCAGGCCGAGCACGTATGTCGATGTGCCAAACGATGTCACGATTTCACAAATCTTTACTGGGCCCTACAGGACGTGTGTACTTCTTAGCAACGATGGAACAAATTGCTGGGGATTTAACGAAAATGGTCAAAGCGGCGATGAATCCACAAATACCTACAAATCACCAACGAATCCTGTGAATTTCCCAGATGGACGAGTTGCTAAATCAATAGGAATGGGGCATAAACACACATGTGCAATTTTAGATAACGACCAACTTGCTTGCTGGGGTGCTGATTTGTACGGTGCTCTAGGAAACGGGGAATCAACTTCTGAAGATGAATATGCGCCCGTCATCATATCCACTCCGGCAGATCGAACAACGGTTAAGGTTGAAGCAGGAGTAAGCCATACGTGTATTCTCATGGATGATGGAGGAATTATGTGTTGGGGTAGAGACAATGTGGGACAACTCGGCAATGGAGAGAGTAACCCAACCGCATACGCTCCTGCATCAGATACCATATTGCCAGAAGGAAGAGTTGCAATGGATCTTTCTGTTGGTAATGAGCACGCATGTGCAATTTTAGACAACGGTTCAGCGGTTTGTTGGGGAATGAATAACTACGGGCAACTTGGAGATAATTCTACAACGAATGCCAAAAGCCCAACGTTTGTACATTTGCCAAATGGAACTAAAGCGACTAAGATCAGTTCTGGATCTGCACATACATGTGCAACAATTGACAATGGAAGTTTGTATTGTTGGGGGCACAACAAAAATAGTCGCTTAGGCATTGGTACGAGCGGAGGAGTTCACACAATCCCAATGTTTGTATCTGCAAATCAAAGCATCGTCGAAATTAGTGCTTCAGCGGAACACACATGTGTTCTTTCTGAGAACGGGTCAATCTCCTGTTGGGGGCGTAATAATTACGGTCAACTAGGATTGGGACATACCGGTGAACGAAATACCCCAAATCAATTAGATTGGAACATTGCTCCATTTTCATCCACATATGGTCCTGCTCCAGTTGAGGCGTGGGAAGATGAACAACCCTTGAGAGGACGAGCAACTTCTGGCGAGAATAATGTTTGGACTGTTCGCCTGGAAGTTCCTGAAACGAGCGAATTAGGAACCTATGATTTGGAAATTACACTTCTGAAAATAGGGGGTGTACGATCGACTTTGATTATAGATGAAGCCCTTCAAATTTCAGAGAAGACTGCGGCCGATGAATCGGACGAGCGAACCCTGATGTACATGGCGATAGGAGGAGGAGTGGTTGTATTGCTTTTATTGTCCTTATTATTCAGGAAAAAGGATACTGAATCACCAGCTCGTTCAGAAATAAAGAAACATAAGCCCCAAGAAGGGCCATCTCAGAAGTTCTAGAATCGCCAAGGCGTTTACATTTGTAGTCACGCAAAAACAGTCTCAATGAAGCGTCGGCTTCATAGTGTATAGGCGGCTGGGATGAATCGGAGGCATTCCTCCAGGTGAGTAAATGACTGAAGAAGGGACAATCACTCCAGAAATTCAAATCAATCAACTTGAAGACGCTTTAGCAACGGAAACAGACCGTTTGAAGAAGCTCTTCGCTGCATACGAAGCGCAAGAAAAAGAACTTGTAGATACACGTGCAGAAATCGAAGTTCTTGAGAAAGAAATTATCGATAAAGAAATAGAGCGCGAAGCACAAGAATCACTCATTGCTGAAAAGGATTTCAGAATACGTGAACTCGAGATGAAGGCTACCAAGGCCGACAAGCGCGTCGAACATCTTCAACCAGCTCTCCAAACAATGGAAGAGAAATACTCACGTGAGAAAGACCGTCTCGGTAAAGTCTTCGGAATTGCAGAAGAACTTGACAATGATCTGAAACTCGCAGTTACTGAAATGAAGGCTCGAGACGATTGGTATGTGTCTCACATGACACTCTTCGAAGACCTCAACAAGGCCATCAAGGAACGATATGAGATGATTGAACGAGCAGTTGAATCTGAACGACAATCTCAACATATGTCTCGTGCATTCACAGAAAGAATGGATGAGATGGTCGAAGCCCGAGCAGAAGAAATGACGAATCAAGAGCCTGAAGCACCCGCTGAAGAGGCAGATGAACCTGAAGAAGTCGTTGAAGAAGCACCTGCTGAAGAACCAGTCGAAGAACCTCAAGAGGAAACTCCTGAAGAATCCGTTGAAGAAGAAGTTGTTGAAACTTCTGAAGAACCTGCAACATGGAACGCTGATGTCGACCCATGGGCAGACAATTGAGGTGATTGAAGTTGGGAGGCCTCGCTCAAGGAGGTCATGCTCCTGTTGGTACATTTTTAGTGGCAGGCATTGCAATTCTTGTGGGTGGAATCTATCTTGATTCTCTGTACGGCCTAATGCCTTTAGCAGGAGTTCTTTGCCTCATGGTTTCAGTCTTCTTTGCCAATTTCTGGAGAGATCCCGACCGACCAATTCCACAAGAGAAAGGCATCTTGGTTTCACCTGCAGATGGACACGTAATGTTCGCCCGCAGAGAGCGACCAACAGGCCGCCGCCCATCGAAAGAAGAACGAGAATCTTCATCGATTGAAACAGATGTTCACACAGGTGATTGGTTCCCACAACCATGCGAGAATCCACTGGAATTCACTACAGAACAACGATTTGAACCTGCAGATACGCCAGGCCCAGATGATGTTTGGAGAGTTGCAATCTTCATGTCTCCACTTGATGTTCACGTCAACCGTGTTCCTTTCAGTTCTACGATTGTTGCTATGGAGCACAGAACCGGGAAGGGGCGAAGGAGAGGTCCTTTTGCAGCAGCCTTCCGTAAAGAAAGCGAATACAATGAGCGAGTTCGAACAGTTCTGGAAGGCGAAGATGGGGGGCGAATCGAAGTCATGCAGATTTCAGGGGCACTCGCTAGAACGATTGTTCCATGGACAGGTATTGGAGATTCGCTTCGACGTGGCGAACGATACGGTATGATCCGATTAGGGAGCCGCGTTGATGTTCGTGTTCCAGCATCATTGTACACTCCGAATGTAATTTCAGCAGAGGATGGAGATTCTGCTTATCCTAAAGGCCAATTCATCAAAGCAGGATTAGATATTATCTTCAAACCAATAACGGAAGAAGAGTAATCTCAAGAGGGGATATCATGCTAGACCGTCATTCATCAACACTCCTCGGCGGAGATGAAAAGAGTCTGAAAATTCACGACTTGGTCAAAGCTCCTGCAAATACTCCTTGGGCGAAAGAGCGTCAACAATCGTGGGATGCGAGTAAACCAGCTACTGTATATCACACTCCAGAAATGACTGCTAATGGAGAGCCATGTACTGCTGTTACAGTTATCCTAAGAACGAAAGGATGCCATTGGTGGTGGTCTTCAGGATGTACATTCTGCGGGTATTTTAACGATACACGAGATGACGTAACAAGTGATGATCTTCACGCACAATGGAATGAAGCGAAGAAAAAGTACAACGATTTCGAAGGTCATTCGATGGTTAAAGTCTACACTTCAGGCTCCCTTCTTGAAGATCGTGAAATCCCGGTCGATTTCCAGGAAACTGTTCTAACCGACTGCCATACCCTTGGGAAAGAATTGATTGTAGAAAGCCGCACTGAACAACTAACAGACGAAAAGTTAGCCTGGGCATCTTCACTGAACCCATCATTTACTGTTGCTATTGGCTTGGAAGCATACGACGACGAGGTCCTTCGCTTCCACGTCAACAAAGGATTTTCTGTCGCTTCTTGGGACAGAGCTGTCGAACGTCTGGAAAAATATAATTTGAGAATTAAAACATATTTGATGTTCAAACCACCGTTCATGAGTGAAGCTGATGCATTGGACCACTGCATAAAGTGGATTGAATCCGTAGCAGAACAAAGCGATGAAATTTCAATAAATCCAATGAATATTCAACGAGGGACAGTCATTGATCGCCTTCACCGTCATCAAGAATACAGGCCTCCATGGCTGTGGTCATTGGTTGAACTCATCCAGAAGAGCCATCATATCGTCCATCCAAAGGGCGGAATGAATGGTGATGAAGACCAGATTTCCCGCCTTATTATTCATCCAACCGCTGGCGGTAAAATCAGAGGCTCCCACAACTGTGGCGAATGCGATCCTGAAGTCGTAGCGGCAATTGAGAGATATGCTGTTTCGGGCTCATTGGATGAATTCACAGGTCTTGATTGTGAATGTAAATCACTCTGGAGCAAGGAATTAGAAAACGACCGAACAATCCCTGTTCCATTAGGAACTTCTCGACCGCGGAGAGGCTCGATTATCGAAATGCTCCGCTCATCTTAGAACACCAAATATACGGCCTTGTTCGATGGATGGCTTAGTGAATGTTTATCACCACGTTTCAAGTCGCAAACATGTCCATCTCGGATTCATTTAGGTGATGCAATGTCGAACAGTACAGAACTCCCCGATGCAGTCATAGGAACTGCGGAACCATCGTCCAGTCGAATTATGTTGGTTTTACTCTCTGTAGTGGCCATTGGTATGTTCGGCCTCTTTAGTACAATCTTTGGATGGGACAACATTCCAGTCATAGGGGATATCGTTCCATTAATGTCAAATCTTGGCGGTTCGGGAATCTGGTATTATCTTCTTGGATTCATTATTGGAATTGGAGCGATTGCCTCCACATTAGCGGGAGAGGTAATCTCGAAGTAGGTGATTTGAATGGAAGCAGTATTTATCGCATTATTTTTCTTCTTTACCGTCGTTGGGTTTTCAACGTTCTATCTCCAGAAAGGAATTGGCACCATGGCCGATCCTATGCGCCAATTTGGATTGTTCCTTCTCAACAAAGCACCAGCAGGTATTGTTGATTTGTTCAATGACGAAAAGGGCAGTGGAGCAAAGACTTGGATGAACCTTGGAATGATTTGGCTGACTCTTGCAGCTATTGGAACATTCCTTTCCCTTTGGCATGATTATGATCCAGCCGCACTTGACTCTCTTGCGAGTATCGGATGGGCATATGATGACGGCAGTGCCCTCGCCACATTTGTTAACGCAACTCTAATCACAGGTCTTTTCTCTATTCTTCTCGGTGGCGGTCTAGTTGCAGTTGCTCGAAGTGGCGCAGGTAAAATGGCCAGTGAGTCAAATGCGAGTCTGACTGCGCTTCTCTTCAGCGTACTCACTGCAGCAGCTCTTCTCCTTCCAACAATTCTCGGCCTTCTGGCTGACCTTAGCGCTGAAAATGAAACACTTCTCCAAGATCTGTTTATGCATTCTCTGCGGGCATTCATCATCATCGCAGTTATGATCAACGTTCTTCTTACAGTTGCTCAACGCAAGGGTGAGACTATTCAGGCGAGTAATTGGTTCGTCTTTATGGCTCTTGCATCCTTCATCTTCGGTTCACAATTCCGATTCTTTGGTGAATTAGCCGACTCTACACAAGTTGTTTGGCTTGGTGAAAGAATGACTCAATCTTGGGTTATGATTTCTCTATTCTTTGCAGTTGCATATCATCTTGTTCCACGTGCGGCAAGCCGTCCAATATGGTCTGATTCAATGACAAAGGCCAGCATGCTCCTTCTCTTCTTTACGCTTCCACCGTTCATGATGTCCTCTGCAGACGCAGGTACGCTACTCGAGAATCTCGGTGCTATTCTAATGACGCTTGCACTTCTGCCTATTTTCGCAGGTTCAGTCAATATCATCATGACTGCAGCAGGAAACGCCACTGGCATAATTGCTCGACCTGGGGCTATGGCAGCAACTCTCGCAATGATTGCATTCCCAATCTTTGCCATCGGAGGCTACTTCACTTCCCTGGATGTTTTCATCGGGCTGGGAACACTCAATGACATGGCTACAACCGTCGATATCGGATTCCTATGGACTGTAGGTGGACTGATGGCAGTTGCTTGTATCAGTGAATCATATCCACTTGCTGCAAACCGTCAATTGGCCTCTTCTTCCTCTGCATCTCTAACCACACTCTTCGTCGCCTTTGGTGGCATCACTTCGACCGTTGCAAAGATCATGGGAGACTTCACCGAAAAGGCACTTCTCGAATCTGGCAGTGAAGACATTGTAATGACCGATGGCGGATTTAGTTTAACGGCAGCAGTTCTATTCTATGTCGCCTCGATTGGTATCATTCTCCTTTTCATGAATCTCATTCGAACTTCTGTCGGTGGAATGAAGACCGATACGACCGCATCCACAACCTCTGACATTGCTCGTTACTCTCTTCAGACAGGTGAATCCTCAATCCGTAAACTCTTGCAACGAGGCGTCGGTGTCGATACTGTTCTCGTAGTTGGTGCGGATGTTGAAGATGACGGAGGGGTCGAAATAATCGAAGTTTCCTCAACACTTCACAATGATGAAATCTCAGAGTTCCCGGTCGTCAAAACCGAACTTGAGATGCTTTCAGACTATTTGGAAAAGAAGAACATGACCATCTTCGAATTCTTTAGATCCATTGATTTGGACGATTCAGGAAACATCGATGGATTTGAATTACAACAGGCTCTCATCAATTCTAACATTGCAGACCTTCCTCCATGGGATGTGATTAAGCTCATGGAAATGATCGACCTCGATGGTGATGGTAGAATCAACCTTCCTGAATTAGATATTGCAATTGCCCGAGTTCGACCAAACCCATTCTCTGAAGAAGAGTGATTCTAGGCGGTCTATCCGTGCGGATTGGATTGGTGGGAAAACCCAATGTTGGGAAGTCTACTTTCTTTGCAGCATCTACACTTATTCCCGTTGATATTGCGAATTATCCGTTCTGTACGATAGACCCCAACGTCGGGATATCCTTCATCCCGAGTCGACTTCCTTGCCCTTGTGGTGAATTGCGTGCTCGTTTAGAAGAGGATGGGAGAGTTGAATTGTCCTCTGAACGAGGCGGAAGTATTTGCACACCACGCACAGGTTCCTGTGAACATCATCAACGATACGTTCCTTGTATGCTTGTTGATGTTGCAGGGCTTGTTCCTGGAGCGAGTGAGGGGAGAGGAAGAGGCAACGCATTCCTGTCAGACCTAGCAGAATGTCATGCCCTGATTCAGGTCATTGATGTTGCAGGTACAACTGATGCAGAAGGAAACCCGATAGGAGCAGGTAAATCGAAACAAGAAGCCATTGAGCAAGCCCTTGCCGAAGTTTCTTTCTTAACAAACGAATTAGACGCTTGGATTCTTGGCCTTCTCAAGGATGGTTGGGTACGGGGTGCTCGGAAAATACAAGCAGAAGGCGTGAAAGGATTCGTTCAATTCCTTCACGATCGACTCTCAGGTTTAGGAGCAACACAGAGCATTTGCCAACGCTCGTTTGAAGCCTTCTTTGCACAACATGGAGATATGACATCACCATGGGATTGGTCAGATGACATTCTAAGGATTCTAGCATCCTCTGTTCGTATTCACCTCTTCCCACTTTTCATTGCAGGAAACAAAGCAGATCTCGCCCCAGAAGGCGTAATCGAACATCTGTCTGAAGTGATACCCCAATTTATTCCGTGTTCAGCAGAGACTGAGTTTGCACTACGAAAGGCGAATGAAGCAGGCTTCATCGATTACACATCAGGTGAATCAACCTTCACAATTTTAGATCCAAATGCTCTCAACGAAGCACAAGCAAAAGGGCTAGGATTGCTTCAACAGAGATTGACAAATATGGGCGATACTGGGCTTAACAAATTACTCGATAAGGTTCTGTTCGATGAACTCGATCGAATTGTCGTTTATCCTGTCCAAGATGAGTCACATTGGACTGATGGGGATGGAAATGTATTACCAGACGCTTTAGTTGTTGAATCGAGTATACAAGCAAAAGAGGTTGCGTACAAGGTACACAGTGATCTTGGAGACGGATTCATCAAAGGTGTTGATGGACGAACACGTCGAATTGTTGGAGCAGAACACGAATTGTCTGATGGAGACGTTCTGCGCATCCATTCAAAATCTTGAATCAGTGGCCTTCGGGTCGCTCAAAATCAGGAGTCAACCTTGCAAGTGTGCTCGTGTACCTTGCCCCACTTGTAATGAAGAGTACGAGAGATGCAAGCGTGAGTAGTGTAAGCATGATCAGCATGTACATGCCCCACGGGCTTATACTGCGAACAGTTGTGATGTAAAGTCCCCAGAGAACTGTGAGGTATAGGAAAGGTCGATATCGGCGAGAGACTGTACTCAATCGTGCTGATTTGAGCGTATCATCGTAGAGATTTACAGCGTCTTCCTTACTGACCATACCGTGTTCAACTCCACATCGAGTGCAGACTTGCGTATTTGGTCCATTTCCATGGATGAAGAACTCACGAGGATAGGTTGCAGAACATAGGCGACAGGTTGGCATCTCTCTCCCTCAGTCCATCCCACCGACTGCCGTCATTTCAACCATGCGCTTGATAATTTAGAAAAGCCTCAAGGATAAGCGTTCCAGATTGACTTCCAACAGACTCTGGGTGAAATTGAACACCAAAAACAGGATATGTTTTACTTCGTATAGCTAGAACAAGTGATTTTGTGGCATCAGTTGCGTCAATAAGCACTGCTGAATCCTCTTGATTATCTGAAGATAGAAGGGTCAAGGAATTGTATCTCGTCATATTGATGTCAGATAGATTCGAAAAAAGACCATGGCCGTTATGCAGACATTCGACAGGAGTTCCGTGAACTGGACCAGATGGACTGTGAATCAGCGGCCAGCCAGCAGCGATGCCAAGTGCTTGATGGCCGAGGCAAATTCCAAGCGTTGGGGGTAATTTACCTGCCAGAGCCAGTGTTGCGAATTCCATTGTCAACGGACTGTCCTTTGGCCAACCAGGACCAGGACCAAGAATAATGTGCGAAGGATTCAATTGTTCCATGATCTCTTTTGCTGAACGAGTTGTATCGCTCCTGCCATTCATGATGTTTACATCATGTCCAAGACCACAAACCATGTGAGCAATATTGTATGTGAACGAGTCAAGGTTATCGATAAGGAGTACAGAATTTTGTTTGAATTCATCAGTAAAGATGGCGTTTGAACTCGGGGTTGATTTCAAATCACCTTCAATTTGAAGAGAATGGACTGAGAGGTCTCCACGCGGAATGGAGAGACGATCATCATCCATCCAGCCACAAGATCTCAATAAGGCGTTTGCCTTCCACTTAGCTTCAGCAACTTCGGACTTTGGATTTGATTCAATTGTAATCCCTCCTCCAGCAGTTACTCTTGCCTTCCATCCAGCAACATCTTTCTTCAATTCCGCAGTTCGAATCATAATATTCCAAGAAGACATGTTCGTTGTTGTTTCAAACCATCCTAATGATCCTGTCCAGAACGATCTCGGCTGTTTTTCTAATTCATCGATTGCAGCACAGACCACTGTTCTAGGGCAGCCTGTAATCGAGCCGCCTGGGAAAACAGCTTGAAACGCATCAAACGCATCAAGCCCATCTTTCATTCGTCCTTGAACGCGAGTGACAAGATGTTGTACCTCCGCATATGTTTCGACATCAAATCTTTCAATCCATATTTGGTTCGGTTTTGCAATACCTCCAACATCATTACGCATGAGGTCGACAAGCATTCTGTGTTCTGCTCGTTCTTTGCGATCCGAAATCATATCTTCTCTCAATAGGAGTTCCTCTGCAAGCGATGCCCCTCTTGGGCGGGTTCCTTTGATTGGAGCAGTTGTTATGACGTCTCCTTTGGTGGAGAGTAGAGATTCAGGAGATGCGCATATGAGTGCTAAATCTTCATCCTTAACATGAACAAAACCAGAGAATGGCGCTGGGTTTGAAGAAACGGAATGGCATAGAATGTCCCATGGTTCAGATGCAACAGAACCCTCCCAAGTTCTACCATAGTTGAGTTGATACAATTGCCCGTCTTTGATGGCTGAATGTATGGTTTCCACAATTTGTTCATGTTCTTCATCGGTGCAATTTGAAACTGGAACATTTGAAGACTTCACAGATGGAAGGGTTTCAATCACCTCATGATTTGAAAGAGATTCAATCGCCAACTCCTTCCAGCGCTCATCTGTTGAGAAAGCCTTCATCACGTCAGTCTCTTTGCAATGGACAATACATTTGTCAATTCTCCACAAAATGCAAAGAAGATCATTCTCTTTGGGCGGGTGTTGTAATCCAATTGGTTGGGTCCATTGGACTAAATCATACGAGAAGGCACCAGTCCAAAATGGACCTGAGATTGGAACTGTAGCCAGATTCTGTTCAAATGCAATGTGCTCTTTAGGACATAGATAGCGAAGAATTTCTGATATTGTAGTTGAAGTAAATGCTTCTCCGACTTCCCACGAAAGTCCATTCCAGTGTTGCAATTCAGCGGTTAACGTTGATGATTCAGTCAATCTGATTTCACCATTCAATGGAGAATGAGAAGGCATTGGAGGAGTAACTTCGTTTGAAGGTTGCCGAATGATAATTCGAGTTGTACTTGGTCCACAAAGAAGAGAAAATGTAGCAAGGTGGCTTTTTGGACCCGAAGAAAGCAACATCATTTCATCCGGAGAGCCAAATTCAGAAGCATCTTCTCCGAGCAATCCTTGAGACTGAAATGAATTCCGTAAGGAAAGAAGAGGCTCGATTTACTTCACCCCTGTCCATGAGGAAGCATCATCTTCAAGACGAGATAGTGCAATTCTACACAAATCGGTCAACCGTGTAGTCCCATCTCCAATTTCTTCGCTATTAATCGATTCAATTGTTGAGGCGCCAAGGCCGCTTCCTAACACAACACATTCGATACAACGCGCAACCATGCGCTCGTTGAGTTTCCCCTTTTGAACAGGAAACCCAGAGGATTTCAATTCTGGTAAAATCGAATGCAGTGTAATTCCGTCAACTGCTTGGGCAGATGAACTGTACCAAACAGTTCCATCTTCATCGAGTAAAATTGGTGAACCACGATCACCATCAATAACGGCAAATTCATGAACAAATAATGCTACATCAACTCCAGAGGCTTCAGCTTGTTGTTTCGCTTCATGATACGTATCCCATGCTGCGTGTTTCGTTCCAGAGATTCGCTTTGGCCATATTTTCGCTGAAACCGTAATCGCATCACATGTCTCGTTTCGTGTTGAATATTTACGGTTGGATATATTCCATGTACCCTCAGAAGTATATTCGATCCGTACAAGTCCATCTTGGAATTCAGATTTCATTGCCACTATCTGGCTAAGGACATCCCTTTTCCATTCATCTGGTAAGTCAATCTTAAGTTTTTCAGCATGGTCTTGGAAACGAACTGAATGTTGTTTAAAGAGAAACAATCCTCGCTCTTTTGAATATCTCAGAGTTGTAAAAACAGCGGAACGTGGAGGTCGCTGCATACTGCTCACATCATGACCAGTCATTCCTATGACTTGAGCATCACGGTATCAAAGGAGATCGTCTAGGAATGATGTATCAATACCTGGGCTTGAAGCGTTTTGTTTGGTCCCAATATCCAAATCACTCAGTAAATCATTGTCAATAGGCGTTCGTACAGGGTTCATCACTGGCATTGGAGGAATGTACTCTTGTCGATC
The DNA here is from genome assembly GCA_009887135.1 of Candidatus Poseidoniales archaeon. Taxonomy (GTDB): domain Archaea; phylum Thermoplasmatota; class Poseidoniia; order Poseidoniales; family Poseidoniaceae; genus MGIIa-L2. Next base: position 50,534 of record QXYA01000112.1, read on the forward strand.
AAGCGGTTGATTTTGGATACGATCTGCAGCTTGGAAGAGTGAACCAGTTTCAACAGGTGGTGGTGGCGGAACACCTGCATCTGGTGGTGAATTCCACGCGTCATCTTCTCCAAGTCCCCAAGTAGCAGTTTGAATTTCCCACTGCTTATCTTTTTGTGACTTCTTTCCTCTTCCACGAACGATAGCTACGAGTAGAATCAACGAGACAAAGACAAGTCCTGCTGCAAGCAGGTTTGGTGTGGTTAGGAGAGATTGGAAGTCTGTTCCATCATTTGAATCATCACTGTCTACAACTCCATTTTCAACTGCATTAATCATCAAAGGATCCACAGATTGACGGACTTGATTGTCATCGAATGTTGTAACTGAAACGTACCAAGCGGACTTGTTGTTGAGTTCAGTAAACACTGTTGAGGTGATAACGAATGAGTTCGCTGTTAGCGTGTCGCCTACGAATGTTGCATCCGAGATGTCCATAAAGTCTTCATTGGATATATGGATTTGATACCCTTCAACACCGAAATCATTTGTGTGGTTCCATGTTACTAAGATGTCTGTTTCTGCAACCCACGCTAAGGTTATCCCATCGATTGTCGGAAGGTAATTGCCCGGATCTGTAATCCCATCATCAACCGATTGTGATGAGACTACAGTCAGATCAGTCTTGTGTGCATTAGCAGAAGAATCAACAGCTACTACAGCAACCCAAGTTTCCTGTCCTGGAAGTACCGGGAGATCACCAGCAATAATCGTTAGAATAAGTGGGAATTCCGGGAGTCTGTCAAGAGTCATAATTGGTGCATTTGGCCCATCAGAGCCAACGCCAACGCTTGTGAACGACCAGGATGCGGCATAGACCTCGTACTGATAGATATCACTTGCAGTTGATAGTCCGAATTCAAGATCGAGTGCTGAACCATCATCCATCGGTCGGTCGCCGAGTACAATCTCATCAAGACGTGGAGGAGGTGTTGTATCCTCTAGGTTGTTGATTGGAATAACACTCGCAGATAATAATGAATCAACATAGACGTTTCCTTGTAAATCATGGACGGTGACGGTTACGAAGAGTTCGATTCCTGGTTGAATCAATTGTGGCGTATCTGCAGATGAGAATTCGTTTGTTTGGGAAGCATCTCCATACAGGGCAGTATTCAATGTTAATTCAATTGGATTCTTATCCTCGTCAATCCATTGCTTGTCGATAGAGATACAGCCACAGGTTGCAGGGTCGTCTCCATAGGCGTTCCATACGTAGGAAATATCATCAACAGGTTTGTCGGCTGCCCAGACGATATAATGGCTGAAATCATCAGCAGAAGAAATTGACCAAACCACATCGATTGCAGTTCCATCATCATTTGCATGATCGAATGCTTGAATATTCTCAATTCGAGAAGGAGGCATAGAGGCTCCATCTGAATTATCGAGTGGTGTTGCTTGAACGATGCTTACATCGTTTAATTCTGCATTCAACCATGTATCATATGCTACGACACCTATGTAATATTCAAGCCCGTTAACGAGTGGTAAATCGTCTAATTCCGATACAATCGTTGTGTTCTCTTGACAAGAATTGACTACTGTTGCTGGTGAGAATCCAGCGACTGAAGTAGGCTGCGTTACGAAGACAACCCCTGTAATCATGTAGACCGTGTAGAAAGCACAATCCCCAGCATCGCTTGGGTCCCATCCGACAGTAATTCTTCCACCTTCATCTTCAGGTGTGTCTATTGCCCAGACATTTTCGAGTTTAGCAGGAGCTTGTCCATCATCGATACCACCGGTTGGAACGACTGGGCCAATGATTGTCGCATTCATGATGTCTTCTTGGCCACTAATATCGACACATGTGAATCCAAGCCAATACGGCTTTCCAGCATCAAGATTTAGAATGGTAAGATTTCCTTCTGTTGGCATCACAGTGTAAGCAACAGACAAACCTAGGATATCGTTCATGGCTTGTGTCGATGTGTAGATTCGGGTTTCGAGAAGATCGAGTGCTGAACATCGAGCCCATTCAGTTTCTAAGTCGCCTTCTACACCACCATCAAGCGGTTGAGCAGAAGCCCAAATTGGTGGGGTCGGTACTTCGTTGCTGGTTGTAACTGGCCCAGCAATTTGACTTGGTAATCCGAAGCGTCCATTATCGTATTCAACGACCACAAGGGCATAATATTCAACACCGTCGACCAAAGGTACACCGTTGGCTGTTGTTACGTCAACCTTGAGTCGGCTGTGAAGTGATTCTGTCTTGTCGATGATTCTTCCAGCAAGATCGATATCGGTTGGTAGCGAGCCCCACGGACCTTCGTTAACATAGACAAGATAACGATTGAAGTCAGGATCATGGACAAGGGACCATTCGACGGTTAATGCTTCACCGCCATCATCAGGACGATCGTAAATATCTGCAATTTCAACAGGTGTATCCTTTCGTATCCAATCATAGACAAGTCGAACTTCGATTGTTCCGTTACTTGGTGCTACGAGTTTAATCGGAACAATTCGAGTTCCGTTGATCAATTGGCCATTATTGATGGCTAATTGGAGGCTATTTTCCACTCCAGTTGTGTTATCAAGTTCCAGTACAGCATCGTATCTGAGTGTACTTGATTGAGCCCATACTGCCGCATTTGAGACAGGAGAAGTCATCACGAGAGGAACTGTTTGGAACAAGAGTCCGTGCACACCTGCTACGCCAACAGAACTGTTGAGAGTTACAGGATTGTCTTGGGTAACAAGATCGATTTGAAGTCCTGGATGAGTCATATCAGTGATTTCCATGTACTGTGAATTAAATCCGATGTTAAGTGGATCTGCATATCGTACACTTTGCGTTTCCATTTCGTCAAAGGCAGTAGCTGGCGTCCATCCTCTCAAGCCAGCATCAGAAGTGGTCAGCCAGAAACCATTTGCCCCAACCGCAACATTGGTTGGGTTCTGTACGATTGCTGATTTGAGCAATGAATGTGAACTTGTTTGCGCTTCAAGAATTGCCATTCCAGAGGCGCCCATGACCATCAAGTGCGAGCCATCACTGTCCATACGATAGATTGGCCAGCCAGATCCGAGTTCAAAACTTGCAAGTCCATCTTCGAATTCTCCGGTCAGGCCATCGTAGTGAACTAACGGTCCAACATCGGTTGCAATGTGAAGACCAGCGTAATCTGAGGCGACTGCCGTAATGTAGTTGGAAGGTAGTTGGTCGAATCGGTGCGTGGCAGCAACAGAATTTGACGATGTGTCAATGACAGTGAGACCTGGTCGTTCAGTTCCTGCACCATCATGTCCGAGAATCAACCATGTGCCTGCTTGACTTGTTGTGTAGGTTTCAATAGACCATACAGAATTTCCGAGCAAACCATCAGCAGTCGTGTTTGTATTCATCGCACCTGTTGTTGGGATGTACTGAGTAAGGCCACTAGGACTTGCAATGTAGAGTGTGTTTGAGATATACCGAATGTCTTCTATGTTTGACGTTGGTAGTCCATCGGAGGTTGTTAACGGATTATCCCAGTCATTTGTCGTTAGATTCCAACGACCGATTCCGTTTTGTGTTGCGATGTAGACATGAGAATTTGAGAAGGCAAATCCTTGGATATTGTCTGAAGGGAGTCCAGATAGGAGTTGGCCGTTTGTGAATTGCTGGGTTCCGATATCAAACATTTGAACACCGGCAGCAGTTGATGTTGTGCCGAGTAATCCGACGAAGAGCGTTGAAACACTGCCTGATTGGTACAGTGCGAGACCGTCTTGACTGTTGTGGACCGCTCCACTCTTCCTTTGCAACACGTTCGATGTCGTATCAAGGGTGTACATGCCGCCATTCTGAGTGGTAATGTAAATCATGTTCCCTTCCATAAGCATGGAGTTTACCTGGTTGTTGAAAGATAAAGACCAACCTTCGTTCCAGTCAATACCTCCACTGGAGTTGAATGTTCCCTGTAAAATACCGCCGGATCCAGCGCCAGGATTATTTCCGTTTACAGTGACTGAGTACGTTGAAACCCAGATACGAGAACCGTCGCTGACCATTGCTTCGATGTTACCACTGACCAATGCTGGCAATTCAAATTCAGTATTCAATCCAGTAGAGCTCAGTTTGTCGACGTGAGAGTAGCCACTCGCACCTCCTGCTTGCCCAATGAGCCATTCGTTTCCACTGTATTTGATCGATGTAACTGCAGTTCCAACCGATTGAACACTGGCCTGACCAGTAATTGGTCCAAGTGTTGAAATTGCTGCAAAACCTCCATTATCATCGTAACCGATTAGCAATTTACCGTTAGCATAACTGAATGCATCAAGCCATACTGGGTCTGTTGGAATTCCGTTTCCGTTCGATGTTATTTCAGCAATCCATGCAGATTGGACGGTATCGTATTTTGAAATTGGCAGATCGTCATCATCGTAGCCGACGTAGAGCGTATCAGATGGATCACAAGCAACTGCAGCAACTCGCCCGCTCTTGAGAACAGAGGTGGTAAACGAGCCTACAGCAGTTGTGTTTGCAAGGTCAATGTATGTCACGCCTCCATTGTTATTGAAGAGTCCAACATACAGGTAAGAGCCACATTCATTCATTGAGATAGGGTACCCATTTGGAATCCCGTTTTGACCAGTGGTGTAGGTTGTCCAGGTGCCCGATGCATCGAGTTGACCGATTGTACCTCGCTGGAATCCACCCCAGCCTGCAAAGCTTGCAGAACCAACTACCAAGGTACTTCCATCAGTCCAAAGTTCTCCAATCCAGTCTCCCATTGCACTTGGTAAGCCGTTACCAGGCGTCCATGCTGTTTCCCATTGGAAGGAAGACTCGTTGAATCGCTCAACACCGTCTTCGGTGGCAAACAGAATCAAACCATCAAATTCGATAATTTCCCGAACTGGGAAAGAAAGTGTATCCCAAGAGCCAAGTTTTGTTCCGCTTGGGCTGTAAACTTCAAGGCCAATTTCTCCCCAAGAAATCCATGTGTGTCCAGTTGATGAGTTGAATGCTGTAACTCGATCAACTGAGCCTTCGGGCAAAACCGATGTATTCCAAGTTTGAGATACTAAGTCGTATTGAGCGATTCCTCCGCTCCCTTCCTGGTTCCACCATTGTCCAGAAACAACGCTTGCGAGAAGTGTATCACCCACAATCGTCATGCCGACAACATCTCCGCCATTTTCGCTGACTTCCTGGCCAGCATCAAGTGGCGTAATCGCAGTAAAATTCCCAACATCAATGCCGTAAATACTGTCGCTGGATGTGCCTTGATGGTAGTACATGATGTATCCATACAGTGTCAAATCATACGGATCTCCATTGCCAACATAAAGGCTGTTTGAAACCTCGATGTCATAGGCTTCGGCACCGGTTGTAGTGTTGATCAACTGAAAACCATCTTCCCCGCCAATCCAGATGAACCCTGGTCTGATGTCTTCAATCATTCCAGTAACAAACTCATTTCCATTGTCAAGGACGTTACTTGTTGTCCACGTTGTGAGCCATTGGCTGTTTGCTATATCCCACCGAGCTACACCGACTCCATTGAGTCCGATGTAGGCAATATCATCGATGATTTCTACAACTGCATTATCTGTTTGAGAACCAGCATCCCATTCACCAACAACGCTGAATGAGGATTTTTCGATGAGTCCTACGCCAGAGAACGTTCCACCAAAGACAGTTGTACTGTTGACGCCAACAGCATATGTCGCCCAATTTGGCATACCATCGTAGACGTTGAGGCAGTCAGCAATGTTTCCTGAGAGATCGTATTTGCATACGCCTATGTTTGTACCGGACCACATTGCATTCCCATCAAGCACGTAGTCAAAATGCTGAGAAGGGCGTTTTGTCCAATCACTGCGGGGTCCGATTGTTGTTTCACTAACTGAGAATCCATCCCAGATGTATCCGGCAATATTGGTTCCAATCCACAAGTCGTTCCCGCTTGCTTCTAAGGAATAAATTGTATTTGTTTGCATGTTGGTTGTATCGGAATTAAGCGGAGTCAATATTTCCCCAGTCAGGATATTCTTTCGAGCAACCCCGTATCCAGACAGGCCCATGTGAACAATATCTCCGACGACTGCGATAGGGGCATAATCAACACCATTGACGCCAGTCGATCCCCAAGAAGCAAGGAATGTATCGTTACTAATTTCGTATCTTAGCAATCCTTCTGTCGATGCTACATAACATATGTCTGCATAAATTGCAAGTTGTCCAGTTAAACCAACCCCAGACTTCAGGAGTGTTGCAGAGCCTATGGCTGTTGCATCAGAATCTATTCTGTAAATTCCATTGGGTTGAACAACGATGATGTTACATCCAATCGAATCTCCACAATCACCTACAGCCGCAATATCGAGAACGTAATTGTCGGCAGCATCTGGTGAAGATGTAGAGGAACTAGGTGGGACATTTGCTCGGATAGTGCCGTTCTCGATCAGGAAGACTCCATCGTTAAGAGTTCCAGCAAGTATTGTGTCTCCTGCTAGAGCAAGGGCAGTAATTTTGTCTCCTAAGTCGATCGAGGTTAGCCAGAGCGAGTTTGCGATATCGAATCTATCGAGTTGCTCCGAAGTATATCCTGCAACGTAGAGAATTCCATCATGCTCGACTGCATCGCTCATTTCAGGTCCAGAGGGGCCACTGGCAATGACAATTTCTCGCTGCATTGTGCTTTGCATGGTGGCATCGATGAGAACAAGGCGACTACCATCGGTCATAGCATGCATCATCGAGGATGGAGCACGAGCACCACCTGGTGCCCAGGGCATCATCATGTTGGCGGATGTGTCAGTTAGGTTCATCTGGCTCAAATCGATTGAGGAGCCGAAAACGCCAGTTGAGAGATCGTAACGATGGAGTTGATTTCCACTCATGATATGGAGTGTGTCTTGATGTGCTTGTGCACCGGAAACGGTATTCGATGCTAGCCAGTTCGCATCATTCCATGTTGCAAGCCAAAAGCCTGAGTTCCAGTTGAATCTTGCAAGACCGTTGTCGGGGGAAGAAAAGAGGAGTTGATTTCCTGCAGTCGTAATTTCTGTTATTTCGTTGCTGTGAAGAACGTTACCAGAATTCCAAGAGGAAAGTGCTTGGTTGGTGGTTAGATCATATCGGTCTACACCATTATCGGTTGCGATGTAAAGGATATTGTTTTCCTCGTGTAGGTCATTGACGACACTTGATGTGGAAGCTGAAAGAAGAAGGTTCCAACTGGATGAACTTGAATCGAACGTGTACAAATCGCCGTTGGTATTTGCTGCATAAATACCCGAATTGAGAACTTCAAAGGCTTCGATATCTCCTGCAGTGAAAGATGGTAAACCAGCACCTACAGTTCCGTCAGTCGCTGAGATCATCCTAAATTCTGAAGGTTCTGTAAACGCCACGTGGAGGTTACCACTTGGTCCTATTGCTATGTCTGATATCGTTCCGAGTGCAGATTCAGCCTCAAGCAGGTCAAAGTCATAGAAATCAATGATTGCGGGATTGTTTGTGGCATCGAATACCAGAATGGTTTCACCTGTTGCCAGATACAGTTGCCCATCAACAGGATGCTGGGCATAGGACGTGATTGGTATTGTTACCGGAGTAAAGGATGTAAGAGGATCAACTGGAGCAAGCGCTTCGAAAGCAAGTTCGGTAATCATTGCACCTGAAGGAAGCGTCCAACCGGCGCCACTAGCGCTGTTTGGAGAGAGCCGATCGGAATATGGATTGGCCCCATCAAAAGAGTCTGAAGCACCGAGAATACCCAATCCTCTCCAATCGAAGAGATTGACGCCAATGTCGTTGGCTACGAGGAGGGGTTGATCGATCATCAATCCATCAGATCCATTGACATGGATTTGGAGAGAAGCATTGGAGATTTCAGCACCAGGTGCGAACTCGAGGATCCAATCTGCAGTTGCTTGACTGCTGAGAATTGGATCTGAACCAATCGTGGCATTGAGTTGAACCCAGCCCGTATCATTACTGCCCGAAAGAGGCCACGAAATGACATCTTGGGTTTCATGAGCAGATGCCATTGGAACAGCGGCAAGTGCCAGAGACCAAGATGAGAGTAACATCAATCCAGTCAGAAACAACGC
>QXYA01000113.1 GCA_009887135.1 Candidatus Poseidoniales archaeon
GCCTTGTGCAGTTTGCATGCCCATAGCAGCACCAGTTGCGAGTAGACCAAGTCCAGGGAGCCCTAGAGTCAGAAGCGGCTTTTTCTGAGACAGTGAAAGCAGTGCCCATGTCAATACGGTGAATCCGTGTGAAACTGCTGTAAAGTTTGATCCCTTAGGAACATCATATCGAATGACGGTTGGTACTTCTTGAATGACGAGTTGCTTTTCTTTCGCATCTTCAAGCATCTCCAGTGACAATTCCATTCCATCTGCATCAAACCGTAGTCGCTCGATTGCAGTTCTTGAAAAGGCTCGAAAACCTGATTGAGTGTCTTTAATCCCTAAATCACTGGTGAGATTGCTTGCAGCTGTGATGACTTTGATCCCCAGGCGTCGATATGCAGGCATTGAATTTCCTTCACCACCTTCGACGAATCTCGATCCGATTGTGAAGTCAGCCTCTCCATCAAGAATCGGTTGAATCAATTTAGGAATGTCAGATGTATCATGCTGTCCATCGGAATCGAGGACGACAAGGACATCAGCATCTCGTGTATTCGTTGTTTGGAAGAGTGTTTTCAGAGCAGCCCCGTAGCCTTGGTTGCTTCGATGTCGAATAACAGTCGCTCCACAGGCTTCTGCAATACGAGCACTTGAATCAGAAGATCCATCGTCGATACAGATGACTTCATCTGCGTGTCGAAGAGCCATTGTTACAACAGTACCAATGGTCTCTTCTTCGTTGTACATCGGCATACCCGCAATGATGCGAGGGGCCGAGTCATCCTTGCCCATTAGTAAGACCTCGCAAATATAGAATATATAGTCGTAATTGAAAAATAAGACTTTTTTAAAGGAAAAGGGCGATACAGAGCCTGAACTCTTTACCGACCGGCTTCATGTCCATGAATGAACATGATTACTACAACCGTGTTTCATCCTAATCTAGGAGTTGAGAAACGGTGGTAACTGCTCGTTCCCCAGCGATCACTCTTTGCAGAGCTGCCATGGACAATACGAGAGGAACATAGGATTCCCCGTCGCTTGTTTCATAGGTTTCACAATCTGCAAACGTTGCAGTATTGATGGATAATTTAATCGCACCACCAGCATTACTGCGGCGGGCATATCCAACCAATAGGGTTCGGCTTTCTTCTTCTTGCTTCGTTTCTTTCTTTGTCTTGCTCATTTTCAACACATCTCCTCACTCGGTGAGGTAATGTTAACGAACAACTTCAACGGTTATCAAAGCCATTGGTTAAGAGGTTTAGATCGGGAGCACTGGGGACATTACCTGGTATTTCAGATTGAATTGGCTGCCATATTCCATCAGTTTTTTCTCTTTTCCAACCGATACCAACGATGCCTAGAAGAATCAGAACTCCTATTGCTATGAGCATGAAATGTTGTGAAACTTGACTTCCATATGACGAACTTTGTTTAGAATCTTCTTTTGCAATTGGTTCAACAACAGTCTCTTGTTCTTCAACAAAGGTGAAATCAAATTGTTGGCAGTCGATGGTAGAATCTGCAATTGCACACACACTACCTCCATATGTTCCTGGATTAAGCGTAGTAACTATGGCCTTATTTTGTTGAAGTTCAATGGACAGACCAGGCTCAAACTCATAGATCATTTCCAGAGTATCTTGATTCACATATGTTATGATTTGGATTGATTCTTTGACCACTTGTTCCGCATCAGAGATGGATACGATCAAGATTTCAGGAGCAAGGGGTTGTATACCTTCATCAATTTCACCGTTGCAATTATCATCAATTCCATTACGTACTTCTTCCTTGAATGGACTGATGCTTGAGTCATTATCGTTGCAATCATTGAACCATCGAACACCATCTCCATCGTTATCGAGGTCAGCAAATAATGGATTTGTATTGATGAAGAGTTCATACCCATCCTGAAGTCCATCATGATCCGTATCAGCATCCAACCAATCTGTACCAAAGATGCTAAACTCATCGAGATCCAGCAATCCATCTCGATCACGATCTAAACCTATGAAATCCTCATCGATGGATTCATCACAATCATCATCGATTCCATTGAGCCATTCATCAAGACCAGGGTTGCGATCTGGATTTGTATCATCACAATCTTGGAACCAATAATACCCGTCTAAATCATCATCTGGGTCATAGGTGGTCGGGTCAGAAAAGTAAATCTGAACTTCATCTCCATCTTCGAGACCATCATCATCAGAATCTGAATCTAACCAATCCGTATTTTGAACATGGAATTCTGCCCAGTCACTTAGCCGATCATTATCCGAATCAAGTTGTGCGAAACCTTCGTCAATCCCGTCTATGCAATTGTTATCGATACCGTCCAATAATTCAGGAACCATTGGCTTGATCAGTGGATTCGTGTCATCGCAATCTTGGAACCAATACCATCCGTCTGCATCAGCATCGGCATCATAAACGAGAGGATTACTATTTGTTACAAGCACTTCTGTACCATCATCCAATCCATCTGAATCAGTATCGCTTTGTAATGGATTGGTTAGGAATGTCAGAACCTCTTGACCATCGAGAAGCAAATCATCATCGGTATCATCATCGGTTGGATTCGTTGAAGAATTGAATATCTCAAAACCATCTGGTAGATTGTCGTTATCAGTATCTGCGTCGAATGGGTCGGTATTGTGTATGTTCTCTTCATCCTCATCTGGTAATCCATCATTATCTGTATCGATGACTTCCTCAGCCCCATGAATAAGAAGTTCCCAGTGGTTCCAAGTTCCAGTACCACCGTTTTGGTTATCATTGACTTCAATCGTCCATGTTCCATCAGAAGATTCATCCCAATGCAACACTGAAGAAAAGACCCATTCGTTGTAGTTGTTATTGTTGTCATTATGGACTTCAGCTAATCGTGAAATGGTTCCATCTGGTGAGGTTAAACTGACTTCGATATCGCCCCTGTAGGTGTGATCTGCATCGAATCGGATCTCAACCGTTTCAACCAATAAGCCTGCATTAACCAGGACTGAATCGGATAATCCATTGGCCGTATTATCAGGTATTGCCTGAGAAACAGATTTTTCACCGCTGGTCCAATTCAGTTCAGGATTTACATTTGTCCAATTGGCAGCGATGTGAACTGCAAGACCTGCATCAAGGGCTCCATGGCCGTATTTGTGATTGAAATCATGACCTGCACCGTTAACACTCCAGTCATTATCTGCAGCATCGTTTGTACGAGCACTATGGACCAAAACATGCTGGACATCACGATAGGTCAATGCTGGATTGGCATCAAGCATGAGGGCGACGACGCCCGATGTGAGAGGGGTCGCACTGCTCGTGCCTCCAAAGTTATTGTAAATGTCAGAGGATGTATAACCGCCCGAACCACGAATATCTGTTGTTGTGATTCCTTGTGAACCGCCGTTTGAGTGGGCAGCAACCAGAATATTTGCTCCATCTTCACTGTAGTAGGATTGTTCTCCAGAGTCGCTAATGGCTGCAACTCCTATTGTAAATCGAGTATTTGCATATCCGTCGTAATTGGAATTATCACCACTGGTTCGGCCGTTACCACCTGCGAGTGTTGTAATGGTTCCTAGGCCCCCTCTGCCGAGGTATACATTGTCTTCCAATGAGGCTTGCAAAAGTGGTTCAGGGCCTTTGAGCGTTCGACCATTATCACTCGGCCCCCAGGAGTTAGAGGAGACTCCGACGATGTCTCTCCTATGCCCTATTGCGTCTGCTTCATCTTGGTCTGTATTTGAACACGCGATTAATCGAAGACCAATAAGATCAGCATCCAGAGCAGCACCGGCTACGCCATTGTTGTCGTTTCCTTTTGCAGCTGCAACACCTGCGGCAGCCGTGCCGTGTCCGTCATTGGAGGTTGGTGTTGGATCGCCATCATTCCCACAGTAATCGTAGTCGATTGAGGTGAGATAGTTTGGTGAGAGATCGCTATGTTGATGATCAACACCATCATCGACAACTGAGATGAGTACTCCGTTTCCCGTGGCACTATTCCATGCACCGGTTACATTTGCATCCTCGCCTACTGTGCCCGATCCTTGTCCCGTATTGAGCAGATGCCATTGTGATGAAAACGATGGATCGTTTGGAATAAATCGTGGTATGTTTGTATGTTCTTGTATGGCAGACCAACGTTCAATGAAATCCATTGAGTCGAGTTGGTCTCGAAGATCGTTCGGTTGAGCGATCTCGATGATGAATGAACCTTGGATTTGACTGGGTTGTTCGATGGTTTCGATTTGGAATGGTAGAGCCTCTCTCAAATCCGATTCTGATTGCCCGCACATTGCAGGCATGTACAGCAACCATGATTCACTCGGTTGGGATGAGCCATCAGTCATCGCTCTAAGGAAAGCGTTGTTGACGCCAAAGGAGAGTTCTCGAGTTTGACACTCAAAAACATCCTCTTGAACTTCAGCATGAACGAACGAAAGAGGGCCTGATACAAGGAGAAATACCAAAACAAGGCCTACTCGCATGAGTTGTTTCTTATCCGACATAGCATAGAAAACCTTGCTTGGATGCAATAGCAAACTTTGACATAGAGTATCATTACGCAAATCCATGCGAAGTTTAGTCACTGGCGGTGCTGGATTTATTGGTTCACATTTGATTGACCGTTTGGTTGAGCGTGGAGATGACGTTATTGTCCTCGATAATTTATCGAGCGGAAAAGAAGAATTTCTTGCCCACCATTCCAGCCAAGTCACTCATCACCATGTCGACATTACTGATTATGAATCGATGTCTCAATACTTCGAAGGTGTCGATGTTGTCTTCCATTTTGCTGCCAATCCAGATATTCGATTAGGTACACAAATCACAGATACTGATCTCAAACAAGGAACCCTTGCAACGTACAATGTTGTTGAATCTATGCGAGTACATGGTGTTCCAACAATTATGTTTGCTTCCTCTTCAGTCGTTTATGGTGAAAATGCGCCGATGCCAACGCCTGAGAATCACGGTCCATGCATGCCGATCTCATTGTATGGTGCGAGTAAATCAGCAGGTGAATCATTGGTCAGCAGTTGGGTTGGAACGTTTGGCCTCCAAGGCTACATCTTCAGATTTGCAAACATCATCGGCGATCGTGGAACACACGGCGTAATCTTTGATTTCATCCATAAACTCAAGAAAAACCCTGCTGAGCTCGAAGTTCTTGGGGATGGGCGACAAGAAAAATCCTACATGGAAGTTGGAGATTGCGTCAGTGGCATTCTTCACGTGATGGAACACCAAAATGAACCGCTCAATCTTTTCAACCTGGGCAGCCATGATACATGCAGTGTTCGACGTATTGCGGAAATTGTTGTTGAAGAAACGGGTTATACCGATGCTCAGATTGCATATACAGGTGGTTCTCGAGGTTGGGCAGGAGATATTCCACGTGCTATGCTTGCCATTGACAAAATGATTGCCTCTGGTTTCAATGTAAAATTCAACAGTGAAGAGGCCGTTCGGCACACTGCTCGTGTTTTAATTCAAGAAATTGGTCTTGATAATTGACCGAAGTCTTCTGCACAATACCATCGCCCTTATGTCTGAGGATTGCTTGGGCTTAACTAGTGAGATGATGAAGAATCTATACCGCTCCGAAGAAGCCAGCGCCCGTGGTGAAGCCGCTATAATCGTGATATCCCTGTTCTTTGTAGGACTTCTTGTCGTAGCTTTCACATCCAATCCTATCGCAACAGGTACACAACCTGGAGAGCGAGCCCCTATTTTTACATCGGAAGCCTATAACGGAAACGGTTGGCAGACCTTTGTTTTTGATGATCTCTTAACGCCTGAGTGGAGCCCGAACTCAACGGGTGATGCTCCTTGGATAGCCGTAGAATTTTTAGATACTGACTGTGGCTTTTGTAAGAAAAGTGCAGAAGATGTTGGAAACTGGGCTGAGCAATATTCATCCTCGGTTTGGGACGGTCCTGAAGTAATTTTCATTGCAATCGCTGTTGAATTCGTTGGTGACTCATCACGTACTGAAATCAAGGAATTTAGAGATACCTACGAACATACGTTCGCATATGTTGATGATTTGGACGTTGATATCGCTGCCGATTGGGATGTTGGTGCTACACCGACATACTTCTTGGTACAACCTGACGGTATGGTTGCCTGGAATTCTGGACAGAGTTCCAACTCTATCGGCTGGGATGCTGTAAACGAAGAAGTATTTCCTCTAACAGACTATACTGGAGATAATTACATCGAACTCAATGAAGCGATTGAGCAATTGACAAAGAAATATGGAGGTGGAACACAATGAATGAGTACACTCTTCTCTCATTTCACGCTGTTATCATCGCTTTTGGTGTCCTTCTAATGACGCCATTGGGTGAATCAATGAATGGATTCCTTGTCAACAAATGGCCTTCAACCTCAACCAAGCGTGGTCGTACGCTAGCAGGTTTAATGCTGGTTTGTACAGGCGGATTCACAGTATCTGCACATACGCTATGGATGCACAATAAACTCAGTGAAGGGGAAAGCGTTTGCACAGGAAGTTCGATCCTCAATTGTGACGGTCTTATTGGAAACCCTGAATACAATACCGTTCCATTCATCAATCAACCATGGGGCCTTCTCGGAATGGTGGCCTTCTGTGTTCTTCTTTGGATTGTTATTACAATCGCTAAAGAACCACTCGCTTTAACCACACCCACCTTCCTCAAAGCAGGTTTAGGGGCGACGATTGCAGGTCTTCCAGTGATTGGCCTTCTCGTTAGTTATGAGATCAAAGAAGGATTGATTTGTCCATTTTGTACAACTGCTCACATTGCCAATCTTATTGCATTGGGTGCTTTCTTCTTCTTGCTTAGGTTGTACGAATCAGACGAGTGGGCTCCTGAGTTAAAGAAAACTAGGAAGTGATTCTCTGAATCGAGATACAGCAATTGTAGTCATTGCACTGACTGCTCTTCTGGCAGTCGCTTATCAAGGCGGCTACATTCTTTCTAATGATGATTCAACCTCAACTTCAGTTAATGAGATTACGAATGAAACAGAACAAAGTAATTCCCTTGATGAAATTCATCCACTTGCTTCAACATGTCTCTCTCATGGAGAGCTCACACGTCATGATCACATGTATCTGACCATTCAAATTGAAGAACAATTTGTTACAATATCTGAAAATATAGGTGTAAATAGCGACGTCTGCAACGAATCTGGTGCGAATATGCACGTAGTCCACACGCATTCTTCGGATGGTAAACTCCACTTAGAAATGCAAACTGAAGAGGATGTAGAACTCGGTGTATTTTTCGATATTTGGGGTCAACACTTCGATGAAACTGGTATCTTTGACTACAAAGTCAATTCTACTCATGAACTGGTTATGTACAATCGTGATGCGAACGGTACTCTTGAAGAGATTGATTCATTCGACAACTACATCCTCCAAAATAACCAAGACATCATCATTAGTTATCGAGAACGAGCTTAAGGGATAAAGAGTCCTTCAAAGATGGTGCCTTCCTCAGATTTGCATTCTTCAAGACGAACGATGGTAACATCAATTCGATCTGTTTCGGTGTAGATTCTTCTCAATTCATGCAATAAAGCCCGTTGAACATCTTCTTTATCTGTTCCATAGAGAACTGAAAGATGTTGGTTCGTTGTATCGTTAACCACTGCAATGAATTCTACCATCCATTCCTTAACATGGTCATCATCTTGCGTGTTCGCTTCAAATGTTTCTTCCATGATACTATATTGTCACAATACCTTATGAATGAATGGGTGTTTTGCATAAACAAATTCCAGATTCCGGTATTAAATTCCAGAAAAGAGAACTGTTTTGATACATTTATTCCTCTTCTTTTACCTTTT
>QXYA01000114.1 GCA_009887135.1 Candidatus Poseidoniales archaeon
CCCGACTCGGATTTGAACCGAGGTCGGCGGGACCAAAACCCACCATGATGGACCACTACACTATCGGGCTGTAACCCATCGGCGCACGTAGGTGTTTTTGTTATTGTCGGCTCGATTATCTCATTCGAGGAGATATGCGAGGTCTGTTTGGTCTGTGGTTTTCCTTGCACTTGAGATGAATTCAGATAAGTCAATATCCTGTTCAGTATATCGAATTGCTTGCAAACCCATGTCCAGTTTATCCATTGTTTTAACGAATTTAGCCTCAGGTGTAGAGGCAGATTCATACTCATCGAACAAATCTACCCACTCAGGAGCCATGGCCAACATTGCTTCTCGTTCAAGACGATGCTTTTCTTCACCTCGTATGTTATCATGAGGTGTTAAGTCACCAACAATGACTTCTGCTAAATCATGAACAAGACACATGGATAAGACTCTTGACAAATCAAGTTCTTTAGGACAGAGTTTGAGTGCTAAGGTTGCCATTCCCCATGAATGAGCAGCAACAGATTCTGGCTTGTTCACCCCAGCACGAACCCATCCAGTGCGGTCTACATCCTTCAACTGCAACATCTGCAATAATTGGTCTCGCATGGTTGTGGCACCGTACGAGTCCTCAAAACCTCTGTGGCGCTAGCAGCATCATGCACGTAGGTATTCCTGGTTGGTGGAGTGACGGTTTGATTCATCTTGGTAAGGATCCAATTATGGGGCCGTTAATTGAACAGTATGGACCACATGGATTGGAAGGAAAGGGAGACTTATTCAACACGTTAATTCGCTCAATTGTTGGTCAACAAATCAGTGTCATCGCAGCAGAGAGTATTTGGAACCGTTTTGTAGAACTGGTTGGGGATGTTCAGCCTTCCAATGTTTTGAAATTCAGTAAAGAAGAAATTGCTGCGTGTGGTATAACACGTCCCAAGAGCGGATATATTCTGGGATTAGCTCAATCTTCGAAGCAATTGTTGGAGTTTCCATTCGAATCGTCCTCAATTGAAGAAATTCGTAAGCATCTGATACAATTCAAAGGCATTGGACCGTGGACTGCTGAGATGGTTATGATCTTCTCTCTATGTTTGCCAGATATCTATAGTCCAAAGGACATCGGACTTGTAAATGCTATAAAGAAACTGAATCCTTCAATCACTACAATGGATGAAGCAGAAGAAATGGCCAAACAATGGAGTCCTTACAGAACGATGGCATGTTGGTATTTATGGCGTATTCTCGATCCAATACCAGTTGAATACTGAAGGCGAATGTGCTAATTATCTCTAATGCTTAGCGTTACCATGTTAGGGGAAGAAAAACAACAATCCCCGATTTTGGATTTTCTAAAAAAGACCAAAACTCAAATTGCAGATCTTTCGATAAAGGCTGCAAATGCTACAAAAACCTCGATTAATACAACCTCTGAGGCTATTCAAGGTAAGGTACTGGAATCCAAAGAGCGCTCTAAAAAGAAGAAAGAAGCTAAAATTGAATCTTTAAAAAATGAAATTAAAGATGACGGGTATATCGATTTGGCACCACCAATGATGGTTTTGCCTAACGTCGATACAGACCAACTCAACGTCCTCGATGCTCAAACGGATGCTCAAATTCAAATCGTTGAGGAAATGATTCGGCTAAGTGAACGAGTAGATTCGCTAGAACGACGAATCCTCCTTATTGGAAAGTCAAATAGTAACGAATCCCTTCAAAACACAGTAAATGAACCAACTGAAGTAAAACAAGTAAATCCTCACGTTGATAAGAGCACAAATGTGATGATTGAAGTTCTGAACATCATGGGTGCTTCACTCCTCTTACTTGTTTCACTATTTGCAGTAGATGGGTATCTCAAAGACAATGAAATTTTACTTATGGAGAAGTATAGTTTGGGAATTCCGCTATGGACTCTTGGTGTTTTTGGTTGGTCTTTGTTTTTGTTTCAAAGAATGGGGAAAACGGGTTCTGTACTTAGAGTTCCTTTACTCTACAGAATTCAGATTTCACTCGCTATAGCGATGGCTACAATGATGGGTATGTTACTTTCCGAAGAATCACTTGACACCATCTCAAGCGCATGGATTTGGACAACAGTTCTAGCATCGAGTGCAATTATAGGCGTCAGTATGATTACGTCTGCTTGGAGAATGACAAAGCGAATGGTTGGCGTCAAAGAAACTGTTGAAGTCATCGATTGATGGCTTCTGGGTTCTTTCCAAGATCTCTTGTAATGTTCTTTTGATGGGACTCAAGAGTGCCTCCACCGATTTCAAGAAGTTTTGAATCTCTCCATAGTCGTTCGACATGGTATTCTCCAACATATCCGTAGCCACCAAGAACTTGAATTGCTGAATCAGCTATTTCCTTAGCAGCAGTTGTTGCGAATAACTTCACACCATCTGAATCGAGACGTTGTCCGGCTTTACCGAGTTGAATCGTATTGGCTGTATCGTAGATGTAAGCACGCATAGCTCTGTACTTTGCCCATGATTCAGCAATATGACGTTGCATTTGTCCAAATGAACGGATTTGAGATCCAAATGCTTCTCGTTCTGAAGCATAACGATTCATTTCATGGAGGCTTCTACGAGCAATACCAAGTGACATTGCAGCCAGTGTGAGTCGCTCAATTTCAAGATTACCCATCATGTGAATCAATGAATTACCTTGTTCTCCAACCAAGTTACTGGCAGGTACAATACAATCATCGAAAACAAGCTCTGCAGTGTTTGAAGCACGCATACCTGTTTTGTCAAAGATTTTCTGACCGACACTGTAGCCTTTCATTCCATTTTCTACCAAGAAGGTTGAGAGAAGGGGACGTCCCTTTTCGTCATGTCCAGTTCGAGCATAGACCCAAACGATGTCAGCAGGTGTTCCTTGATCATCGATGCATCCGTTTGTAATCCACATCTTTCGACCGTTTAGAATCCAATCACCTGAATCGTTCTGCTTTGCTGTTGTCGAAAGTCCAAGAACATCAGTACCTGCATCTGGTTCTGACATAGCCATGGCGCCAATCCATTCTCCAGAGCAGACTTTTGGAAGAATACGATTCTTTTGCTTTTCGGAGCCGTTTTGAGCTAAGTTATTGACAAAGAGCATGGAGTGTGCTAAGTAAGCAAGTGTGAACCCTGGGTCTGAATAGGATAACTCTTCGTGAGCAATAGTTGCTGCAACGGCGTCAAGGCCAGATCCTCCGTATTCTTCAGGAACAGTGATTCCAAGAAGTCCTAGTTCACCGAGTTGGCGAAATAAATCCAGATTAAATTGCTCTTTCTTGTCAAATTCATGTGCTTGTGGTTCGACAAATTCGTGAGTGAAATCCCGAATCATTTCCCGGAGCATTTGATGTTCTTCGCTTGGATTTGCAATATCTCCCATGGACTCACCAACCTTACGGCGGTGGTGTCCCTTTTTCATGATTGTTTAATCACGGTCGAAGGGTTCGATGCGACATTTGAGTGCTTTGTTCACCAATGGCTGGGCGGTGCCTTGTTCGTAAAGGAGCCTTTGATTGCCTCTTTACCCGTCGAATCTTTCGAGTTTCAAGTGGCATTTTCTTGGCTCGTTGCCCTACATGACGGAGTGGATTTCGCCGATTCTCTTTCGGTGTAACGCCTACACCTATGTCACTTAGTAAACTGTTTGCGACCGATCGATGAGATTGTCCATTTTGGGCATCATTGATGATTCTATTTGCGAGCGTTTCAAATGTAGAATTGGCTTTCTGAACACGACGAACT
The DNA here is from genome assembly GCA_009887135.1 of Candidatus Poseidoniales archaeon. Lineage (GTDB taxonomy): Archaea > Thermoplasmatota > Poseidoniia > Poseidoniales > Poseidoniaceae > MGIIa-L2. Next base: position 3,744 of record QXYA01000114.1, read on the forward strand.
TCTCGCTTGATTTGTTGCTCATCTTCGTGTTCTTCGATCAATGCTTTCAACATTGATTGACTCATTGCATCTTGCTTGCGCTCATCCATATGCATCCCATCCATTAAGAAAATTGGACTCTTTACATATCAAGATTAGGGATGAAAAGGGGCAACTCAAGTAGATTTGCTTACTCTTCCTCTTCAAGCCGAGCCTGTAATACCGCCTTGTATGCTTCTTCTGTATCGAATTCAAAGATGATCGGTGAAATGTTTTCACAATCCTGACATTGGTATTGTTGCCCTGTCATGAATCCCATGTAGGGATAAATTCTGATGCTCATGCATTGGGGACATGCTTTGAAAGACATGATGCTTGCTGAGAGTTTCCATTTAATATTCCTTGCATCTACGCAATGATGAGATAGCATTAAGCGATGTATCATGGAAGTTTCAATGTGGATGATGAGAAGATCACGACAAAAGGTCGAATTGTGGCGATGTTTTTTCGTTTCCTCGCCCTTATTTTGATCGCAGGCGCCTTGTATCTCTCGACAGAGGCCATTTTCATCGTCATTTTTCTTTTCGTCATTGTTGTTCCATTTGAGAAACTCTTCCCTCGACATAAAGGACAAAAAATACGACGGCCGAAACTTGACACTGATATTGGCTATGCTTTGGCTTCACCCATTCTTGCCATTCTGTCTGGAATCGTGGCAGTAGGTATTGCCATTCTTAGTTTAGCTTGGATTCCTGGTCTTTTAATTAGGCCATATGTTGAACAAATTCCTGAACAATACATGCCCATCATTGGCCTTATCTTGTTCGATTCACTCGTGTATTGGACGCATCGTTTCTATCATGAGATCCCCGTATTATGGAAGTTTCATGCGATTCACCACTCGACTGAGCACCTTGATTGGGCAAGTGGATTTCGAGGTCATCCTTTGGATGGAACGATACTAGCACCTGCTTTTGTGTTCTTGATAACAGCCGGATTTAGTCTAGAAATAACTGGTGCTCTTGCAGCAGCTCAACTCGTTTTGGGACTGTTTTTGCATGCCAACGTTCGTTGGAAACTTCGATGGCTCCATCGGTTAATCATCACTCCAGAGTTCCATCACTGGCATCATACCAATGAACGAGACGCTATATGGACAAACTATTCCACATTCTTACCCATTTGGGATCAACTGTTTGGAACGTACTTCATGCCAAAGGATCGGCGCCCTATGGTGTATGGAGTGAACGAAGAGATCCCTGATGGAATTATTCGGCAATTACGGTACCCACTCAGGGAATGGAGGAATCCTCTCTGGTACCTCTTGCATCCTTTTCAGAGTATCAAAAGGACCTTCAAATTCGCTTTGCTCATCGTAAGATCAATGTGGAAGTCCGCATTTCGTAAGCGTGGGGCAAAACCATGGGATGTGTATCCTAAGTCAGATTCCACTGATCTTCCTTAATGATAGAATACCAGCCAAGTTCCTTGTAATTTCTAAACAACCAAGGGTAATATATCACTCCTCGTCGGGAATAACTCTTTATTTTGAACATGATTGATTGAATCGAGTGACATGGACGAAAGACCCGATTCAAATTACGATAAGGTGACAATCGCCATTGGAATCTCCGGGCTTCTTCTTTTGTCCATACTCGGCG
>QXYA01000115.1 GCA_009887135.1 Candidatus Poseidoniales archaeon
CCGGGGGAACAGGTCAGGCCGGGAACGGAGCATCCCTACCTGGGGCCATGGATGCTGTAGGGATTCGGGACGGAGGAAGTGTGCAGATTTGGCTCAAAAGTACGAGCGTCCACCTGAGGATTCCCACTTTTTAGATATCAAAAACGACATCACAAAACCAACCGGGGCCCTCGAATGATGGAACTTCTGGCCATTGTGATGGAACTTCTTCGTATACCTTTACTTCCATTACGATAAGATCTTGGCGTGTTACTGCCTTGATTTCGACTTCTTTTTTTATGGATTCTGAAGAGACCCATAATACATGAGCCTCAAGATGTATTGCAGTTTCATCATTTTGAATACGAACAGTGCTTTCAACCATCCACTTTCTCTCAACTTCATCTTGATACAACACTTCTTCTAGCCATTTCACTAGAAGAATACTATTCATTTCCTCATGTAGGGGTACTGAAACATTCCAAACTGATGAATGATGAACAAGTGAACCTATTTGTTTAGCAGATTCTGAATCGATGAGATAATTCTGCATACCATAGGAGGTTTCCTCGAACAGTCGCTCAAAGGAGGCGGCAAATGATCGTAGACCGATATCAGCGGTGGTAGGTCTTAGCCATGAACTCATATCTTCGCCTCAGCGCTTCGATACTTGGAGGCTCCAAGCGATTTCACCAATACGATCGATCATATCGTCTAATCTTAATACAAAACGGTCGGTTCTATCAGCAGTTAGAATACACTCGCTTGCTGCATTTGCTAATTGAGCTGTTTCGTCAACAGTTAATCCCAACGAAATGGCCGTTGCAACTGCAACTGCGGCAGCATCGATCAATCCAATCATTTGGCGAATATTTTCAAGCATACAAGGCACGTGAACAGTATCTGCTCCCTTGGAATGGATTGTTACACCATCTTGGCCTTCGAGAATGACAAGATGCTTCCAATCATTAGTTTCGAGTAATTTGATTGCTGCATCAGTTCCAGTTGGTGAACCTAATCTTCTTCTCATAAGTTCGAGACCTTTCGATTGAAACATAACCCAATCAACCCCTTTTGTACGATGCAGACCTGTTAATTTAGGATCCGCGATGATGGGAACATTATGTTCTTTCGCTGCCGAGATAAGTCGTGCAGCCCCTTCATCATTTAAGACGCCCAATCCATAATCGGATAGAATCAAACAAGAAGAACCGGGTAGTGCATTAATCGTTTGATCAATGAGCTTTTCTGATGCATGTTCAGGTATTGGGTTTTCATCTTCAATATCCCAGCGCAACAGCAATTGTTCTCCCCGAACAAGTCCTTCTCGTGCACCTAATAATCGTGTTTTTACCGTAGTAATTCGATCCTCCAATACTGCGATACCCGATGTATCAACACCTTCTGCATCGAGCATATCCAATACTGCAAGCCCAGGTCCATCATCTCCAACAACACCGTGGATTTGGCTCGAGAGGCCTAGTGAATCAAGACCACGGGCAACGTGTGCAGCCGCCCCAACATCTTCATCTCTAGAGATTTCTTTCAACACTGGGACAGGGGCTCTTGAATTTAGATTGTTAGCGAACCCATGGATATAACAATCCATCATGATATCCCCAACGAGCAAAACTTTAGATGGCTTTATTGATTTCAAATCACTTTCCAATTTTCTTAGTGCGTCATGCACTCGTGCATCATCATCGTTCATTCCCATAATTTTCCCTCTTCAAATGTCATCTTGTAATTCAGCCAAGAGTGTAGCATGATCTTGTTCTGAGATGTTTGTTTGTTGACGAAGTGTAGACAACATTGCTTCTTCGTCTCCAGTAATAATTCCATCAGATAATGCAGTACGTAAAACCGATCGATATGACGCTAATTCCGGTGGGATGAAAGGCTGTTCTCTGGCTTCATTAAGCAACCGTTCATGGGTTTCTATATCGATATCGAAAGCCACTTGAACAGTTTTTAGCAATGCTTCCTCTTCATTGTGGATTGTACCATCAACAAGTGCTTGTCTCAGCATATCAAGATATATTTCTTCTGGAGGGGGGACGTTGATCTCTCGACGTGCTTCTTTTGAAAGTCTACGTACACGTTCAGGATGCATACCCAAGAAGTCTACGACTTCATTGAGTAATAACTGTTCATCTTTTGTTATTCGACCATCTTCCCACGCACGTGCAAACATTCTACGAACGAGAGCCTCTCCAGCTTGAGCATCAAGAGATGCCGCTCCTTCAGGATGAGATACTGGTGATAGAACTGGATTCTGATGATAGGCTAAATGTTCATCAATATGTGCTAATGTCTCAAGTGGAGAGACAGAGGATTTGAAAAATGATTCAAGCAATACAGTTTTTCCATCACTTCGAACTGGAGTTTTACCTAATTTTTTGTACAGTGTATTCGCTCGTTCCCTTCCCTCTATGGTTAACGAGTATACTCTTCTTCTTTGTCGAGCTCCGGGTACGTGTCGACTGGTGTTGTCAATGGCAGCTTGTTTTTCTAGTCTCTTTAGGGTGCGTGGAACGTGTTTTCTCTGAACATGGACCGCTGCAGAGATTCCTGCCTGAGTTAACTCAGCAGGAGCCTCCCATACTCCTTCTGGCAGTTGATGAAACATAAGATGCAAGAGAGTTCGCTCTTCCGTTGTTAGAGTGCCTAAGAAGCCGCTAACCATGTTCATCCCCCTTGATTGTATGTCATGGTGGTAGTCTTTAGGACAATCGGTTCAATCGACGAAACAATATGTGTGTTCTCTGACGAGGAAGCATGGTCCGACAGCAACGTCGCTACAAACCACGAGTCCGCACAACTCGTCCAATCGGTCCAGATGTAGTCCCCGAATTGTCTGACCGTAAACCATTCCAACGACCTTCTTTTGATGGTGAGAATTGGACGCTTAAACCGCCTCTGGCAACTCGGCTTTTTGAAAAAAGTGCAATTGGTCGTAGAAATGAAGATGGTTCAATATCCTTAACTTCTGCTGAAGTCCTTTACTGCCATTGGCACCGATCAGTGCCTTTGCCAACCTTGGATTGGCTGGAATTAGAATTTGAGCGAAATCCTAATCTTTTACATGAAGCCGTTATTTTGGACATTGGACGACGAGGTGGAGAGATGGTTGTTCCTATCGAAAACTTGGATGGCGATATTCCGTATTCCTCATGGGGTGTTCGATGGGGGAACAGTCAAAATAGGTTCAAAGAGCCATGTCAAGCCTACGTAAAAATGGCATCCACGAATGATGAATTTAGTTGGGATGATATCTATGAATGGTGTGTACAATCATCACAACATAATGCTCTCGCTGAACTCTATGTTATCGATGATGAACTTCATGTAACAGGATACAGGGTTGATTTGATTCAACCTCAAGGGACGAATAAGCGCTGGACTGATTTATCAATAAAGTCTCGTAACTACGTCGAAGAGTGCTGGGATAAGAAACGAATCCTGGAAAAGGGATCCTATCTTCCATACAGCGGTAATTGGCCTTGGCCTCAAATTGGATTTGACCACATGTCCGGCAGAATATTGAGGCAAGAGGAGCATGAATATCTCAACTCTTGTATTGAGGGTAATTCTTCATCAAAGCCCGATATTGTGTTGATGGATGATTTACTTCATCGCGGATTGTTGGTTCGCCCTGGATTCAAATTTGGTTGTAAATGGCGAGTATATGATGCGAATCTCGAAGAATCTCATGCGCCTTGGCTTATTCAACCAGTGCATCATGCATCAACGACATGGGAAGGCGTTTGTCTTTCGATCAGACTAGCGGAAGGTGTTCACAAAGAATGGGTGTGTGCAGTATATTCAAATGATTCTTGGAATTATCTTCGAATTATGCGCTGGTTACCGAAACGTAATTAATCAAACTCATATGGTATTTCTTGGTTAGATTCAATGTTGTTATTGGTATCTTTTTTCTTCATTTCAGACAAATATGAGGCTGTAAACCATAATGAACAAACTACGAAAAAGAGACCAATAATTGTTGATTGATCATCAAGTAACGGTATTTTTGATTTAGATTCAGCTTGTAATTCAAGTTTTATTGTCCAGACCTCTCCATTGAAAGATGTTAATTGGATTTCACCGAATACGAACATATTTGGTTGAAGTAATCCATTAGGATTTATTTCGAGTGTGATTGTACCGTTGTTATTCTTAATTGTCAAAGGTGACTCAACTGTCCCGATTCGGGTTATTGGCCCTCGTAAATCTACAGAAAAGGTTCCATCGCCTGTTCCATCCCCGATGTATGGAATGGTGATAATTGAGATGTCTACTGGATCGATTACTTGTTGGAGACTCATATCCTCCCCAAGAGGTATAGTGCCAACAGTAGTCACGGTTGTATGAATGTCAAAGGAGTATCCATTACAGACTATATCTCCGCTAAATGTTGCAATTGAATCAACTACTCCTGGGGCTGAGAAGAGACCTTGTGCCACATAATCTGTTCCTACGATATTTCCTGAAAACGTGATTGTTCTACTATCGGTACCGTTGAGTATACCTGAACATGAAGCATCAGATTGAGAATCCATTATTTCGATAGGAAATACATCATCATCGAGAACTGTTAATCCATAATCAGGTAAGTTGATTTCAAATGGAGGTGAGCAACTTAAGGAATAAATTTCAATCCTCCAAACACCATCCTGGATTGATACATTGGCGTGCCATGGTACGAGAATTCCATCATGGTTTCTAATCTGTATTCCCAATTCGCCAAAGGTATCCCCTGGTTGAAAAAGGTCGGCGTAAACACCATCATTGATTCCCTGTAACTGTTCATTATTCCCATCCGCTTCAACAACCCTCAAGTACGGTCTTTTTTGGTCGATATTTAAGGCATTATATTCAGCATCACCCGCAGTTTTATCTTCGAGTAAAACCAAAATACCTTCGCCAGGAAGTGAAGCATCAAATCCTTCTGCTGATCTTTTTTCGAACCATACATATTCCTCTGGTCCAATCTGAATCTTTACGCGTGCTCCGCCATCGCTTCTCGATTGTATATCAAAGGCAGGACCGATGCATGGACTTTGGCTGTTCATGGGCCATTCCAATGATAAATCTAAACTCGCTTCTTGGCCAATTGATTCCATTGTAGGTCCAGTAGGTAGGGATGGTTTATCTCCACCTCCATTCCAATTTCCACTTGCCATAATATCCCAAATCCCAATTCCTTTCCAGGAGCCACTGTAACCAGAATCATGAACCGGATAGAGATCAAATGCTCCAAATTGATGCATCATTTCGTGAAGGATTGTTCCAATGCCATTCATGCCATGCCTGATACTTGACATAGTGTAATGTTCAATACTGTAGCCATCAACAGTGATTGGATTTTGGAAGGTTGTGAAGTGGGACCATATCCTGTTACTGGAACCTGCTCCTTGCTCTTGAGCAAGTGTTGAATGAACAATTAATAATCTGTCAACAACCTCGTCATTATTCAGATCATACTTACTCCAATCATCCACTTCAAGGTTGGTTACGACGTATTCTGAAAGTTCAGCAGGCATGAATTGGGTGGACTCGCCATAATCTCTACCATTTGCTCCATCTTTTCCATAGTATTCCAATGGGCGCTGTGAACGAACTATTTCATCATAGACGTCGATTTCAATATTCACAGGTGATCCTATTGCCTCTGTAAAATACAGTCGGGCCTGTTCCTCTAAAAGCGTACTAAATACTTGTTTTTCATTCTCTTCAAGTTGGTCGGAATCAAAATCGACAAGAACAACAAGCCATGATTCATTCTTCTCTAATCCAACAAGTGGTGCATCTCCAATATTTTCAGAATCGATTTCAATATCAAAAAATGAGTTAATAGTTGATGAAAGGGAAAACGATAAGATGGAAAGGAGTAAACAAACTAACATGCCAAACGCATGTCCCTTCTTCCCCATGACCTGATGAAGGTGCGCATGTGTTTCAATTGTTGGGTGGTCAGCATCGATTGTTGCTCAATCAAGTAAAGATAATTTTTCTTCATCAGTCCATGAATGAACGTTTACCCTTAGATGGTCGTTTGTTTGCTCTTTCCAAGAGATAGAGTCATTGAGATCGAGGTGCCGATGAGCAGATTTTTCGATTAGGGTACGTACATTGGCCACTCTTTGATTTCTACTCCAGGGATCGATAAGGTTTGACATTGCAATATTAACTTCATCATTTAATTGTATATTGGAATTATGTAAACTTCCTTGTAATCCTAGTAAATCCAAACCTCTTAATGAGCACTGAATCGATTGCAGTGCATCTTTGAAGGAATTGGGGAGTGGTCGGGATGTACAACCTCCAATTATAACATCAGTAATTCCATGTCGATTTGTATGATCAAGTAAATCTTCACGCTCATCAAAATTTTGACAAAGAGCATCATAGCGTAGTAATCCTGTGTTTTCAGGAGAGGTATCGATCGGATAAGCTACTCCTTTACATGAGCAATCAACAAATGTAACGTTTCGACGTTTTCCTTCGTGATCGAATATTGATTCTGGCAAATTAATGGAATGGGATGTTCTTACATTGAATTTTATGACATACTCGAGTACAATAATCAGTGTTGTTATGAGTGCAATATTGGTTCCATTCCACCTTCCAGGAAGAGATAGTAAGAGTACAAGGCCTCCTATTCCATGAATTCGTACACGCCACCAATCCTGTGTGGAATTGGTAATCAATCCAGTCGTTCCAGCACTAATTGTAGCAAAAACCAAAATGAAACCAATTAAGGATGTCCAAAATATGGACAATGCAAAAATAAACATTTGAACTGCATCATACTGGCTTGTGATTCCAATTTCATTATGAATTCCATCCCCAAACGAGTAGAGCGCAGGTATAGCATAAAAGAACAGAGTTGAAAGTAAGGTATAGACTCCTACGAGTGAATACAAAGACCATCTGCGGAACATAATTTTCTCATTTTTAGTTAATCCCGGTTGAGCAAATTTATAGAACAGTCGAACAATCAACGGTAGGATACAAATCACAGCAAGGAATACTGCTGTAAGCCAACGAACAACACTCCATGATGCAGGTTCATACAACGTAAGACATTCTGTTGATGGACAAGGATTCATACGATTGAGGACCCATTGTAAGACCTCATCAATTTGAGTCATCAATAAGCCTGTCAAGCCGATTATGAGGACGAATACAAGCGTAGCTTGTTGTGTTAACAAGTTAAGATGTTCTTGAACAGTTAGTTGACGGTCATTTTCAAGTTGTAAACCACTCGGGGTTTTCAATGAATCAGCCTCACACTAGATCTTCGTGATTAGGTTCTGCTCGGGCCTGAACAATGGTTCGATAAACGCCAAACATAGCCCAAAGAGCACACATGCCAAGTACGAAACTGTAACCCCACGGTTGTGAATCATCAATTGCCCATCCAAAGGCGAGGAGTAGGCCCAAGCCGAGTACGCCTCTTGTGATACCTTGTGGTACAGCCAAACGCATATCGAGATATTTCGGTCCTCCTCCGAATTTTCGTTCGTAGAATTCACCTTGCACAACAGCACCGACGAGGATAATCGCTAATGTAGACCAATAGAAGATGTTCCCGTTTGAAAAGAAGTCATCTGCGATTCCTTTTTGTCGTTCTGCCTCAACAACAGCCGGATCGATGTCAGCAACGAAGAGGGATTCGAAATCACCTACACTAATTGTTCGTACTGCGAGTCCTTCTTCATCGTCGTTTGTAGTTGAATCCGGTGCAGAGATAAAGAACGAAAGAATGTTCCATTTGTCTTCTTCATTTGCATTGTTTTGACCATCGACCGCATTACCAACCAAGGAGAATGAAACTTCACCAACATCTTCTGCAGGAGCTGTCCAAGAAACTGTCCAACCGTTCCCTACTTCTGAATGGGATACAGCGGAATTATCAGGACCTGTTTGTTGTGAACCTTCTCCTGATGTGAGTGTTCCAACACCGTAACTCCACAACATGAATCCGCCGTTATCGTAAGATGCATGTTGGAGGTTGATTACAAAGTCGTAAGAAGCCCCTACGTCGTATGAACGAGGGATTCCAGAAATCGATACAACAACTTCAGTTGATGGCTGACCATTGACTGGTCCACCTACCCCATGGCAGGTACATCCCCCTTCAACGGTTAGATCTCCTTGGCTATTCTCCCACGGGGGTCCATTTGGATTAGCCAAGACCGGAGCGATAAGGCAGACGGCCAATAGAAGAATTAGTAGAGTACGTGAACGCATGAGCCTTCCTCCAATGTTACTGCCATCCCTAAGAGACCTTTCAACGTTCCTTATCCACCAGTAAATTAGATTTCTTTTATGGCGTTATTCAAACCAGTCATCATGGCCTTTCCATCACCGAACAACATCATAGTTTTGTCCATATAGAAGAGGTCATTATCGACGCCTGCATATCCCACCGATAGGGAACGCTTGATGATCACAACTGTACGAGCAGCATCAGCATCAATGATGGGCATACCAGCAAGTGGCCCTTCACCACTTCGAGCAGCAGGGTTGGTTGTATCGTTCGCTCCGATGACAATTGCAACGTCACATTCTGGGAATTCTGAGTTGATTTCATCCATTTCAATAAGTTGCTCATATGGAACGTTTGCTTCTGCAAGAAGTACATTCATGTGTCCAGGCATACGTCCTGCAACTGGATGAATGGCATACTTGACTTCTGTATCGAACTTCTCTGAGATTAAATCAGCAAATTCTTTGACTTGATGTTGACACTGAGATACAGCCATTCCGTATCCTGGGACGATGATGACTTTTTGTGCACCATCGATCATCATGGCAACTTCATCTGCATCAGAACCGACCTTTGTTCGTGTCAGGGATTGCTTCTCCCCTGAGCCTCCAAAGGATTTGAACAAGACATCAGGAAGTGTACGATTCATCGCCTTACACATGATGAATGTCAGAATTAATCCTGAAGCACCAACTAGCGAACCTGCAATAATAAGCGCTGAGTTTCCGATAATGAATCCAGTGAATGCAGCTGCGATACCAGACAATGAGTTGAGTAATGACACAACAACTGGCATATCTGCACCACCGATTGGCAGAACCAATACGATTCCTAACAGACATGATATCCCAATGATACTCCAGAGGTAGGTTGTGTTGGTTGGATCATCTATGCTTAGATAGATAAGAACTGCCACGGCAATGACGAGCATAACCTTGACTGGATTGAGCCATGAAGGCCCCCATGTTGGAGTCTTTATCCACTTACCAAAGACGCTAACTCCGCCTTTAAGTTTGTACATGGCAAGGAGAGAACCAGTGAGTGTCATCCAACCGACGAGAGCAGATAGACCCGCTGCGACCATTGTTACGGTGAGTTCGAGACCTTCTGGTACAGTCCCTCCATCGATGTACTTCTGAATTTCAGAAAGAGCGACAAGTGCAGAAGCTGCACCGCCAAACCCATTGAAGAGAGCAACAAGTTCAGGCATACCTGTCATTTGGACACGTACAGCCATGATATAACCAATCAGAGAACCGAGCGCGATTCCTGCACCGATTAAGACCCACTGTGCATCTCCTGCCAATTGCATACTGAAAATTGTGGTCAAAACTGCAACGAGCATTCCAAGGGCACCGAGTTGGTTACCAAATGGGGCCGTTCTCGGATGACCGAGTTTCTTTAAACCAAAGATGAATAATGCTGCGGACAGTAAATATCCGATTGCAACCCAATCTTCCATTTCAAGCACCTCTTCGCTTCTTTCCAGCAATCATGTTTAACATACGATTTGTAACCATGAATCCACCAACGACGTTGATCATAGCCAAGACTACTGCAACAAATGCAAGAATTCCTGAAATTGCGGTATCTCCTGATTCATAAGCCACATTAGCGCCGATGAGGGCTCCAATGATGGAAATTCCTGAGATGGCATTAGCACCACTCATGAGTGGGGTGTGTAAGGTCGCTGGAACCTTGGTAATCAATTCAAATCCAAGGAAGATAGCAAGTACGAACAGTGTTATGTTTCCAATTAAAAATTCAGGTGTCATTCGAGTGCACCTCCAAGGCGAGTTTGTTTTGGATGTAACTCTCCATCTTTACAGATAAGGACTCCACCCATTCCATTAACGTAGAAATCGCTTCCTTCTGGAGCACCTACGAGGATGTCATCTTCTTCTGAAATTTTCACTTTACCCTCATCGACTAATGAGGTGATGAATGTGGTTAGATTGTTTGAATAAAGCATACTTGCTGTTGTTGCAATTGTACCTGGAAGGTTCGATGTTCCTACAATGATGACTCCGTTGTCTGTTGTGATGACTTCACCTGCAACAGTATCCTCGCAATTTCCTCCAACGTCCGCATTCATGTCAACGACGACTGCGCCGGATTTGAAGTTCTGAACGGCTGACGAAGGAACAGTTATTGGGGCTGGGCGCCCGAAGATACGAGCTGTTGTAACAATAATGTCTGCATCGGATGCAACGCCACAAACTGTATCGTTAACTTTCTGAATAAATTCAGGAGTAAGGGGTTTAGCATAACCAGCTTCATCTTCAAAATCATCCATTCCATCGACTTCGATGAAACGTCCACCAACAGATTCAATTTGTTCTGCTGCTGATTTACGAACGTCTGATGCATAGACAATAGCTCCAAGACGCTTTGCGGTTGCGATTGCTTGTAATCCTGCAACACCTGATCCCATAATGACGACCTTTGCTGGGCGAATTGTTCCGGCAGATGTTGTCATCATAGGAATTCCCTTAGGAACCTGAGACGCTCCAAGCAAGACTGCTTTGTAACCTGAAAGGTTATCTTGACTGGAGTTAACATCCATCGATTGAGCACGACTCAAACGGCGAGGAATCATGTCCATAGAGAGGAGTGTAATGTTGGCTTTGATGCAGTCCTTGACGTGCTGTGGATTTCTGAAAGGATCAGAAACGCATGCCAGTGTAGTTCCTTCAGCAAGTCCAGAAACGCCAGGGAATCGAATTGTGATTATGTTTGCACATGCAAGTGCTTCTTCACGTGTGCCAATAGTTGCCCCTGCGTCTGTGTATGCTTGGTCCGAGTAATTTGCCAATCTTCCAGCACCAGCTTCAATAATGACTTCAAAGCCTGCTTTGAGTAGTTTTTTCATACTGGTTGGCACGATTGCAACTCGTGTTTCATCAGCGGGTTCTTTGAGCACTCCCAACTTCATAATTACACCTATGTTTCGCCCAACCATAGGGGGTTCTTCAATGCCACCCTCTATCTCGATGGAGAAATTGTTTGGCATGAACCATCTGAATTAAAGAGCGCCTCGTTCAGAGGGATAAATGAGGAGAGAATTATGTCCCGTGGAAGCCGTAAAATTACAGTTATTGGAGCAGGTAATGTTGGCGCAACTTGTGCCTTTGTCCTAGCAAATATGAAGATTGCAGATATTGTACTTCTCGATATCTATGAAGGATTTGCAAAGGGGAAAGCATTGGATATGAGTCAAAATGCAAACGTTCTCAATTACAATGGAACAAACACTGGCACATCCTCATATGAAGATATTACAGATTCTGATGTTGTTGTTGTTACGAGCGGATTTCCAAGACAACCGGGAATGACCCGAGAAGATCTCATTGGAAAGAACGCTGAAATTATTGCTCAAGTTGGAGCAGGAATCCGAGATCATGCACCTGATGCAGTGGTTATCGTTGTTACCAATCCGCTTGATCTCATGACTTATCACATGCAGAAGGTTACTGGATTCCCATCAAATCGCGTTATTGGACAAGCAGGTGTTCTTGACAGTGCCCGTATGGCTCATTTCATTGCTCTTGAATTGGGATGTGCAGAAGAAGATGTTAGCCCAATGGTTCTTGGCGGCCACGGTGATACCATGGTTCCTCTACCACGATACACAACCGTAGGAGGTATACCCATAACACAACTCATGAGCCCAGAGAGAATTGAAGCCATCTCTGCTCGCACAGCAAGCGGTGGTGGTGAAATTGTCAAATTACTCGAGCGGGGTTCGGCATTCTATGCTCCAGGTTCTGCAGCTGCAATCATGGCAGAATCCGTTCTAAATAATCGACGTCGTTTATTGCCTGCATCATGTCATCTCACAGGACAGTATGGACTCGATGAAGTATACATTGGCGTTCCATGTTTGTTAGGATCTAACGGCGTTGAACAAATCTTTGAACTCGATCTAAGCGATGCAGAACTAGCTTCGCTTCAAGAATCAGGTAATTTTTACAAGAACCAACTCAAAGACGTACTTGGATATTGATTCATTTTAATTGATTTAGAGATTGTGCGATTTAGTATTTTACAATCGATGTATGACGAGTGAATGAGTTTTTCCAACCGTAGTGGCATCATCAGGTGTTCCTTCGATACGCATGAGAGATTTTCCCATATTGCCTCTACTCCTCATACGTGTTAATATTTCTTGACCAATGTAGCATCCTTTCGATTCATGAACTAAATGTTCCAAACGACAATTGAATGGATGTCTGGATGGAGTGATTTCGTATCCTTGATGTGGGATTTCGTTCTGAATACGATATTCATTGAACGCATCTAATGTAAGCGTTGATTCAATGATACGTGAGGTGGGAGCGACGATGATCCATCCTCTGAACGTCCTTACAACTGTGATGTTATCTTCCTTAGGATACTCATCGAATGAGATGTATACATTATTGAATTCAGATATGTCTCTCATCGATACATCTTGCTGCAGAATCCGTGAATTAAGATGTTCTAGTAAATCTTCTTTGTATAGATTATGGCCAACTAATGCTAGATTTTCCCCGACCACTATTACTTCGACCATATCTATGATTTTGGCATTTGAATTTGTAAAAACAGTTGTGCATGTTCCATCGACTTTGTTTGTTGACAAACCATCTAAGAATTTTAAGCAATCTTTTCCCGAGAGGAGTAAGACGTATGAATCAAGCTGAAACACTCTCATGAGCGTTCCTCAAGCAAAGGATTCGCCACAGCCACAGGAACTGGATGCGTTAGGATTGTTAATTTTGAATCCACCACCCATTAATCGGTCGACATAATCGACTTCAATCCCATCAAGTAAATGTGATGAAGCATTTGGAACGAGTACTCTAAATCCAGAGAT
>QXYA01000116.1 GCA_009887135.1 Candidatus Poseidoniales archaeon
GAGGATCAATTACCCATCAAGATGGTGGGGGTATCGGCGTGTTTCCGCCGAGAAGTTGGAGCCCATGGACAATCAGACAGAGGAATCTGGAGAGTTCATCAGTTCACTAAAATTGAACAAATCATTCTTACAACACCCGAAACATCTTGGGAACTTCATGAAGAATTATTGCAAAACTGTGTGGATCTATGGGATGCACTCGGACTCCATTACGAAGTTGTGAACATTTGTACTGGAGACATGGGTACAGTTGCTGCACGCAAATATGATCTCGAAGCATGGCTTCCTGGTGCGAAAGCATTCAAGGAAATTGTATCATGTTCAAACTGTACAGATTACCAATCGAATCGTCTAGACATCCGATATGGAACGCCAGGACACCCAAACCAACCGATGGTCCACACGTTGAATTCCACTGCTGTAGCGACTTCGAGGGCTCTCGTAGCCATCATTGAGCAGAACCAACTCGAAGATGGTCGCGTCAGAGTACCAGAAGCCCTTCAACCGTACATGCAAGGACAAGAGACTCTTGAACCGTGCAATTGGTAGGTTTAATAACTAATAACATATTACTCAATTCGGAGCGGATTGAGATGATGTATTTTGGATACGGGTCAAACTTAGACTGGAATGATTGGAAAGGATATTGTGAAAGAAACAGCAGAAGTCCCGATGGATTGACCGAGATTGAACCAGCATGGATTCTTGGCCATAATCTGAAATTTCACTATCATTCTAAAGGCCGAAATGGGGGTGCTGCGGACGTTGTCCCCCTGAATCATTACCATGCTACGCCAGGGGCTCTGTTCGAACTTGATGAGGATACTTGGCAGACGATGAACATGAAAGAAGGAACGAGAGGTGGCTATTATGAACCAAAGGAAGTTCTGGTTGTTAGAAAGAGTGGAGAACTTATCACGGCTCTGACCTACGTCGTTTGTGAGGATAAGATCAAACAGCAATACACGAAACCGAGTCCTGAATATGAACACTTGATTCGAAATGGTCTCCTTAATCGAGGTCTTCCAGACACTGGCCTTGTTCATTCTATGAATGAATCTTGGCAAGATCATGTGATTGAACATTTGTTTGTTTATGGTACATTGATGGGCGGTGAGGTTCGTCATAAAGAGCTGTTTCCATACATAGAGTCAAGAGTAAATGGGGTCACGAAAGGCGCTCTCTATGATTTGGATGATTATCCCGGAATGAAGAATGGAGAAGGCCTTGTTCACGGAGAATTAGTGAAAATGAATGATGTCGAATCCTGCTTGACCGATATGGATTCTATCGAAGGATTCTACGGATATGAAAGTAAAAACTCTCTGTATGAGCGAACGATTGTTCCGATTCAAACGAACGATGGCGCAAAATGGGCCTGGACATACCTCTATTCTGGACACGTAGAGGAGAATAATCGGATAAAATCTGGCCGATGGAAACAGTGCTAGCACTGTGATTTTGGCTCCCAACACCTCTTTTCAAAACATCAGTTTAAAGGTAAAGATAAACGAATTTGAAATTAAGGTGAAAAAAAATGAGTAATAAAATATCAAGAATCGGATTTGTAGCGAGTATGTTGTCAGTTGTATTGTCCCTGTACATCTACTTTGTAAGTGACGATAAGGACCTAGGAATCTTCGTCGGTCTTTGGGCCCCAACATTAATTCTTGCAACTAAAGAAATTGAAAATATGCTTGAAAAGTAATCTTTACTCTTCTCCAGATTCAATCATCTTGTACAATTTTCTATAACCCATAAGGTGCTTGTTGATGGATAAAATAATGTCTGGTAACAAGAAGAAATACGGTACAGTAAACGTCTTCAATTTATCAGAATGGGGTCGCCCCTTTGCTCGGATCGCTGCCAAGTTTCTTGAAAAGAAACCCATATCAGTCATTCAAGTTACCAACATACACTTCCTGCTTTCCTTATTTTGTGCATGGTTAATCCTAGAAGGCTATTTGCTGGAAAGTTGTTTCCTATTGGTCATCAAAGGCGTCATAGACGCAGTTGACGGTGAACTCGCTCGTATTCGCGAAAGGCCTTCGCATGTTGGCAGGTATTGGGATACTGTCTCCGATACGATTGGGCTCATCGCAGTGATGTGTGCTTTCGGTGTAGTCTTGGACTGGGAAATAGCCCTAACATCGATCATAATTCTTGCCACCTTGCTTCAATATTCATTATTCAATCATTTTTCAATATTGATGAGAACGCTGGGTTCTGGAGATTCAACGAGTCGAATCGACGAACGTATCCGTCCTGTGGCTCAACCTTGGGAAAGCCAAACTGCTGTGAATATTTTTCACACGATTTATGTGGTTTTTTTCAGTTGGCAAGATAGCCTTGTGTCAAAGTTATCTGGAAAGGGATCTGAGAAATTACGATTTGAATTAACCGTATCCTCTTCACTTGGTTATGGAATGCAATCCATTGTCATCTTTTTACTTGCCCTCACCCAGAATCTTAGCTACTTACCGCACTTAGTTTTGGGTGTGAATGGTTTCTTAGTAGCCTTGGTTCTTCTTCGAAGTCGCCTTGGATGAACGTCACCTATGGCAAGACACTCATTTCAAGATAGAGATCAGATGATTTAGAAGCCAACATCAGCATATATCCAGAGGATAATTCCACTAACTATCGGGGACAATCCTGCTCCTAGAGCCAAATCTCCTCTTTGTTTCCTTAACCCTATCAAGCCGAGAATTACAGCGGTTGAAAGGGAGAAAAGAATAGCAAATAGGATGAAAAAGAGAACATCAAGACCTTGAGGGTCAAATATTGCAATCATTATCTTCAAACCTGGATATAAACACAAAGCAGGAATAAGCAAGCCCAACCATAGATCGAAAAATCCAGTGTTCACGGAATGGGTTTGATGCCCACTGTTCCATGAGAATCGCTCGGAACAATAAGGACAATCAAATAACCCAACTAGGCCATCCTCTAATCCAATATCTTTCTCACAATGAGGGCATTGGATTGTGACCATGTTTGGCCTATCCATTACCGATGCATAACATTTGAGTAAGTATTAGTAAATGTCTTTATCCGACAAACAATCCTTCATCGGATTAAATTTTACCCAAAACCATTGATGCTTGATTTGCATTGGGCTTTGTTCTCGTAATGATGTTAACCTGTTTCTTGCTGATCTGAGATTTGTAGAGAAGGATTCCTAATGTCCCACAAACCGTTGGTGCAAAGAGCAACGGCATGAGTGCTGTTAACTGTGTTGCGGCGATGATTGTGAGGCCTAAGAAGCCTAGAATACAACCTGCAGTACTGGCGGTTGAAAACTCTCTCTTTATGTCTGATAATGTTCTGTCCATGCCGATAACATCAGGTAAGCGAGTATATGACGCTATGTTTTCTTGGGTGCCAAAAGTGGTTTCTTTTGAAAAGAAATTGTATCAGTACCGAACCTTCTTTCGAGTAATGGTTCTCCAAATTCGCTGTAGTGGGTCATAATAGCGATCAACAACGCGTTCTTTGAGTTGAATTATTGCATCATCAGTGATCTGAATTCCGGCAGGACAAACCTCTGTGCAACATTTGGTGATGTTACAGTATTCGATTCCGAATTCTTTCTTTATTTCTGGAATACGGTCTTCTGTATCGAGGGGATGCATTTCATACTGCGCAAGTCGAACGAGGTTTCTTGGTCCAGCAAAGTCGTCAAACATCTCGTGATCTCTTAGTACGTGACATGTGTTGACACAAAGGAAACATTCGATACACTCACGGAAGTGTTGTACTCTGTCTGCTTCCATTTGATTGAACTTCCAATTCATTTCTTCAGGACCATTAATCGGAGCTATTTTCTGAGCAATATCATAATTCCACTGAACATCTGTTACAAGATCTTTGATGTGTGGGAATGCCTTCATTGGACGAATTTCAATAGGTTGTCCTTCAGGTGTTTCTGCTACAACGTCACTCATACGGGTCATACACATCAAGCGTGGACGACCGTTAATTTCTGCTGAACAAGAACCACACTTTCCTGCTTTACAGTTCCAGCGAACGGCCATATCAGGTTCCTTTTCGTGTTGGATACGATGGATACAATCGAGAACAACCATTCCTTCATCGAGGGTGATTTCGTAATCTTCCATCGTTGTTTCTCCGTCTTCTCCACGAGCGACCTTGAATGACTGCTTTTTCCCTTTTAATGACATTACTTGCCACCTCCTGCTTGCTCTTCTGCCCGTTCAGCAATCATATCTTTAACTTCCTTGATTGCATCTTTGAGATCATCTCTCATCTCTTCTACAGGCTCTTGTCGAATCTTTACTTCTCCTTCTTCCATCCAGATGATGTTCAGAGTCTTGCCCCAATATTCATCCTCAGGGACAGGCATATCTTCGCGTGTATGTCCACCTCTGCTTTCCTCACGTGTGAGTGCAGCAAGAGCACATGCGATGGATACATCAGCCATATTGATCAGGTCGAGGGCTTGATGCCATCCAGAATTATAACGTCGAGATGTTCCTGGGAATGAAGCAAGGGCTCGCTTCTTGAAGTCATTAAGTTCTACGAGAGCTTCTTCAAGTTCCTTCTTGGTACGAATGATTCCAACTTTGTTTTGCATCAATTCTCTCATTTCGTCATATATGACTCCAGGGTTTTCTCCACCTTCCTTGTTAAGTGGTTGAATCATTTCTTCAATCGCTGCTTTGACTTGAGCATCATCGATAGAAGGTTGAGCCAAATCTTTGGAACGCTTTGAGGCGAATTCACCAGCACGCTTTCCAAAGGTAATGAGGTCAGACAATGAGTTTCCACCAAGGCGGTTTGCACCGTGCAATCCACTTGCAGCTTCACCACAGGCATACAAACCCGGAACGGTTGATTCTTGAGTTTCTGCATTTACGAGGATTCCCCCCATGACGTAGTGAGCCGTTGGACCGACTTCCATCTTGTCTTTTGTAATGTCAACACCAGCCAATTCCATAAATTGGTGATACATTGAAGGTAACTTCTTCTTGATGGCTTCTGGACCACGGTGAGAGATATCGAGGTACGCTCCTCCGTGTTCGGAACCTCTTCCTGCACCGACTTCAGCCTTAATCGCTTTAGCAACAACGTCTCGAGTTAGGAGTTCGGGTGGGCGACGAACAGTTGCAAGTTTTCCACTAACAACTTCTTCGACCCATTTATCGGATTCCTCGATTGTTTCTGCATGATCGCCCTTGAACATATCAGGGACATAATCGAACATGAAACGCTCTCCTTCACTGTTGGTAAGACGTCCCCCTTCACCGCGGACACCTTCAGTAACGAGGATTCCGCGTACAGATGGAGGCCAAACCATACCAGTCGGATGGAATTGAATGAATTCCATGTCACGTAATTCAGCACCTGCCCACATTGCGAGAGCATGACCGTCTCCAGTGTATTCCCAGGAACCAGAGCACACACTCCAGCATCGAGTGATTCCACCAGTAGCGAGAATGACAGACTTTGCAGAGAAGGCATGGAATTCGCCGTCAACACGGGTGTATGCAACACAACCTGTGATTCTATCACCTTCTTTGAGAAGATGGCGAACAGTGTATTCCATGAAGATGTCAATGCCTTCATGAATTCCACGTTCTTGCAGTGTACGAATGATTTCGAGTCCAGTTGAGTCTCCAACGTGAGCGAGTCGAGGGAATGTGTGTCCACCAAAGTTTCGCTGATTGATGAGTTGCTTTGGTGTACGGTCAAAGACAGCGCCCCACTGTTCGAGTTCACGTACACGGTCAGGAGCTTCCTTAGCATGGTATTCAGCCATACGCCAGTCAGCAAGCCACTTACTTCCTTTCATTGTGTCGTGGAAGTGAACCTTCCATCCATCACGAGGATCAGCGTTTTGCAAAGCAGCAGCACAACCACCTTCGGCCATGACAGTATGTGCTTTTCCAAGAAGAGATTTGGTAATAATTGCGGTCTTAGCGCCACTGCGTGCAGCTTCAATTGCAGCACGTAGTCCGGCTCCACCTGCACCGATGACAACGACGTCATATTCGTGTTTCACATATTCTTCGCTCATTTCTTCACCCCAATATTACGAAGGCCATGTCATTGATGTGCCCTTCAGCCACCGCAAGCGTCCACAAGTCGCCTAAGAATACGAACCCAAGACTGGTCCAGAACCAAAAGCCGTGTGATCGGTTGAATACGCTGATTTTCTTGAAGAGTTTTCCACGTAGAGCAGAGATGCCGCTAACCCAGCGATCCAAACTTCCACCAGCAAGGTGGCGCAGAGCGTGACATGATGTGACGTACATGGTCAACAAGAACGCTTCAGTCGCCATGATCAATGTACCAAAGGAGAATCCCCACCCTCTCTCGAAATGCAAAGTGTGCGTTACATCCCACCATTTGATGGCAATGATAATGATTGCAGCATAGAGGAAATATCTGTGAAGGTTATTGAAAATGAACAAGCGCTTTTCTCCACCATATCCAATTTTCTTGTTGATGTCAGGTTCGTCAACCCAACAAGCAGTAGGACTTGCAAAGAAGGTTCTGTAGTAGACTCGACGCATGTAGTAGCAGGTTCCACGGAAACCGAACGGAATCCAAAGGACAAGAATTGCAGCATTGACCCAACCTGGATGGTCCCACTCATTGAGTCCAAAAAGGTCCCACTCCAAGATGTTTGGAGAGAAAATAGGCGACATTACCTTGGAACCTTCAAGTTCGTAGGAGATACTGTCCGGGAAGATGATGAGTCGCCATGCTGTATAGATGAGCGCAGCAGTGAGTGCAATACCCATTGCAAGAGGTTGCGTCCACCATTTGTCTATTCGATCTGTTCGACCCAAGCCGTTGATAACTGGAAGTTTGATGCCTTCGCCCATTGAAGTTCACGCCCTCCCAGAATCTGGGAATGCTTTATCCAAGGACTCGGGGTCTTTGAGGTTGGCCCTTTAGCCTCTTGTTATTTTAGGAAGAAAACGGGTGCAGAATCTAACGATTAGACCAATTTTGTCCAGTCAACTTGTGCTTCAACCATTTCTACTTCTTCGACATCCATCTGTGCCAATTGGAGTTTACCGGAGAGCTCATCGTTGACTGCATGCCAGTAGGAATAGGCTTCAATGACCCAAATACCGGATTCACGTGTACCGTTTCCTGAGCCTTTGACTCCACCGAACGGAAGGTGGGCTTCAGCACCAGTTGTTGAGTTGTTAATTCCAGTCATACCTGCCTTGATTCCAGTCTTGAATCGATATGCTTCCAATCGATCGTTTGTGTATATGGCAGAGGAGAGTCCGTATGGGCTAGCGTTGGCGAGGTGCAAGGCATGATCGAAATCGTTTGCTTTGCAAATAGTGACTGCTGGACCAAAGACTTCCTCGTGGAAACACTTCATGTCCTCAGTAACTTCTGTGAAGACGTGTGGCCACATGAACACGCCATCTTCTGCGGTTCCATGGAAGTTTGTTGGCTTGTTATCACTGGTAATTCGGCCTTGGCCGAAGATTTGCTTAGCACCAGATTCAAGGCACATCTCTACGCCTATTAGGAAATCCTTAGCATACTTTTCAGAAAGCATTGGTCCGTAAAGAACACCGTCGTGGGCGAGAGAATCGCCAATCTTTGTTTCTTCTACCTTTGCCATGAATTTGGTCATGAATTCATCATAGACATCTTTGTGGATAATGAGGTTCCCTAGAGATGTACAACGTTGTCCTGCAGTTCCAAATGCTCCCCAGTAAGCGCCTTCTACAGCATTGTCAAGGTTTGAACTTGGCATGACAACAAGAGGATTCTTTCCTCCAAGTTCAAGAGAACATGAGACGAGGTTTCGTCCACAAACTTCACCGATCATCTTACCGACTTCTGTTGAACCTGTAAAGGAGATTTTGTTGACACGGCCTTCGTCAACTGCATCGACTAGGTATTGTCCTGCGCCGCTGCCTTTTCCGTGAACGAGATTGATGACTCCATCAGGAAGTCCAGATTCATGCATAATTCGAGCCAGAGCAAAGGAGAGCAAAGGAGCATCTTGTGGACTCTTCCAAACACAGGTGTTTCCGCACATAATCGCTGGAATCATCTTCCAGAATGGAACGGCTGCGGGGAAGTTGCAAGCATTGATGATTCCACATACGCCAAGAGGTCTTCGATAGGTGAACAGTTCCTTGTCAGGCAGTTCGGAGTTAACTGTTTGACCGTAGAGTCTTCTTCCTTCGGATTGGAAGAAGAGACATGTATCGATGGCTTCCTGAACAGATCCTGCTGATTCTTTCAGGGTCTTTCCAATCTCTCTGGTTTCCAATGCAACAATTGCATCCTTGTGTTCCATGAGGAGCCTTCCCATGTTTCCAATGATTTGGCCACGGGTTGGTGCAGGAGTTGCAGCCCATGACGGGAATGCAGCATGAGCAGCATCCAAGGCAGCATGGACATCGTCTTTCGTTGAAAGAGGGAATGTTCCGAGCATATCATTGAGGATTGCAGGATTGCGGGATTCGAACGTTGAACCATCGCTTGCTTGGGTCAACTGACCGTTGATGATATTGAACCCTTTAACTGCGGGGCGGTTGTTTGGATTATTTGCTTCAAGGAACGTGAGACCTGCTTCGAGTACGTGGACCATGACCGTCCGAGTCCAACTCCCTCCATGAAGTCTACGATTGATTTTCATGCAGATAAAAAGCGGATTTCTTCATCTAACTGTTTTAGTACCCTGAGGATTTAGACTACCCATGAGCGGCGATGATGACGGAGTTTCGTTGAGGGTAGCAAAGGCAATTCCATCCGATGTAGGACACGGAAGAGCACGAATTTCAGGAGACCATGGTCTCGACCTCAAACCCGGCGACATTGTCGAAATCCGTGGTGAAAAGCGATCGACAGCTGCAATCTACTGGCGAAGCCGCCCTGAAGATGCTAAAATGGACATTGTTCGGATTGATGGAATTATCAGAAAGAACGCAGGTGTAAGCCTAGGGGACCGGGTCGACGTCATCAAAGCAGAAGCAAAAGAGTGCACAAAACTCACACTTTCTCCTGTTATGGCGAACAAGCAGAAGGTAAAATTCGGGCCTGGGATTGAAGGATTCGCTCGCAGAGGTCTCTCAAAGCGCCCAGTAATGGCAGGAGACAGAATCTTCATTCCTGGTATGACGTTGTTCGCAGAAGCCTTACCTTTCGCAGTCGTCCAAACCACTCCAAAAGGAATTGTGAAAGTAACCAGTGATACCGATATCATCATCAAAGATGAAGCCATTGACGACGAAGACGTTGGGCAATCGGAAGGCATCACGTACGAGGATGTTGGCGGTATAGGCCAACAATTGCAAAAGGTTCGTGAAATGATCGAACTTCCTCTCAAGCATCCTGAGTTATTCCGAAGACTCGGAATTGATCCTCCTAAGGGCGTTTTACTTCACGGTCCTCCTGGAACTGGAAAAACGATGATTGCAAAGGCTGTTGCTACAGAAGTAAACGCTCACTTTAAATCCATCAATGGCCCAGAAATCATCTCCAAATATTACGGAGAATCAGAAAAACAACTGAGAGAGATCTTTGACGAAGCAAGCGAAAACTCGCCTGCAATCATCTTCATTGATGAAATTGATTCGATTTGTCCTAAGCGTGAAGATGTCAGTGGCGAAGTAGAACGACGCGTCGTCGCTCAAATGCTCACATTGATGGATGGAATGCAAGGCCGTGACAATGTTGTTGTCATCGGAGCAACCAACCGCAGAGATGCGCTCGACCCTGCTCTCCGCCGTCCTGGCAGATTCGACCGAGAAATCGAAATTGGTGTTCCAGATCGTGATGGGCGACAAGAAATCATGGACGTGCACACACGTCAAATGCCAATAGCGGATGATTTTGAAATCAATTGGGTTCTCGACAACACGTACGGTTTCGTTGGTGCAGATCTTGCAGCACTTGTTCGAGAGGCAGCAATGAAAGCTCTCCGTAGATACCTTCCAGAGATTGACTTAGAAGAAGAAACAATACCACCAGAAGTTCTTGAAAAGATGGAAGTGCGAATGGACGACTTCAGATATGCAATCAAGGAGGTCGAACCATCTGCTTTGCGTGAGATTTACGTCGAGATTCCGGCAATTGAATGGGATGAAGTAGGCGGCCTTGAAGAAGTAAAAGAACGACTGAAGGAATCTGTCGAATGGCCACTAACAAAGCCAGAAATTTTTGAACATTTCAACATTAAGCCACCTCGAGGAATTGTTTTGTT
>QXYA01000117.1 GCA_009887135.1 Candidatus Poseidoniales archaeon
ACGATTCCTCTTTCATCGAGACGTGCAAGAGATGTTGAATGTCTTGTGCTGATCATAAGACCGGGCTCATCAGGATGAAGCATGGACATAGATCCCATAGAACCCTTAACCAAATTAGCTCGGTTGAGTTGCCTACCCATACGTGCGAAATCCGCAACGAGATGTGGTGCAACAACAATATTATCGAAAACAATTGGAGGCATTGGCGTTTCTTCTAGCTCTTCAATAACCTCTGCTGCTCCGACTAAACTACCGCGAAGTCGTTCTATTTCTGCTGTTAAACGTTCTATTTCTTCTTGAGAGGCGGGTTCGGGAGCGGTTTCATCAGATTGTTCTACATCTTCTGCCGGTTGCTCTGGTTCTTCTGATTCTAGAGCAATAGACTCAGGAATTTCTTCAGGGGCTTCCTCGGGAGCATCAGCTGGTTCTTCAACTGCAGGTTGTTCTTCCTGAACCTCAGGAGATGGTTCTGACGTTTCGTCTGTTTGTTCTTCGGTCGATTCGACCTCTTCCTCTACGACTTCTTCGGTCGGAGTGGGTGTTTCTGTAGGGGGTGCTGATGGAGGACCACTTGGGGGGCCAGCCGGGGGTCCTGAAGGACCTGGCTTTTCTGCAGGAGCCGTTTGGGGAGGACCACTTGGTGGACCACCAGGGGGACCTGACGGAGCGGGTGTTTCTGTAGGGGGTGCTGATGGTGGGCCGCTTGGGGGGCCAGTCGGAGGGCCTGTTGGGCCAGGAGCTGCTTCAGTAGGCGGACCGCTTAGAGGGCCGGAAGGGCCTGGGGCTTCTACAGGAGGATCGGATGTTGGTTCTGATGTTGGCTCTGGTGTTTCTGTTGGAATAGGTTCAGGCGATGAATGTTCAGGTTCTGGTGGCCCTTCAATTCCATCCATTGCTCCGAATGCTCCATCGAGCATTGAGCCGAGTGTTGCCTCTTCGGCCTGTTCTCGTGCTTGTTCTGCAGATGTTTTCTTGCCGGCCATGGTCGTCCCTGACTAAGCCATACCTCGCGGCTTAAATAGCGGTTCCGTTACGGCAGACTGATACCGCCCGCTTGGTGTAGAGGTTATCATGCAGGATTGTCATTCCTGCGACCCGGGTTCAATTCCCGGAGTGGGCGCCTACTCCTCACGACGATGAGTTGTTACTGTGCCACAAACGCGGCACCAGACCTTGATTCCGTCTTTACGTGGAGTGATTCCAGCGATGTCAATACTTGCACCACATTGGCATTGGACGACGTTGCGCATGACCACCCCAACCATTGCCTGTTCATCAATTCAACGATTGGTTATGCTGGATAATATGCATTCATAACGCACCATGGATTTTGTAGCAGAAAAGCCTTTCACGATATCTAATGTATTCGATTCAATTTCGCGTTCGCCTTTCTGAAGTATCGTTTTGAGGGCATCCATAAAAGCCTCTGTTTCACTGTTCTCAATAATTGACCACCCGCATAACAATGCTCGATCAATTGATAAAAGTGGAAGAAGTTCTGGCAAATGTTCAATCCCATTATGCGGTAAATTTACCAGAAGGACATCCGCCAAATGTGTTGTTTCTGGCCTTGATGATTTCATCAATCTTGCATCCATTGTTTCAACAACATAAGTCCCTTTTCTACTTCGTTTTTTGTCAAATGAATTCATATTCGTTTCCAGCAAATCTCGAGTGTCTGGATTCATGTCGTTAACATACACGCATTCTGTTAACTCCGAATCGGTGTACAAGTAGGCCATCGACGGACCAACTCCTGCATATGGGTCAAACACAGTCAACGGCCGATCAAACCCTTCTCTAAATTTCACGATTGCTTGATGCGTCATCTTACGCTGTTCACTTAAGCGTCCCGAAAAATATGTTTTAGCGGGATCTACGTGAATAAAGTGTCCATGCTCTTTGACACGTGTTTGCGTTGATGTCGAACCATCTCTTGAATCAAGTACTCGTAAATTCCTAATTCTAAATTCTCCATCAACACCTTCATCATGGCAAATAATACGAACATTCGGATATTGATTGAGCATCGCTTGAGCGATTTCATGTTCAATGTCTTCAATCTCTTCAGGAATCTTGATCAAAAGAACATCGCCTTGTATTTCATACGATTGTGGGAATTGGATTGTTTTGTTTTCGAAAAGTATGTCTGGTAGATGTTCGGTCCAGTGTTGAGGTTTTCTCAACGTCCCAACCTCCTCAGTGATTTCAAATCCGTCCCAAACAGCATCGCTAATCGGTGGGGCTGAATCATTGAGGGGAATCCCGCGTTGGTCTCCAAGGGGAAGAACGCCTGAGCCAAGTTCATACCAGTTGTTTTCCTTGCATCGTTCGACCCAAAATGCCGTTTTAGCACTCGGCACCCTCAAATGACGCATGTTCTTCGCTAACCTGTCGCAAGTATGAGGTTTGAGGATGGTTGGTGACAAAAAATCCGGTTTGGCCCTGATAGGAATAGGCCCTGGAAAGGTGTCATCAATGACCATTGAAGCAGTTGAAATGGCTCGTCTTGCAGACGTACGTCTCTATGAAGCCTATACTGCATTATGGTCCGAGGAAGCGTTGCAAGAATTGGAACAAGAAATCGGATCTATTCAGCGTATCATGCGCCCTACTATCGAAGAACCTGAAGACTTGCTTGAAATGGCAAAGAGTCAACTTGTAGCGGTGCTTGTTGTGGGAGACCCGATGCAAGCCACCACGCACATTGACCTCCAACTTAGGGCAGAACACGCTGGTATCTCAGTTCATGTTATCCATGGAATTTCAATTACAACACTAGTCCCTGGAGCGACCGGCGTTTCAAATTACAAATTTGGCCGTTCTACAACATTGACATACCCCTACGGAGAGTGGGTTGCAACCTCTCCGCTCGAAGTAATGTTACAGAATTATTCACAGAAAGTACACACCCTCGTTCTTTTCGACCTCGACCCCAGTGGGGCTGGAACTGGTGATCAGCAACCCATGCAGGCCTCTGATGCTGCAGAAAGTATTGCTAAAATGGTCAAAAAATACAAGCAAATGGAACTCGTTGAAGAACAAAGAGAAATGATTCAGGAAATCGAAGAATTTGAAGTCGTTCTCTGCAGTGATTTGGGGACGGATGAGCAACGCCTTCAAACCACAACAATCGGGAATCTTGGTACCAAAAGTAGCGGGAGATTGAATTGTATGGTGTTGTTGGCTAATTTATCCGAGATTGAGCGAGAAGCAGTAAATCGGTGGAAGTGATTGTTATGAGCAGCCAAACTGGAATCCTTGTCTCGTTTTTGATATTCTTAGGTTTCTTTGCAGCTGTTGGCCTAGCCAGTATGCGCGTCAAACAGGATACTACTGACGACTATCTCGTTGCTGGGCGTGGAATGAATCCTGCTCTTGCTGCACTTTCTGCAGTAAGTACTTGGAACTCGGGCTACATGTTCATTGGATTTATTGGATTTACCTACACGATGGGTTATTCTGTGATTTGGATCGGATTGTTTTCAACCATAGGGCAACTGGTTGCCTGGGCGTGGTTGTACAAATTCATTCAGGAGGAAGGAAGCGAACGTGGCGTTCGTTCACTCTCTTCACTCGTTGCAGAAAAAGCTGGAGCGCCTGAAGCGAAGCTTGCTGCAGTTCTTTCGGTATTTTTCCTTTGCATTTATGCCGCTGCACAATTAACAGCGGGTGGTAAAGCATTGTTTGTTATGATGGGTTGGGACGAATTGGTGGGTATTCTCATTGGGTTTGTTCTCGTTGTAGCCTACTGTTACGCCGGAGGAATTCGAGCATCTATCTGGACGGATGCCGCTCAATCTTGCGTCATGATTGTTGGATCTACGATCTTGTGTTTCATTGCCATTGGAGAGGTAGGGGGGTTCTCTGGGCTCAATGATGGGTTAGCAGCGCAAAGTTCGAACCTCACGAATCTCCTTCCTCCTGATTTATCGTTTGGCATCAGTCTCTACGTTTTCGCCTTCTTCCTAGGAGGATTAGGCGTTGCAGGCCAGCCTCAAGTTGTATCACGTGTTATGACGCTCGATTCTGATGAAGATCGTAAAAAGGCAATGATCTGGTTCTTCATCTGGCAAACGCCATTCATCCTCATCATGTTGATTATTGGACTTGCAAGCCGAGTGTTATTCAGTGCTGCGAATTATGATGCTGAATTGAGTCTTCCGATAATGGCAATGGAAACGATGCCTGCGATTGGCGTTGGAATGATTCTCGCATCGATTTTCGCTGCTACAATGTCCACTGCTGACAGCCAAGTATTGGCCTGTACTGCGGCAATCACTGATGACATTAAGCCCGAATGGAATCAAAACCATAGGAGAACAAAGCAAGTGACGCTTGTCGTTGCAGCGTTTGCAACTGCGATCTCAATCGCTGGGTTGTATATTCCAGGTGGCGATTCTGTCTTTACCCTCGTTGTTCTTGCAGTGTACGGTTTAGGAGGCGTTTTCGTCCCACTTCTTATTCTACGATGGAGCGGCTACAAGCCCGATTCCACACATTCGATTGTGATGATGACTGCGGCTTTTGCAGGCGTTATCATTTGGGGTTTGCTTGGCTTTGGCGAAGACATCTTCCCATCCGTCCCTGGAATGGGGGCTGCCTTCCTAATGCACTTCCTCATGTGCGCGTTTAGAGAAGCATCTGATTCAAACTCATTAGGTCGATTCAAGATACCAGAATCTAGAAAGAGCCAGATAATCAATTTTGGTATTGCGATTCTCTTCGTCGCTGGAGTTGCTGAAGCCAGTTACGCAGCCTATGCTCCTGATGCTATGGACGAAGATAGTTGGGATGATGAAATTAGAATGTATACTGTAGAAGGAAATTATACCTATGAAGAAATCGCTTCTGGAAGTGATGAGATTGCTAGTGGAAGCACGATTCAAGTCGATGCCAATTATGCAGAAATGGGCAATGCTCCTGTAGGATATCTCTTCACTGCAACGCATACAGATAATGAGCAAGCTTGCGATTTCACAGCATCGACAATTGATGATGATGTTTCAATCGGGGGAGGGATCGGTGAACAACTCATCTCTCGCTCTGGCACGGAAGAAATTGTTGAAGACGGTGTGATGTGGATAAACACCTCCATTGTCGGCATGGGCCCTGTAGCTATCTCAGAGGCACAAATCTTGGAGGAATTAAGTGGCGGCGATATTGGATACGGAGATTATTCCTTTGAAGTTGGAGTTACTGCAAATAGCGATGGCGGAATTATTTGCCAAAATAATGATGACAGTGAAATAGTAGATTGGAAGATTGAACTCGTATTCTTGAAGGAATTCACAATATCTTATACTAAAGAATGAACATCTCCCCTTCGACACTCACTCTCCAACCAAGTTGTACAATGTTTTGATACTCTGCACTTCCCTGTTGATGTGCGGGGTTTGTATGATTGAGATGGGTGAAGAATATCTCCGGGTCTCCATTTTGTTTCTGACCCAATCTTGCCAAAGAGTCCTGTATTGTTGGATGGGGGACTACCGACATATCTCTTCCTTGAAGTTCGTCTCCTGACCAAAATGTTCCATCGAGTAAGGCGTGAGTGATGTCAAGATCGTTCAACCATTTTCGAATTGAGGACGCGTTATGTGCTGAAAGCGTTTGATCCCACGAATCGTGATCTGGTAGGAAAAGAACAGAATCCTCTTTTCCGCGAATTACGAAAGCGTGCATATCTGAAAGTTCAGCCCTGTGAGGGATTGCAATCGATTCAATGACAACATCATCGATTTCGACATGTCCAATTTCTGCTAAATCAAAGACGCCTTGTTCGAGTAGTAATGCCCAAGCTGGTGTTGATTTAATGAGGTTCTGCATCGATGGGCTGCTATGCAAAGGAATGCCTCGAGCACTCATTGTTTCCCTTCCAAAAAGGCCAAGACCGTCTACATGACCGAGATGAGCGTGTGTCAAAAACAAATGATCGATACTTGATTCTCCAAATGTGATAAGTTGTCTGCCGAGGTCTCTTGTCGCTTCTATGAGAATCGTTGTTCCGTTTTCTGTTTTAATTCCAAGTGAAACTGGACTGCGGTAATCTGCTGCAGAGAGGTCTTGACAGCATGGTCGCTGGCAACCTGGTTGCGGCCTTCCTCCATCTTGAGCAATTCCAAGGACTGTGATGGCCGCCATGCGAACAAAATGCCGTTAGGTTCCTACCTGATAGAGATATATGCGAAGGGAAGACCTCAAGCGAGACCCCTTGTTGGGTTGAATTGGGGAGAAAATGGCCAAACCAGCGCAAGTTACCTTCCCTGGTCAAAAGCAACGAATGCGAATGCGTGGTACCAAGCACGCAAATGATGCTACTGCAAAGCGACTTGGCCGTCAACTACGACTCTTGCTCGAAGACCCTGATGCGTGTCTTCCAACCATGACTTGGAAGGGGCGATTAAGTTGGGGGCGTAAGGACCCTGTGTCAAAAACACTCAAGGATTTGAAGAAAATTGTTGCCAATAGGAACAACACTTCCTGGCTCTCAAAGCGAATGCTCGCGAAACGCGGAGATCCTGTTGGCAAGGCACTTGCTGGCTCCCTTCATGCCGCTCACGATTCTGATATCACAATTGTTGGAAATTTCAAATCACCCAATTTTGGTATTGGCTCATTTATTCGAAGAGGAGATGGAAAGCAAGGCTACCTTGCTGGATTGCAAAACCATCACAACCTAACATTACGGCTTCTTCCTTGGGAAGATCATGCTCGAAAAGGGATGTTCTTCTTCTCATGGGAAGGGGGATTTGTTTGTACAGGCCCCGATCCAACACCGCCTACTGGCTGGCTGGAAGATGTCCTAGAACGTTCTCGGTTTGATTTTAAACATGAACTGGTCGAAGGGACTGACGTGTATGTTGCAGGTGAAATTGATGCGAGTGATGTATTGAACGGCGTTCCGTCCAACGAGGGGTGGGTTCGTCTTACATTCAGAAATGGGCCAATAGTTGGAATCGATCTTCAATCACTACGCGCAACGGGTGAAAAGGAGAGTGCTTTTGTTCATCATCTTGCTCTTTCAATGCTCCCTCCACTCTTGATGTCGGTTGTCGATATTGATGCTATGTGGATACCATTGGGATGGAATCCCGAACATGTCCTTCCAGAAAGTGCACATGAGGGAATGGGCAAACTTGTTGCTGGATGGCATGGTCTTACTGTGCCTGAAGGAAGTTTGAGTATGGCTTGTCAACGCGCTGTCCTCGATTCATTAGAATCGGGATTACTTCTTGGTTCTTCATGGTGTGAAGGTTCTTCAATCGAAGAAATTCTTACTGCTTTGTCAGGTATGGCTGGCGCCGATGATGAAAAGACATTGGCTGCTGGAGTCTTTCTTCACGCTATGCAACACTCAACAGAAGGTATTCGGATTGATCCACGTGGTGGTCTTCGTGAGCGTGAAGGGAGTATCATCGAGGTCATGGAAGGTGCAAGCCTTAGCGACGCTGTGAATGCTTTGTGGGAAGAAAATGGATTGGCTGGTCTCGAACACATCGGTATTGATGGGGATGAGGCCGATATTATCTGGAAGCAGCAACTGAAAAAGCCAAAGCCCCTCAAAAATTTCCTCAAGAGCCTTGGAACTGCGCGAGAAAAGGCTCAGAAGAAAGCAAAGTTCCCCTTCTCCAAAGAGCAGATATCTGGTCCAACGGGTTCAATTCACGATTTGATCTTAACCGGACTATTAGAGGGTCCTGGTATTGCAGAACGTATCGCAACATCACGCCATGATGGAATCGATGAGTCTGCAGCCGGTTGGTCGTGGTTGTGTGCTGCAGGCCGCTCGAGTGGACAAGATTGGCACTTCGAATCTCTTGCTCGGGATCGTGGTGGAGCTTGGATGGAAGCCACGAAGGTTTTGCTAAAAGCTGGAAAGAACCTACTCGAATCTGAAAATACTGACAGAACAGAATTTATCGAGGCGTTGAACAACCTGCATACCGCAACCGGGCAACAAGACCCTTTACCATCACTGTGAAAGTGCTTGGTTCAAGTCGTTCCAAAGATCTTCAACATCTTCAATTCCAACGCTGATACGAACATAACCTGATTCAATTCCCGCTGCAATTCGAACGTCTTCTGGGATGAACATATGGCTTGATGTCGCTGGAACTTCAATCAAAGATTCTACGCCTCCGAGAGAAGTCGCTTGGTAAAACAGTTTCAGTTTCGCCATGAAATTCATTGCCCCTTCATCGCCTCCTGCAACAACGATTCCAACCATTCCGCAGCCCTTTGGCACGACTCTTTGAGCGACTTCATACTCGGTGTGGGATGGAAGTGAAACGTGTTGAACACGAACAACGTTTGGATGATTATCGAGTCGTTGTGCGAGTGTTGCAGCATTCGATGTTAGCAATGGCATACGTGCATGGAGAGTGCGCATTCCACGTTCAAGAAGATAGCAATTGTGTGGGTCTGGGGATCCTCCAAAGTGTACTCTTCCCATGAAGATTTTCGAGATGAGTTCCTTGGAACCAACAACTGCGCCCCCGATTAAGTCAGAGTGTCCACCGAGGTATTTTGTGGTTGAATGAATAACAAGGTCTACGCCCATCGAAATTGGCTTACAAGCCCAAGGCGAAGCGAATGTATTGTCAATGATAACGATCAAATTGTGTCGCTTACCGATCTCAACCATTGCAGGAATGTCACAAACTTTGAGATTTGGATTTGTGATTGTCTCGATGTAGAGAATCTTCGTGTTCTCTTGGATTGCTGCCTCATACGAAGATGGATCGGCCATATCAGCCATGGTTGTTTCAATACCAAAACGTGGGAGTTCTTCTGTGATTAATCCATAGGTGCCACCATAAACATCTGCGGATGCAACCATGTGATCGCCTTGGCTCAAGAGCATCATCAATGTGGAGGATATTGCAGCCATACCGCTTGCAAAGGTTTCTGCATCCTCTCCACCTTCCATTGCACATATTTTCTGAGCAACTGCATCGGAATTTACCGATGAAAGTCGGGAATAAAGAAGTGTGTGTTGAGCACCGGCTGCCCATCCTGCATAGCGTTCTTTTGTCAATTTGTATGTTGAAGAAAGGAAGATTGGTGTATTAACAGACTCGCCGATGTGGTTGGTTCCAGCGTGCACGTTTTTCGTTCCGTCTTGGTGATGTTGGTTGTCGCCCATGTTCAGCCCAAACCAACGGAGTTGCCTCTAGCCCTTCAACGATGTGGAATATTATGATAGTTTATTCTTCCTCGGCGTGAGTCGATTGTCGCAATTCCACAAGGACATTGCCCAATAACAGAGCCGACCCTCCAATAGCAATCCACCCAGACCAATCCGATAGTCCAAGGCCGAGTGCAAACATTGTCGCCCAAACAGGTTCGAGACCATAGATAATTGCAGCTTGTACTGGATGGAGATATCGTTGCAACAAATTAAGCAACAGTAGGGCGAATAGGGATCCAAGTAATCCCAAACAAAGCAGGGGAACAATAACGTCCTGTTGGAGCGTTAATTCCCAGAGGTTGAAGGTGTCCATTCCGCCCATGAGGACGGATATTAGGAAACTACCAATGCTCACGATAACGAATGAGGTGATGGTTACGCCAAGAGGATCCATTCGTTGTGTGATCGATTGGGTGAAAATTATGTGAAGCGCGAAAAAGAAAGCGCAGATAACTGTCAAAATTTCTCCTTTGCCCCATGAGAGATGTGGTGGTCCTTCGATGAAACCTGCTCCAAATGTTGCTAAAAGAACGCCAACAATCATCATTCGAGTGACGCGTTGACCCGTCATTTTGGTGGATATCATCGCTGTAAAGACGACATAAAGAGAGGTTAAAAATGCGGATGTTGATGGGGAAATTGTATCGATACCAACCATCTGCGTCGTGAATCCTACAAGGAGAATGAGCCCTAAAACCGTTCCACCGGTCCATAATTCTCTCTCTCTAAGAGCTGCTCTTGCCTTTGAAGATCCAATAAAGAGCGCAATTGCAGCAATTAGGAAACGGCCTCCAACAAGAACTGATACCACTGCTGTTTGACCGTATTCATCAATTTCAGTTTGGACAGCATTCATGGCTTGTTTCATCCATATGAACGTCGCTCCCCAAACAATGGTTACAACCAACAAGCCCCATACCGCTTTACGTCGCGTCACGGCCTGCATGAAGCACGTTGTTCACCCAAAGCGCATAGTGATGATGGTGTCGTAAGAAGCCTCAAAGAGCATCGTGAAGTCCACGAACCATGCCGTCATGGACTGAGCCAATCGATACGGGGAAAGTCCCTGAATCTGGCGCATCATTTGATGCAATTGTTGTTGGCGGGGGTCCTGGTGGTTCTTCTGCTGCCGGATATCTCGCCATGGCAGGAAAGCGCGTTCTCTTGATCGAGAAAGGTATCTGGCCTCGAGACAAAGTCTGTGGTGATGCCGTTGGCGGTAAGTCTCTCTCCCATGTTAAGGCGCTCGGCGTCAAAGAAACACTCGAACAGACGCCCCATTTCCGAGTCAATGGAATTCTTTTCTCTAGTCCAAATGGAAAGGAGGTTCGGGTAGCTCTACCAGAAGAGGATGTCGCTCGATTAGAGGCTGGTTACTCACTGCCAAGAGAGCAATTCGACCACCTTTTATTCGAAAGAGTTCAGCATCTTGTTCGAGAAAACGGAGGCTCTGTAGTACAGGGAGCAGATGTTACTGGTGTTCTGTACAATGATGGAAATGACCCAGGAGACGGATCAAAAGATGAGCGATTTGCTTCGGGGGTTCGTCTTCGAATTGGGGGGCGGAAAGGCGACATTTTCGAATTTCACGCCCCGGCTTTGGTTGGTGCTGCAGGATATCGTTGCCCTGTTGCGACTGCTTTAGTCGTAGATACTTACAACGAAGTGATGGTTGACAGAAAACATTACTGTGGCGGATATCGAGAGTATTGGGATGGTGTCAAAGGATGCGAAGAGAACATTGGCGACATTGAGATTCATTTCGTAGACGATATCATTCCTGGATATTTCTGGATTTTCCCACTAGGCAATGGTAGAGTCAATGTTGGTTGTGGCATGGTTATGCATCTGATGGACAAGCAATCGAAAAAGCTCAAGGCATTACAACGAGATATTATTGCCAATCATCCTCAATTCAAAGAACGGTTTGCAGATGCAACATTGGTAGAAGGAACTGCAAAGGGTTGGCAACTCCCCTTCGGATCTCCTCGGAAAAAACAGAAACTTCAACCAAGAAGAATGGCAATGAACGGGGCGTGGCTGGTTGGAGATGCTGCAAGTCTTATCGATCCTTTTTCTGGAGAAGGGGTTGGAAACGCACTGGTTACGGGCGAAATTGCAGCCCGGCATATCTTAGAAGGGAAATCTCCAATGGATTACCAGATGGAAGTTTGGGATGTGCTCGGCAAGGAATTAACCAACAGTTATCGTATGCAATCTCTGTCTCGACGTTCTTGGTTGCTCAATTGGTTTGTTGGAAAGGCAGGCAAGAAGCCAGCACTCCAGGAAATAATGACGGAAATGATTGCAAGTAAAGAAGCGCAAGAAAATCTTCACTCCCCATGGTTCATGTTCAAGACCTTGATGTTCTAAGAGCACAATATGGGAGCCTCTCTTGACGGGATTAAGGCCGTCTTTTTAGACCTCGATGGGACAATATATCTTGGTGGAAACCTCATTCCTGGAGCACTTGAATTTCTACATCGATGCGATGAGCAGGGTGTTCAACGCTTTTTCCTTTCAAATAATTCTTCCAGAAGTGTTACTCAATATGTCAAAAAATTGGAAGGAATGGGAATTCCGGCAACCGCTGATGATGTCCTCTTATCCACCCATGATTGTCTCGCATGGTTGAAGAAGAATAACGTAACAAAAACATATTGTGTCGGTACAGAAGGAATGTGCAAAATGCTTGAGGCAGAAGGAATTGCAACGCGTTCACTGAAGCCGCAATACGTCGTTTTAGGATACGATACTGAAACCACATATGAGAAGTTGGAAACTGCGAGCCTTCATCTTCATGCTGGAGTTCCTTTGATGGCTTCACACCCCGATATGGTTTGTCCTTCACCCGATGGAGGATTGCCTGATGTCGGTGCATTCCTCGCTCTTTTCAAAGTAACAACTGGGGTTGATCCAGTACATATTTCTGGAAAACCAAATGCTGGGATGATTCTGCATCGAATCGAAGCATTGGGATTGAAGCCAGAGGAATGTGCAATGGTTGGAGATCGCCTCTACACCGATATCGCAATGGCAAGTCGAGCCGGTTGCATGGGTATTCTCGTTCTATCAGGTGAAGCTACAATGGATGATGTGAACCAACTCCCAGAAGGTGCTGAACAAAGGCCTTCTCTGATTGTAGACTCTGTTGATTCATTACTCAGGTGATTGGTTGGGATTCAAACAACGATGGAATCTCTGGCGCAGACGGTGTTTGAAACAACCCGTTGACGAGATTCATCAAGCAGGAGACAATTCTGAATTACGACTTGAGAAGTTAACTCGGGCTGCTGGACGCAAAAACAACTGGTCAGTACACGGGTCTGTACGCATACCCGATCCAGATGGTGGACGAAGAGAAATCGATTTGATCTTAATTTCAGGTTCTGTTGTTCTCGTCGTTGAACAAAAGCATTGGTCAGGACGATTTGAAGTCAAAGAAGATGGTGAATTCATCCAACATCGAAACAATGGGACAATGCACAGTCACGCTACTGTCGCTCATCGCATTGCTCGAAAAACAAGACTGTTAACTGAAATTCATGCTCAACGATATCCAGATGACAAACTCGACATTCAAACATACGTAGCCATGACACATCAACGTCTAGAGTGGCCAAAGAACATGCCTGAACTTCCTGCAACAATGCTGAATGAAAAGCAACTCCTCGCTCTTTTACAAAAGCGTGGAGGTGGAGAGGAAAACCCTCGTATCATGGAAACAATGGCCGGTTTCGGAACATGGGATGAAATCCATATGCACGGGGGATTGAAAGTAAAAGGCGATCTTCTCAGCCTTGGCCTTGGAACCGGTGTTGAGGAATGGGACGCGACTCGTCAAGGAGGCTTAACAGCAACTTGTACCCATTCGCGAAGCATCCTGACATTGCTCAAGCCCAAACTCAGCAAAATCCACCTCAATGACGAAAGTGGTCGCAATATCGAACTCAAATGCAAGGATGGTCCTGCTGTCAAAATGCACGTCGTTGGGAGAACCCAAGCAGAAGATATCGATTGGATGATGATCGATTCTATTGATGCCTCAAAGCGCCCAATGGAGTGGGGTTAATGGCCGATGCATGGATTGAGGCGATAGGCCTTATTGGTGGTTTGATTGGTATTCTCGCCTGGATTCCTCAAATTCGCAGAGTGTGGGTAGATGGGAAAGAGGAAGGGATTTCCATTCCAACATTCGTCGCTGTAAGCGTATCACTCTCGCTGTGGCTTGTCTATGGAATCATCGTAAATTCAATCGCAATGATCGTATCAAACATACTCACGTTGGCCTTCATCGTCGGCATAACCGTTGGCGTATACCGTATACGAAGTAAGCAAGCTTTGCCATAGAGGTCCCTTGCCCACTCATTTCGAGTGGACAAGAGACTACATTGGGGTTATGAAAAACGGAGCGTCGATTGTGTTCTTCCAAACGCTTCAACCAATTCGAGCAACCATCTCGTCGATCATTGCTTGAGGGAGTGCAACATAGCCCACGTCCATGACGTGGTCCATGCCAGCATCGGAGTATCCGTATTCAAAAAATCCACGTACTAAGTCCCACTCATCGTTGTTGACGTTCATGTAGATGTATCGGGACAGAGGTGCGTAGCTGCCATCAGCAACAGTGCTTGCTTCAGGCGTTACAGCTCCACCTGCGTCTTGGACACCGTGTGTGTCGTTGTTGGCAATAGCGGCAACACTCAATGTGTTGGCGTTCTCTTCGTAGTAGGCATATCCGAAGTATCCGATTGCGTTCTCGTCACCGGTGATTCCGTTGACGATCTGGTTGTCGTCGGCGGAGTTCTGGTAGCCACGTGCACTGTCGAATCCTTCAGCTTCGTATCCATCCTTTCCTGCAAAGCAGTTCTTACAGAAGACTTGCTCTCCGAAGTACTCGTATGTTCCTGAATCGGAGTCAGCGCCCCAAAGTTTGACTTCGGAATCTGCGCATGAAGCGTGTAAATCACCCCATTCGCGCACTCC
The DNA here is from genome assembly GCA_009887135.1 of Candidatus Poseidoniales archaeon. Lineage (GTDB taxonomy): Archaea > Thermoplasmatota > Poseidoniia > Poseidoniales > Poseidoniaceae > MGIIa-L2. Next base: position 14,180 of record QXYA01000117.1, read on the forward strand.
GTCATCATCATTATTAGGTGTGATAGAGCTCATGTTGAGCCCATTTTCAGTAAGTTCAGACTCAGTCCAATCGGTGAAGATCCAACGCAATTGTCCCATGGACAATCCGCCCATTTCTGTGATACACTGGTCTGCAGCGCCACCTTTCTTGACAACGACAGAGAGTCCATCAATTGCAACAACGAGTTGTGTGACTGTGATATCGGAGTCAAGGCAATTAAATGTGTATCCATCTTCTCCAGCATCTGCTTCAGATGTCTTCCAGTCTCTGCTCATGTCGCCGATGTGCACTGAATCAGAGTCTGTGCTGCATACTTTGGATGCACCAGCGCCGGATCCTCCTCCTGCTACAGTGACTGTGTAATCATCATTTGATGCGCTGTAGGCTTGACCCCAGGCGCTCGCAACTGGAAAGACAGTACTGCTTCCTGCGATGTTAATCGTTTTTTCTTCTGTGGTTTCATCGTCGTCTCCATCCAAACAGCCAGCTAAGCCAGCAAACATTAGTGTGAGGACGAGTGTCCATGCCATTCCATTCTTATTTATGCTCATATCAGGTTCTCCTGTGCTTTGTCCCAATGTCGACTAGGACATATCGTTCCTCATTAGATACTCTATATTCATATATAGCAGTATATATTTTATTGTCGACCTCTATGTATTCTAGATTGTCTACGGATAAACGATAGAGGGGGTTCTTGGGTGGATACAACGAGTGAATTCCGCAAACTGCAAGTAACTGGCGGGTCCACTATGATCGTCTCTCTCCCAAAAGACTGGGTTAACTCAAATGGCCTGAAGAAGGGTGATGTCGTCAGCCTCGAGGAACTTGCATCGGGAGATTTGAGATTATCTCCGCTACAGGACTCAGCCATGAAGCAATCCATCACCTTAGATTGCTGCGCCAATAAAACAGGATTGGTCGACTTGATGATCGGGTCTTATCTCTCAGGAGCCGATGTAATAAAAATCACTTGTGAAACTCCAATATCGCGAGAAACAAGAGGGAACGTTCGAGACTTCTTACGCGATACCAGAGGTATGGAAATTGAACATGATGATGATAAAGAAATCAGAATTATCTCTATATTGAATCCATCAGAACTCAAATTACAGGTTTCAATTAACAGAATGTACTTGTTAATTTCAAGTTTGGTCTCTGATGCATTGGCGGTCATTGAAGGTGAAGAAGTTGAATTACTCTCCGATATTGACGACCGTGAAAGACAAATTGATGCAAGGAGGTTGTTATTGGAACGACAAGTTGCAGCATCCTTACAAATGCCATCTGTTGAAAAGAGGCTTTCTGTTGACCGCTTTACTGCAATGGAACACGCGAACATCGCAAGGGTTCTTGAGCGAATGGGTGATCACGCAACAAGATTAGGGTTCTTAGTTCGCGAGCATTCTAAGGTACTAAAAATTGGAGTAGACGAATTACCATTGAATGCTATTCCGAAATGGGCTAAAGAACTCAAAACCATTGTTCATAATATGTACACAAAGGACATTACACTCATCCATTCAGCAAAATTGGAGTTAGCCAAAATTCGAGATGATGTTGAAGGTGCCGAAAGTGATCTTTGGACAGGGCGCGGATCGGCAGAACGGCTCCTATGTGAATTCAGAATCTCTGAGTCTATCAGAAGGTTGTGCGCATACAGCGTAAATTTTGCTGAGGCCCTACTCAACATGCTAATGCATGACCGATTGGAAAAAGTTTGAACGGTGTCGAGTATGTCATTTCTACAGCGGCTTACTAAGGACAAGGCTGGTACAATTCTATTTGTCATGAGTTTGTCAGTGATTCTCATCACTCTGGGAATTATTCAGACTTTGTTGTTCGAAACAATCACATTTTTTTCAGACATTGCTGAACATAGAGGTTGGTTTTCTTTTGATTGGGATTTTAGCGGTATTCTTTCGGCGTCTGGATTTGCATGCTTGCTGCTCGTTGTCGCATTATTCCTCGATCGTGAAAGTAAAGCAGTAAAAGGAACTCTCCTTTCATCAATCCCGCTGTATGTCTGGAATCCACACCATGGAATCGTTAAGTTTGTTTTTGCAGTCGCTGTTTTGCAATTGTTGTTTAATGATAGCTTCCTTTTGGGGATTTCGATATTGTTCTGCGTAATCGTCTGGAGATCCATTGGGAAAATTCAGATGAAAAGAATCTTAGGAGGGAATATTGAAATTTCTAATATATGGAGAAATATACTTTCTTTGTTCATTTTGATAACTGTATTCGACGCTATAACGATGAACTATTCTGGGGCATTGGGTGAATTCTTTTTCCAGAATCAATGGACTCCAACAGGAGCCTGTGAAGATCGACGTTCTCTGTGCGAAACGATGTCCTTTGGTGTGAACAGTCTGCTTCTGACAACGTTACAAGTAGCATTTGGTGCCCTGGTAATCGCTGTACCATTAGGGGTTGGATGCGCCATATACTTGTCCGAATATGCACCTCCACGATTGGCTGCTGTCGTCAAGCCTACGCTTGAGATTCTTGCTGGAATTCCTTCAGTCGTTTACGGGTTCTTCGCATTCATTTACATCGGGCCGCTTGTCGTTGAGTTCGGTGAATACGCATTTGCAAACGGGTGGATTGATCAACCTCCTAATGTTTTGAATCCAATCAACGGTGCAATCGTGGTTGGAATTATGATTCTCCCTCTTATTGCTTCAATGTCTGAAGATGCTTTGCGTGCAGTTCCAAATGAACTACGTGAAGGATCTTTGGCGTTAGGGGCAACGAAAATTGAGACAACGATGAAAGTAATGATTCAGGCCTCATTGTCAGGAATTATCGCAAGTATCATTCTCGCTCTATCAAGAGCAGTTGGAGAAACAATGGCTGTTACACTGGCTGTTGGAACTGTTGCAGTTTACACCTCAAACATGTTCGTACCGGCTCAAACAATGACTGCATATATCGCTCAACGTGTTGGAGGAGACCTCCCGTTCGGAGAAATAGGCTACCTTACAATCTTCGCAGTAGGTTTGTATCTTTTTGCAATAACATTGTGCCTGAATTTACTCGGTAACAAAGTTCTGTCAGCATACAGGGAGGCTTACTGATGAAAGACATCGATAAACTCCAAAAAAGGAGCCGTAAGCTAAGAAATCTTACTGAGAGGGTGGGATCAACGAGTTTGGCTATCGCGGGATTAATCGGTTTACTCTTCCTGGGCGTCTTGATTTGGCAAATCGCAGAACCCACCTTCATCAAAGGAGAACAGGGAGAGATTACCGCTGTCAGTGAATGGATCCCAGAATCAGATTACAGATTTGAATGGGACTTTCCAAATATTGATGAAAACGGTAACCTCACTGGCGACCCCGTTGTCATTCGATTTGAATGGGATGATGAAAATGGCTCTCATTCACATGATGTCCAAATCAATGTCATTCAAACCCGTCAAATCAAGACGGACATCTATATTGATTCAAATGGCGTTGACCAAACCGAGATTGATGTGGGCCGTAAAACAAAATTTTACGCGTACTCAGCTCTTAGTGTACCTGTAACAGTCGAACAAATTTCTGGCCCAGTCCCAAACGCAGATGATACTGGTTATCCTTCAGTAAACACATTCGTCATCTCTGGCGATGTCCATGTTTTGTGGGACGATGAAAACGAACAAGTGTTCCAACTTTTGGAATTGCTTGCTTGGGCAACATTGTTGATTCTTATCATCGTCTTTACCTGGCCACAGGAAAATGTAATATCTTTGCTTAGTAAAATTGAGAGTTACAAAAAATTGGTTTGGGGAGTGTTCTATATCCTCGCAGCACTCACTTTGTCATTGAGTTTTGAATTTAGCGACAAAGCGGATATTCTTGAATTAGAAAACTACCTGCCAACTTTGGATGCAGCTTTGGGTGCTTTATGCTGGGCTATGTGCGGTACAATCTTGTACAGATTGCTCGAAGGTATTGAGAGGTTGAAGAATCTAAAACGAGAAATCCATGAAACCTCAAGACTCAAGCATTCTATCTCAAATCGAGATGGTATTTTGATGTGGTCAAGAATGCTGCTGTTTACATCCACAATATTCATACCTCTTCTCATTGATATCCCGTTTTTAACCGAACGTTACCAGGATATTTTCGTCCCTTATGCTTCTGGTATTCGAGCTGCATTCTACGGTACGATTTGGGTCATGTTGATCGCAATGGTTGTTTCCATTCCAATTTCTGTTGGAGCTGCAATTTATCTTGAAGAATATGCAAAACCCAATCGAATCACTAAACTCATACAGGCTCTTGTTACAAATTTAGCAGGCGTCCCCTCAATTGTATTCGGTATGTTTGGGCTTGCAATCTTTGTCAAGCAAGGTGGAATAGGTTGGGGTCTTGGGCCATCCGTTCTTGCCGCTGGATTAACCATGGGGGTTATGGCAATGCCAATCATTGTATTGGGAGGCCAGGAAGCACTGCGTAGCGTTCCTCGTTCGGTAAGAGAATCAGCATATGGAATTGGGTGCACACGATGGCAGGTCACAAAAGACCACGTTCTACCATCCGCAATGCCGGGCATCATGACTGGAACTATCTTGGCTATGAGTCGAATAATGGGCGAGGCAGCTCCACTTGTTGTTGTAGGCGCAACCGCTATGATTTTGTTCGATCCTGAGCCACTGGCAGCTCTCAATGGAGGTAACCTTAATTTCACCGTTATCCCAATCCAGATTTATTTCTGGACGGCTGAGCCTGACCATGCATGGCATTCGATGGCAGCAGCAGCGAGTATCACTCTAATTTGTCTATTAATTGCAATGAACAGTATTGCGATTGTGTTGAGGCAGCATTTCAGAAAGAGGTTAAAATCATGAGCGAAAAAATAGGTGGAGAAGTTGTTCCCGATTCTACTAAAAAATTAGATGTTAATGGCGAGATAGATTTGATGATCGAAGATCTCGATTTATGGTATGGGGATAATCAAGCTCTGTATGGTGTTTCGTTACCGATTGCAAAGAATAGCGTAACTGCATTAATCGGGCCATCTGGATGTGGGAAAAGTACTCTTCTTAGAATGATGAATCGAATGAATGACTTAATTTCAATCTGTCATTATGATGGCAAGATTTCAATGGGTGATACCGAAATTACCGCAAAGGATGCGGACCTTGTTGAGATTCGAAAGAACATTGGAATGGTATTCCAAAGGCCAAATCCCTTCCCTAAATCAATTTATGACAACGTTGGATACGGTGTCAAATTACATACAAAACCAACACGTGAAGAACTTGATGCAATTATCGAAAAGAGTCTGAAAAGGGCCGCTATTTGGGATGAAGTTTCTGATAGGATGCATGATTTAGGAACCTCGCTTTCAGGCGGTCAACAGCAGCGATTATGTATTGCTCGAACCATTGCAGTTGAGCCTGATATTATTTTGATGGATGAGCCATGTAGTGCTCTGGATCCAATTGCTACAGCAGCAATTGAAGAATTGATTCTAGAATTGAAAAAGGATTTCACAGTTGTAATCGTAACCCACTCCATGTCTCAAGCGGCTAGGGTGAGTGATTATACAGGGTTTATGTATCTTGGAAGGCTTGTAGAGTTTGGAGAAACTGATAAGATCTTTTCTGATCCAGACTTGGAGTTAACCAAGAGATACATTACGGGAAGATTTGGTTGAGGTGATAATATGCCAATTAGAACAGGATTAGATGAGCGACTTGGATTAGTTAGACAGGATTTGAAAGATTACTTTGAAGAAGCAAAGCAGGTATATGAAGATGCGATAACAGCATTTACAAAACTTGATTCTGAAGTATACAGTGAAGTGAAAAAGGTACGGAAGCATGCACGGGAAGTCAATTGGGATCTAACAAATAATCTGCTTTTGATTTTAGCACTGAATCAACCACTGATGAAAGATTTGAGGGTTGTTGCCGCTTACTTGCGTAGCGTTGATACGATTGAGAGAATTGTTCGTCATGCGCGTGATATTGCTCGTTCTGATCGTTCACTCGATGAGAATGCAGGGGAATTGCCGGAGGTTATCGTTCAATCTGTACTTGGAATGCACAAGAGTATGAATTCATTGCTTGATACGATGTGTACATGTTTAACTGAAAACGAAGATGTGCCAATTGAAGAAGTTCGTAGCTCCTGGAAAAATATTCGCCAAGAGCATCGAAAGGCTGTCGATGCATTATCGAGCCTCAAATCAGATTCAATGGGAGGAAAGGCTGCTCGATTAGATATTGTTAACATCGTATCTCGAGTTGAGCGTTCTGCATACAATCTTGTTCGACTAGCAAGCCTATGGCATCACGCACTTCACAATGAGAATCTTATTCTCGATTCAAAGTGAAGTTCACATTGCTGATTTTGTCGTTTCGATAATGACTGCACCAATCTTGTATGGGTCACCATTGGATGCTGGTCGGCGGTCTTCAAGACGGCCAATCCACCCATCTGCCGGAACGGTTGCAGGTACACGAATGGATGCTCCACGGTCGGATACTCCGTAGGAGAATTGATCGATTGATTGTGTTTCATGCAAACCTGTGAGTCGCATTTCATTGTGAGCCCCATAGACATCCATGTGCTTCTTGATGTTCTGGCCAAACGCTTCACAAATTGTATCGAAGAGTTCCTTTCCGCCAGTATCGCGCATAGCACCATTGGAGAAGTTTGCATGCATACCAGATCCATTCCAATCTCCTTGAACTGGTTTTGGATGGTATTCGATGTAGTAGCCGTAACTCTCAGTTAATCTGTCGAGGAGATAGCGGGAAACCCAGAGTTCATCCCCTGCTTTCTTAGCACCTTTAGCGAAAACTTGGAATTCCCATTGACCGCAAGCAACTTCTTGGTTGATTCCTTCAAAGTTAATCCCTGCTTCGAGGCAAAGATCGGCGTGTTCTTCAACGAAAGCACGTCCGTGAGTGTTCTTTCCACCAACTGAACAGTAGTACAATCCTTGTGGACCAGGATATCCGCCTACTGGGAACCCAACTGGAAGTTGTGTATCGACATCCATGATGAAATATTCTTGCTCGTATCCAAACCAGAAATCATTGTCATCATCATCGATTGTAGCTCGAGCATTTGATGGATGGGGGGTTCCGTCTGGATTGAGTACTTCGCACATAACAAGGAAACCGTTGATGCGTTGTGGATCTGGATAGATTGCAACTGGCTTGAGAAGGCAATCTGAGGCCCCTCCTTCTGCTTGGCGTGTTGAAGAACCATCGAACATCCACTCAGGGCATTCTTCAAGAGTTCCAGTAAAGCCATCTCTGACCATGGTCTTGCTTCGCATATTCTGTGTTGGTTCGTAACCGTCTAGCCAAATGTATTCCAATTTTGATTTCGTGGACATTAGATGCAAGGTATCGTAGACGGTATATCAATCATTTGTTCACTAATCTTGAATAACTTTGTGCTTAATGAATAAATATTCTTTATTTTGATGTTTGAATGATTAAATTTAATCGGTTATTTTGTAATAAAATTTGTCAATCGCTCGATTTTTATTCTAAAAATATTCAATCGTTCAACGAGTGAATTCAAGCAGTAAAATCTCAATTATTGTTCGCCGCTTCTTCAGATTGAGGTGTAAGAAGAACATCTGCTTCTGTTCGTTCGATTAAGGGCAATTCTACGATAGAAAGTGAAGGCAATACGTGGACGGTGCAGGTTGTCCCGCAAGCTGGTGCGAGGTAGTCTTCACCTTGTTCAGAGAGAACAAAACGCAGGCCGTGCCCAGCAGGAAGGATCGCATCAATCGCTTGGAATTCCATCAACATCGTGATTGCTTCACCAGGAATTACGGTTTGCGCCTCATATCCCCCTGCATGGTATCGGACATCCATTGTAGCATGTCCTAGTCGAATTCCGGTTTCTGCGTCTTGCATTTCAACGAAGATTTGCCCTCCATCAAATGTAGGTACTGCTGAAAG
>QXYA01000118.1 GCA_009887135.1 Candidatus Poseidoniales archaeon
AGTATGAATCAACGTCTTGGGTGGATGTTTGAAAGCGTTGGCGATATCAACGATGATGGATACATGGATACGATGATTGGCTCAAGTTCAGGCTTTACTCCTTCGGGTCTCCTCGAATTACACCTCGGTTCTGCAAGTGGTCTCCAAAGCACATCTGAGGTTATTCAAACCGGAGGGCAATCCCAACATCTTGGATTGATTACAGTTGGTAATTTCGATTCGAATGCAGATGGTGCAATCGAATTACTTTACACGGTGAGAAACCAGTCGAGAGGTACCAATTACGGAGTCGATGTCGTTGTTGTTTCCAAACAAGATTTCGATACAAGCACCTTCTCTTTCGATGGCGAGATGAGTGAATTACGACTCGCAACTGCCGATCGTGGAGAGACGGCGATGGTCTTTGCTCTCGACCAAAATCAAGCGAACGGAGAACAAGTGTTGATTCACCTCGAGCACGTTGGAGATGGCTCCCCCGGTGGTTCTTGGGTTTCCGAGCACATGGTAGAATCTCACATCAGCAGTATTCAGTTTGAATCATCAGCATCTGGAAAGCCATACCTGCTGTACTACGACACTGGGTTAGAAGGTGAACTCATAAATTCACAAATAAGCGATCTCTCTGGTTTCTTGTTCAGAACATCAACCGCTTGGACTGCTCTTCATCAAGACATACGCACGTTGAGCGAATTTGGAACGAATCCAGCTTCTGCAGTTGATGCAAATGGCGACTTACACGTGGTTTATTCCCACGCTACGATTTCAAAATTATACTACAGTACAGAAGACTCCTCGAAGCCAGATGGATGGTCGGGTGATGAACTCGGTACCGCAAATCTCACCACATCTCCGTCGCTGTGGTTTGAAGGCTCAGACATGCACATTCTTACCAGAGATTCAGAACTTGACCGAATCCAACACATCGTTAAGACACAATCAGGATTCCAGACCTCGACCATCGTTGCTTCTGGCTTTGCAGTCGGAAGAGATGTGGCGACAACACAACTCTGGAATGGCGCCTCAATGCTCGCAACAACAGTCAACAACAGTGACGTATTTGAACTGCAAGTTGTCAATATTAACACAGGCTCATCAGAAACTCTTGTTGACTTCACAGATGGCGATTCTGAGATTTCAATGTGCGCTGCTCCAGATGGTGATCTTATTGTGGCTTCAATAGATTCGAACCATTTCTTCAGAGTACACGAGCGCAACAACTCTTCCATGGCCTGGAGAAACGTTACTCAGTCAGAGATTGGATCTGGGCATCTCAGCCAATTGAATGGTTCACCAGACCTTTCATGCACCAGCCATGGAGATTCGTTGTATATTGCACTTCGAGGCCTTGAACATCCTCTCTATGAGCGTCAATCGATCCTTGATGGTGGAAATAACTCATGGATGTATTCAGTTGACAATCCAATGAACAATCTTGTTGCGAGTGCCAACGGAAGTTGGGATTTGGTTTCAACCGACTCAGGCCTCATACTGTTTACATCTACACCTGGTACTGAAACACTACGTATCAATACCATGAATCCAGTAAACAACACCCTCTCCATCAAGAACGACGTGATTGGATGGTCAACACATGAAATGAAAAACGTCTATACGAACGAGAACTTCTCTTCCTTAGTCGATTCAAATGGGACAATTGTTCTTTCATACTTCGATACTCTTGATGAGGATGTTGACATGCTTCGTCTCTATCTTGATTCTGATAGAGACATGATTTTCGATTCCCTCGATGCTTTACCACACACTGGAGACCAATGGGTAGATAACGATTCAGATGGGTTTGGTGACAATCCAAACGGTCCATTGTCAGATGAATGTCCTAGTGATAATGGTCCTTCCGAATACTTCACACAAGGCTGTGTAGATTTCGATAATGACGGCTTTGCAGACAGCATAGATGCCTGCCCTGCTAACACTGGCCGCTCAATTCATGATCGATATGGTTGTCCTGATTATGATGAAGATGGATGGTCAAACAATGACGGATCTTGGGTTTACGGCGACCGCTATCAACAAAATTGGAAGCAAGTCCAAGACAGTGATGGTGATGGTATAGGGGACAACTACGGCCCAGATTGCTGTGATGCAATCTTTGGACTTGCAGGAAATATTGAAACAAGTCCTGGAGATAAATTCCCATTCAATCCACGTCAATACAAGGACTATGATGACGACGGCTATGGCGATAATGAAAGCGATTTGATTACAGGCGACTTCTGCCCGTATAATTACGGTACTTCTTACAGAGACCGCAATGGCTGTGAAGACAGTGATGGCGATGGTGCAAGTGATCCATCGAATGTCGGCGGAATTAGCTGGGACACTGATCAAGGTGCAGACTTATGGGTCGATGATCCAACCCAATGGGCTGACTCAGATGGTGATGGATATGGTGACAATGGAACGATTGGAGCCACCAATCCTGATTCCTTCCCGAACAACTACGCTGCTGCCGAAGATAACGACTCAGATGATTACCCCGACAGGTGGACAGACCTATGGAATGAAGCAAACAGGACAGGGGACGACGATGGCGATGGCGTCATTAACACAGAGGATTATTGTGGGGATAGTAACCTGTCCGACACGATTGGTCTGAATGGCTGCAATACAAATGTGACATTACGAAATCAGTCGAGTGTTAACCCCGTAGCATATAATGGAGGATTGGTTTTGGATGGGTGTCCTAACTTATTCGGAACCTCAACAGACCCTGTTCCAGGTTGTCCAGACAGTGACCTTGACGGCTGGGCGAATACGGATGATGACTTCCCTATTGACCCGACCCAATTCCTCGATTATGATGGGGATGGTTTCGGCGATAATGCAACTGGGAACAATGCTGATGCTTGTCCATTCCAGTATGGGGTGATGGATGGAACTGATGGGAATGGATGTCCATTGGTGAACACAGATGATAGCGATGGCGATGGTGTTTACAACGATCTTGATGACTGTGAAAATACTCCACTTGGTTCAATTGTTGATGCAGCAGGTTGTTCAAACGATCAATTAGATGATGATGAGGATGGTGTTTCAAATGCGGATGATCTATGCGCTGACACAACATCTGGAGCAACAGTAGATTCAGATGGATGCAGTTCTGAACAGCTCACGCAGGATACTGATGATGACGGAGTCTTTGATCCTGATGACCAATGCCCAGACTCCACAGGTACCGACATCGATGCATCTGGTTGTGATGAATTCCAACGAGATACTGATGGTGATGGTGTTGTGGATAATGATGATGATTGTCCAGATACACAAGCAGGCTATCCAGTTGATGAAGTTGGATGCTTAGATGAAGACCAGTTAGATCAGGACCTAGATGACGATGGCTATTCAGGAAACTATACGTACACCATTGATTCAGAGACTGGTCTAAGAATTGACCAAACAGGAGATGCCTTCCCGCTTGACGGAACACAATGGTTCGATCAAGATGGAGATGGCTTTGGCGATAACATGAATGGCAATAATGCTGATTTCTGTCCAGAGGAATTTGGGACCTCATACTTTGATTCTCTGGAAATAGGCTGCTTTGATGATGGAGACGGATGGGCGGACAATTGGGGTCGCGATAAATTCCCTGGTGATGCAACTCAATGGAATGATTCTGATGGCGATGGATACGGCGATAACTGGGGCAATCCTGACTGGAATAACTCTCGTGATTCTGATTGGCCAGGTGAATTTGTTTCCGATGCTTTAGTCCCAGATAAGTGTCCAAATTCACCGACTTCAAATGTTGACGATGAAGGATGTTCGAAGAGTGAGAAGGATACTGATGGTGATGGTGTCAACGACTTACTCGATAATTGTCCTGAGGATGCTAAGGGGGCCGACGGATATGAAGACGGTTGTCCACTGCCTAAACAAGCAGGATCAGATGATGAAACAACCGTGTTCGGTATGTCCATTATAGCATTCAGTGGCATCTTAGGTGGACTTATTCTTGTCCTCATTATCATAGGGTTCGTCTTACGAACACTTGGAAACCGAGGCTATGACTACGATGATGAAGACGATGAAGATGATTTCATGGACGATGAAGACAACTCCTTCTCATCTGGAAGCCAATCCAGATCAGCACCTCTAACCAGTTTGCCTGGTCGAGGAAGTCCTCAGTCAAGAAGTCCACCAAGTTCATCAGGTCCTTCCAGAGGTCCTCCTGGTGCAAAGACAGGTCCTTCACGTGGTCCTCCCGGAGGAGCTCCTAGTGGTCCAAAGCGCACCTCACAACCAGTTTCTGCTGGAAAGAAGCCAGTAGGATCAACCTTGGGTGATTCATCTCCAACTGATGAAGATAAAAATCAGAAGAAAGTACGTAAGGCTCGAATTGAAGTTGATATGTCGCTCTTTGAGGATTGGCAAGTTGATGATAGAGAAGCAGCAGTTGATTGGGTTGTGACTGGACTTGGCGATGGAGAGCAAGAACGAACCATCCTTATGCAACTCCAAGAAACTGGTTGGACGGCTCAACAATCGAGAGCAATCTTCGACCTTGCTCGGAATCGGTAATCAGTAGACTCAAAAACATGACTCGGTTGGACAAGTCGAAGGGGGGAACATATGTCAGAAGGAGTACCAGAAGGAGCCTCTCTTCCTGAAGGAATTGCAGTCGATGATACAGCAGCATATTTCGGTGTAATCGAATCCTCAGACGTTCTTCAACAGCTCATGGATATGGACTCGAAACAAGCCTTGTCCAAGACACTTGAACATCTATCAGATGTAGTCTTGCAGCCTGGAGAGTTCAATTTTGAAGCGGCGAGTGAACGTCTTCAGTGTGAAGGAGGGGAAATCTATTTTCTCATCTTTGGCCATCTCAATCTGATGTCGCTCCCAGATCCAATGTTGGCTTTTGCAGGACAACCTGATTCGACCGGTTCTACAAGCTCTGCACATCCTCTTGCAACAGAAGAAGTGATTAATTCCATCTCTGTTCTGTTTGATCCGATGCAATTTTTGAAAATCCTAGCAATCGGGTATTCAACCGGCGGTGAGCCTGAAGTTGATCGCTATCTTTCATCCATCCAAGAGATGATGGAGAATCCGTCGAAGAATCTTGGAAAAATTCAGGCCCTTGCTGCTGAATCGGTCTCATCGCTCGATGTAGCAGGACACGCACTTCCAATCGCACTTCTTGCAAGTGAAGGAGCGGAACCTGCAACAATCGAGGCTCGACAATCGATGCCTGCTCAAGAAAAGAAACCAGAACCAGTTTCCAAGCCAGCAGAGCCTGCTCCTGTGAAAGAAGTTACTGTGGAACAACCCGTTTCTGTCCCGCTTCCAACAACAGAATCGGTTCCCCTTCCAACAATTGCTGAAGAGAACCCCTCAACATCAGTGCCCCTCCCTTCATTTGAAACATCAGTTGTAGAGGAAGAATCTCCCAAGAATGATGTTGAAGCGGATCTTGCAACCCAAGATGCCTTTTCTGGTGCGTTTGGAACAGAACTTATCCCAGAAGTTGAAGAAATTATCCAGCAACCCGTCATTGAAGAAGTGCCTGTTGAGGAACCTGTTGTAGAAGAACCAAGAGCAGATGAAACAATCGAAGAACCTGCGGAAGAATGGGTCAGCGATGCTGAACGATTTATTGCTGCAGATGTTGATGAATCAGGAGCATTGTCTGTGGAAGAATTAGCGGTCGCGGCGAATCTCCCTCTCGATACAGCAGAAGAGCTTCACAAAGCCGCAGATACTGATGGTGACGGAGAAGTTACCCTGAGTGAGTTCGTATCTTCTGATGCTGCGAAGACGATGTCAAGTCTTCCTCGGCCAGTTGCTCCAGTTCGTCGACCAATTCAGAAACAACAGCCTCAACAACAATCAGCACCATCTCCTGGCATCCAAGCGCCTCAAGCAGGGTGGCAACAACAGCCAGTACAGCCTGTGCAACAACAGCCTGTGCAACCAGTACAACAGCAACCTATCCAACAACAGCCTGTGCAGCAACAACCGATGCAACAACAACCAGGTATGAATATTCAGCCTACAATTCTCTCTGGTATTCATTGTAGAGGATGTGGGATTGGTCTTGATCCATATTGGCGATTCTGCCCAATCTGTGGGAATATGAATACGAGTGCTCACCGTTAATCGTTACTAGGGAGAAATACTCCCGATTCGGTAATACAAGTATCGTCCAACCAAACTGAGGGTTCTGCCAAAACACCCGATATGTGTATTCCAACATTCGAAGTACCACCTAACCGAGAATTGTCCCCTATTGAGAAATAACAACTACCGAGCCGCTTTTCGTCTTCGAGAACATTTCCTACAAGACGGGCATTTGGATTCATTCCAAATCCGAATTCTGCCACAGTCCATACATTTTCACGGTCTTTTGCCTTGAGTTTCTTAGCTACTTCCCCGAAGGATTGACGTATATTTGCTGCGAGACTTCCACCTTTAACATCGATCACAGTTCCATTTTCGATAACAAATTCAATCGGCTCGTCGATCAGCGTTGAATCCCATGAGCCGTCGATAACGATAGTGCCATTCATCGTTCCTTCTTTTGGAAGAACAAACACTTTCCCAGCAGGTAGATTCATCAGCATCCTTGGCCGATTACAGATTCCATTGTCATCGAGTTTCCAATCTCTCCAACTGACCTCAAACGTAACATCTGTACCCGCTTCTGACTTGACGTTGATGATTCTTCGACGCCTCAACACTGTCCCGATGTTTGAGATTCGCCGCTTGACTTCTTGGAAGTTAGCAGTCATGCCACCTTCGGTGTAGAGTTCAACATTCATTCCAGGCATTGTCGCAACTCTAGCACCATCTCTGACAGCTTGACGTACAGCCCGTGTATGTGTGAGTGAATACTTTGTTGGAGCGATGACAACTTGTTGTTGTCGCATGAGGGAGGCAACTGGGCTTGGTGGTTCCTCACCATGATGCCTTGACTTTGGCATAACAACAAGTAAGACTCTATCTGACCGTTGTTGCGTTGCCTCATGCAGAGATTGTCCGATCTCTGCCGTGGTTGGGTCGCAGACAATCAAAACGTTCTCTCCACGTCGAATATCCATTGAAGTTTGAACGACTCTATCTGAAATCGCCTTCAACTTTTCTTCAGCACTCATCGCCTCAGTGATTGTATTAACATCTTGGTCTGGCTCATGCGTCTCTTCATTGAGGAGTGCATTGATATCTTCATCGACATCAGTAATGGATGACTTCTCATCCTTACCTTTCTCGTCGGATGGAAGCACCATGTAGTCCCCATATACTCATCCATATTGAATGTGTGGCTTTGTAAAGGCAACATTTGCCATACGAGTCTTGATGAAGAAGTCCTGTTGTCGAAGAACTATGAGCGAAAAAGACGAGTTTATTCAACGAATCAAAGACATCCATCGCATAGGGAGTATTCAAGGCCATTTGGGATGGGATCAAGAAACATTGATGCCCGAGAAAGGAGCCAAATCCAGAGGCGAAATTATGGCATGGTTAGCTGCACTTGCGCATGAAAGAATCATCGATCCAGAAATGGGCGAACTGTTGGACCGAGTTGAACAACGGAGCGATTTAGATGAAGCAGAACAAGCGAATACTCGGGAATTTAGGAAGCGGTACGACAAAGCAACAAAACTCTCGTCAAATTTTGTATCCACATTTGCTAAAGCGAGAAGTGAGGCTCTTGTGGCTTGGCAAGGTGCACGATCGAATTCAGATTTCTCTGCATTCTTACCACATCTCGAAACGCTTGTTGCGTTAACTCGCGAAAAAATCGAAGCATATGGATATGAAGGAACGCCCTATGATGCTCTTCTCGATGAGTATGAATCAGGAATGACCGTTGAAGATTATGATCCTCTCTTTGCAGGATTGAAACAACGACTTGTCCCACTGCTCCATCGAATAATGGAGGCTAAAAAGACCAATCCGGATCCAACCTTGCCAGAAGGCATGGCTTTCCCAGTTGAATCACAAGAACAATTTTGTATCAAGGTAAGTGAACGCATGGGCTTTGACTTTGCTGCAGGTCGTATGGATGCATCAACACATCCATTTTCAGCAGGAATTTGGCCAGGTGATACTCGATTCACGACACGTTATGATGAATTAGATCCATTCTCATGTCTTTACGCTGTTATGCACGAGACTGGCCATGCCTTGTACGAGCAAGGACTCGATGAGAACCATCAATACACACCTCGAGGAGATGCAGTATCACTGGGTGTTCATGAGTCTCAATCCAGGTTATGGGAGAATCAAATTGGTCGGACTCCTGAATTTTGGGATGTAGCTATGCCATGGTTCAAAGAATCATTCCCAGATGCTCCATCTTGGGACTCCACGACGTTGAACAGAATTGCTAATTGTGTTGAACCGGGCTTTATTCGTGTAGAAGCTGATGAAGTAACATACAATCTTCATGTCATGTTACGATATGAGATTGAAAAGAAAATATTCAACGAAGATTTCCCGCTAAACCAGTTGCCAGAATTATGGAACTCGATGATCACTGAATGGTTTGGAATCACCGTTCCAAACGATACTCTTGGCTGTCTACAGGATATTCATTGGTCGATGGCAGCGTTTGGATACTTCCCAACATATACTCTCGGAAACCTGTATGCTGCTCAATTACTAGAAGCGATGGATTCGGATATTGGATCGATTAACCAACATATTTCATCTGGAGATTGGTCTGAAATGCTTGAGTGGCTTAGGAATAGAATACATAAGAGAGGAAGCGCATTGTTACCAGCAGCCCTCATCGAAGAAGCAACAGGCGCTCCTCCTTCATCTGAGGCGTTCCTGCGATATGTCGAAGAGAAATATGGAGCGATTTACTCTCTCTGATTATTCTTCTTCATTGTTTGCAGAGGATGAACCAACAAGTTTGTTGATGCGTTCTGTTAATTCAGTAATTGCATCGCCAAGATCGTTGCTTCGATCATCTTCGTGATCAGTACCAAATGTTGTTCCTAGCAATACGACCATTGCTCCAGACAACATCATGACTGCAGGCCAGTAGACATCTTCTGCTACCATGTCATTGGTGGCTTGCATTCCACCCCAAATTGCACCTGCAATAAATACAATTAATCCGATCATTATCTGTTGATATCCCTTCCCAAGTTGTTCTTCCATGTTACTCATAAGTCTCATGCTGAAATAGTTGGGGGAGTAATTAAGCGTATTCTATAAAACGTCCCGAATAATATCAATTCCAAGGGGTCATCAGGAGAGGCGACCCAGTCTGGCCTTCATCCACCAGAATCTTTCCTTTAGGGCCAGTTGATTCTGTTCTTTCGAACACAGGTGTCCCTCCTACAACGGTTAGAACAGGCCAGCCGACGAGTTTGCGTCCACTAAATGGGCTCCAGCCGACTGTTGTCCAAGTGTTTTGATCTTCAACCAATATTTCTTTGGTCATATCAACAAGCGTAACATCGCCATCATAGCTTTGTTCAAGTTTCCCTTTTCCGATCATTCCGTAGCACTTTGCTACATTCAAAGACATCCACTTAACGACTTGTTCAATAGTGCATGCGCCCCTTGAAGCGTGTGTTAGCATGACTGGGAGTGAGGTTTCAACTCCTGGCATTCCACTGTGCGCTTTTGGGAAACCTAGTGCTTTGTTCTCAAGCGTATGGGGTGCATGATCTGTTGCAATACAGGTGATTGTTCCATCATGAAGTCTCTTCCAGAGTGTTTCTTTGTCGAATTGATATCGAATTGGTGGATTCATCTTCAACCGAGTCCCCCGTTCAGCAACATCACGTTCGTCGTATGTGAGATGTTGCGGCAATGCTTCAGTTGTGATGTGTGCTTCACCATCAGTACCGATAAGTGAAGTTAATCCATGGAGCCAATCTGCTTCGATGCCAGATGTGAGGTGGAGGATGTGCAAACGATGTCCACTTGCTTGAGCGTATCCAACTGCTCGCTTTGTTGCAATGAGAGCAGTCTCCTCATCTCTCCATTCGGCATGAGCTTCCATATCTGTACGTCCATCGATCATCTTTTTGCGCTCTATCATTCGGTCTTCATCTTCAGCATGAACCGCAATCAGTCCAGCAGTGTTGTCAAAAATAGTCTTGAGAGCATTGGATTCATTGACCAAAAGATCACCTGTTGAAGAACCCATGAAGATTTTAATTCCACAAATTCCCGGAATGGCAATAGGGGCATCAGGCGTTCCAACGGCCTTTTGCAATTCCTCGACATTTGATTCAGTGGCTCCAATAAAGAAGCCGTAATTGGTTACACAGCGATTGTCTGCAGTTTCCAATTTGTTTTGCATTGATACGAGTGTTGTTTGACTAGGGACATTGTTTGGCATATCAAGGAACGATGTGATTCCACCGCTAGCAGCTGCACAAGAGCCACTGTACAAATCCTCTTTTTCAGGCTGACCAGGGTCTCTGAAGTGTACTTGAGGATCGATCAGACCAGGCAGAAGATGCAATCCAGTAGCATCGATGATCTGCGTATTGGAATCATGAGGTTGCAACCCACCTCCAGGTTGAATTGCTGAAATTATTCCATCAACAATTAACAAATCGCCAATCACTGTTGTCTCTGGAAGAATCATTGTTGCATTACGGATGAGCATACTCATAGTTAGTCACTAATACATCGCTAGAGCATTCAGTCAATGAATGCTCTTATCGTCTTCGAGCAGTTTTTGGTCTGAAAGCATTGCAGATTTCATCGTTCATATCCATGTATGGGCCTTGAATAAGGTCAACACAGTATGGAACCGCTTTCCATATTTCATCAATCGTTTCACGGATGGCTTTTGGCCGTCCAGGGAGATTAAAAATCAGACAAGAACCTCGAATTCCTGCAGTTTGTCGAGAAAGAATTGCAGTTGGTGTGAACGCTAAGGAGATGGCTCTCATCTGTTCGCCAAATCCTGGCATCATCCGCTCACATACATTCTTCGTCGCTTCTGGAGTAACATCTCGAATAGCAGGCCCTGTTCCGCCGGTTGTTACGACAACATGACAGCCCGCACTATCTGCAAGTTCAACCAACGTCTCTTCAATGGTCTCTTGTTGATCGGGTATGCATCTGTAATGAACTTCAATGGGTGATTGGATTGCTTCTTTCAAAAAGCCTAGAATAGCCGGTCCACCTTCATCTTCATACTCCTTCGAATGAGCACGGTCCGAAGCAACTAAAATCCCGATTTTAGCACGTTCTCCGACGTGTCCGTCGCGACCATCAAGCAATGTTGTTGAATCCATATTATCCAACCTAGTTCGATCCATATTTTTCCTTGATGTCATTGTGGAAGTTATCCAACAATGTGTCTTCAAACAATTCGGTTTGTCGTCGATTCTTTGTCGAGCGGATGTGAAGAATTGCTGCTAGGATGAATACAATGATGATGATTGGAATAACAGCCTCAAGCTTGTATTTGTGCATAATTCTAACAATGCCTTCTGCAGTGTACGCCCAAGTAATTGATGCAATGAAACCACCAACCATTGTAGCCATGAGGACACGCATGAATTTCATTCTTGAAAGCAATCCAAGCATAGCTCCAACAAGAACTCCTGATGCCATGAATGGAATCCATACAAAGACAATCAGTCCCCAGAAGCCCCACTTGTTGATCATCTCACGCTTCTCGTTTGCAGTATATTCCACAGTTGAGAGAATATCGCCAAGTAATTTTGTCTGGAGCATTCGTCCTCCAAATCCATCTTGTCGTGCAACAGCAGCGATACGCTCGTCCTTGTCGCCTTTGGTTTCAACTCGTCCTGCTCCAGAACGATCTGCTAAGGTTGAGACTTGATTACGAGCCTTGACAATCAATTCCTGAGAGGTAAGCAAATCCTTGTTTCTTTCAGAAATATACGAGCGAAGTTCATCTTCTACTTCCGAGGCAAGCCGCTTGTAACGGAAATATGCAAATCGTGTTGTTGGTTTGAATATAATCGATACAAAGACGATACGATCATCGCTTGTGATAACAGCATTTTCGAGTTTCAATGTATTGTCTCGTACGAAGAACAGGTCCAATGAATCTCGAACTTCATCTTCAATTCGGGAGAGGGAATGAAGTTCTTCAAAGAACGAAGTATAGTTTTCTGGAGACTCCTCTTCGTCTCGGTCACCTACGCCAATCCCAACCCCTGAATCGAAATCAATCGCTTGGTTAGAGCCAATGCTTCGTACGGTGAGTTGAACTGGCTTGAATACGTGGAAGAGTGCAAACTCTTCAAGAACTTCCCTAAGGATTTCATCTCGGATTGTTTTACTATCACTGAGTGTATTTTCCGTGTTCTTGTACGGGACCATAATATCAATCGACAAATCTCTAGGTTCCACCTTCACCAGTTCATGGTCAATGGAGATACCCAACCTTCGTTCACATTTCGAGATAATATCATCAACCAGCCGAATGATGTGATTTCGCGATAGAATATCGTCGGCTTCTTGGTGGTATACCTTGTACATGATTGGGTAAGCAATCAAGAGTGAGAAAATGGACAATGAAAGGGAATTGAAAGCCATCCACCATGCAGGGATTCCAGCAGCTCCACCAGCGAGCATAGCGGTTTCACGACCGCCACCCAACTCAGCAACAAGGAGAATGTAGCCCCAATTTCCTAATTCTTGAACCGACCAGCAAGAACGAGGTCCAGGATCAGTAATACGGACTTCACGAACGGTTTCATCTCCTCCAAACGGGAGGAATGCAAATCCTTTAGTTGTTATTTCAAGTTCAAAATCAACGGACTTTTCCAACATCTCCATCATTGGTTGTATTGAATCATTTTCCGAATCTTCCCTTGTCTCGTACATCTCGACTGACAGCGAAACAACGTAATTTCCTTCATCAAGTTCACTGTAATCTGCCTTAGCATGCGCACGATTATTCTCATCGTTTAAGGCCCGGGTGGATTCTGTGGCATTTGAGGAACTTGACGTTCCTTCTTCTACGATGTTGTAGGTCAATACAACATAGCCTGCGGGTAAATTGTAGACATTTAGGGAAAAGACTTCAGCATCTTCGTTGGGGAATATGTGAATCCAAGGTTCATCATCAACTTCGTTACATGGATCCTCTCCAATGTCTAGGAATGTATTGGAAGCACTATGATCCATTGCAGTAGATTGTCCAAGCATACCGGATGACATGGATAGAATGAGTGCCCCGTAGAGGATTCCATACATTACGCCAACGAAGAGAACTGGGTTTTCTTTCTTGGCAAAGATACTACGCTTGTCGCCATCAGTACGTCTGCGGCGAATTTCATTGAGTTCCTTGAGCAATGAATCGCTCTTGGATTCGGGTTCAGGAGCCTCTTTTGGCAATTCCTCTCCAACAATGGCCTCTCCCATGTTTTATGCACACGGGTTACTACAAATGAACCCATTGATGAAAATGGGTGAAAGGTGGGTTGGGCCGGACTTGAACCGGCGACCTCGGCATCTTCAGTGCCGCGCTCTCCCAACTAAGCTACCAACCCTTTCGTGTCGCCCACGTGGCGTGGGATTTCAAGTCTTCGTTGTTCACTCTTGTCCAGACAAGACACTTGCTTGCATTTCAAAGAGGGAAGCGAAGCCGATTTCTGCACAATCGAGCAGTGCTTCAAGTTCTTCACGTTGATACGTGGCTTCTTCGCCGGTACCCTGAACTTCAACGAATGAACCGTTGCTAATTTTGACAACGTTCATGTCCACATCAGCATTGGAATCGAGAATGTAATCAAGATCAAGATAGGTCTTTCCATCGATAAGTCCGACTGAAATTGCAGCAACATCATGAGGTAAAACACGCATTTCGTGTTCGTGTTGTTCTTCAGCAGAGAGTGTCGGAGCGCTCCATCCAGAACGTCGTTGATCCTCGGTTGGACGTAGATGCTTTGGAAGGCATTGGCCATTCGCAATCAAACGACGAATGCCCAGTCTGAGGGCAAGATTAGCCGCAGTGATTGAAGCACAGCGTGTGCCACCATCAGCATTCAGTATGTCACAATCGACATTGAGTGCAACAGGGCCAAGTTCTTCCAAATCGACACCCGCTCTTAAGGAACGAGCAACAAGGCGCTCGATTTCCTGTGTTCTTCCTTTTGCACCACGACGTTCTCTTCTGAATCGAGAGTCTGTGGAACCTGGAAGGAGAGAGTATTCAGCATGAACCCATCCTTTGTTGGAATCTCGAGGAAACCATCCTGGTAATCGTGCTTCTTTCGTGCAACATGCGAGAACAACAGTTTCTCCTTGCCGGTAAAGAATGGATGCAAGAGCGTTACTTGTGAAGTCGATTTCAACCTCTACGCCTCTCATTTCATCAGCATTTCGCGTGGTCTTCATTTCAGTTTTGAATTTGCCCATGTACGTGCCACGTGGTTGAGTTCATCAATGCTTTTGTGACCTCGAAAGAAGAGCATGCGTATGTTCAAGAGGTCGCTGCGTTTCCAAGTGTCATGAGTCAACACACTGCTGTCATCTGCGGCGTCTCTCGAACACCTATCGGCCGATTTATGGGCGCACTTTCATCAATGAGTGCTGTCGATTTAGGTGTTGCAACTGTGAAAGAACTGTGTCAACGAATGAACATCGACCCTTCCTCTGGCATCATTGATGAGGTCCTTATGGGACAAGTTTTGCAGGCTGGTATTGGACAAGCCCCTGCCCGTCAAGTCGCCCTTGGAGCAGGATTACCAGTTTCAACATCTTGTGTTACGATCAACATGGTGTGTGGTTCATCTCTCAAGGCAGTCATGAATGCTGCAACAAGCATCAGAATGGGTGAACACAATGTGGTTATCGCAGGTGGAATGGAAAGCATGTCCAATGCTCCTCAATTGCTCTTAGGTCAACGAAAAGGAAAGAAAATGGGCGATTCAAAACTTATCGATTCAATGATTCATGACGGACTATGGGATGTTTACAACGACATGCACATGGGTAACACTGGAGAAGTCGTTGCCCGTGAATGTTCGATCGATAGAAGTCAAGCAGATGCTTTCTCAGTTCAAAGTCACATGAAAGCTGCAAAAGCCTGGGAAGAAGGATGGTTCGATTGGGAAACGTTTCCTCTAGAAATACCTCAACGCAGAGGCGAGTCACTTCTTCTGGAACGAGATGAAGGGATTCGTGCAGATTCATCTATTGAACATCTGTCAACACTCCGAACAGTTTTCGATAAAGATGGAATCGTAACTGCTGGAAATGCAAGTACGCTCAACGATGGAGCCAGCGCAGTTCTTGTAACAAGTGAAGAGTTTGCTAAGGCACAGGGATGGGAGATTATTGCTATCATTGAAGATTATTGTACTGCAGGTGTTGAGCCAGAACGTGTTATGAGCGCTCCAATCCCCGCTGTCAAGGATTTGCTTGAACGAAATAATCTCGACGTAATGGATGTTGATGTGTATGAACATAACGAAGCCTTCGCTTCAGCATCATGCGCAGTCGCTCAAGAAGTCGGTATTCCTCATGACAGATTCAACCTACATGGTGGAGCAGTCAGCCTCGGTCATCCTTTAGGGTCCAGTGGGACACGTTGTCTCATTACCATGCTCGGCGTTATGCAAAGGCTTGATTCCAAGTCAGGAATTGTAACGCTCTGCCTTGGTGGCGGCAATGCTGTTGCAATGTATATTCGCAGATGAGGCCAATCGTTGGGTTCATTGCTTGGGAGTGCGAGGGTTGAATCATGCGCTGGCTTGTGGGTGTGATTCTCGTCTTGGTACTTATTGTACCAACAGCCACTGCGTGTGAAACTGAAGCAGCTCGTTTGCTCAGTGGAAAGTTCCCTTCTCCAACTGGAATCTCTCCCGATAAGGACGAGTCAATTCGAGAAGCCTCACGCCTTGCAGAGGTTGGTCAAGAAACAGCGAGACACATGCTCTGGCGTGTCTTGATGGGAGAGACACTGACCGAAGAAGAAGTTGCGGCTGAGATTGATCGAGCCATGATCGAGAATGGTTCCAACCCAGATTGGCCAAGTTTCGATACAATTGTTGCTGCTGGTTCCAATGGGGCAATTCCGCACGGAGACCCTGCGAATAATGGTGCAGGTCCAACCGTTATTCAAATCGGGGATGTCGTCGTTGTTGATTTAGGGGCAAGAGTGAATGATTGGGTAAGTGACGTAACTCGATCCTACATCATCGGTCCAACAACAAATGAGACAATTATCGAAGTGTATATGGCCGTTTATGATGCACAGAACCTAACCTTCCCACTCATCGAAGCAGGAACGCCTGCATGGGCACTTGATGACATTGCTCGTACACACATCGAAGAGCAAGGTTATGGGGAATATTTCATTCACAGTCTTGGACATGGATACGGTGTATGTGTCCATGAACCACCTTTGCTTTCAGGCGGTACCGATGATCCGCTCTTCGGCCTTTCATACAACCAACAACCCCTTGCTGTTTGGGACGCTATTACCATTGAACCTGGAATCTACCTCGATGGATGGTTTGGGGTACGAATTGAAGATGATTTCCTCGTAAATCAAGAGGGGCATGAATTCCTAACAGCAGATTTGCCAAGAGACCTTGATTGGTTCATGATCAAAGCAGATGATTATCCACAATCAGATATGGGTTCGACAGACGGTTCAGATTCAAGTGATGCATCTGAAACACTCCCGTTCCCAATTGGAATGGTTCAAACCATGATGTTGCTGACTATTGTGGCATCAGCCTTTGTTCGCAATGAGAATGAGGAATAATCACTCTTCTTCCGTCTCTTGACGGAATGGACTGAAGATACCAATATCTTCAATGATCTCAGAAGGTCCTGGGAGAATCGATAAGATGTCATCAGTTCGCAATCCGGTCGCTTTGTAGATTCTATTGGCTAGAGTTTCTTTTTTGATTCGCCCCGGAGAAAGTACAGCATATCGTTCACATCGTTCTTTGATTGTTGAAACAGTGCCTCCAAGAAGGAGTGGAACTCCATTGATTGCAACAAGGCCAACTGCCATTTGGACATCTAAATCCTTGAACCATTGACGTTGTCCACGTACAATGAATGCGCCTTTACCGACGTATTCACCGGTCTGTGCAGACTTGGAAACTTGAGCAGGCTTTACCGCGAAGACAGTTCCATGAGCTCCGCCTCCATTCCATGCTCGACTCCAGCAAAGAGCGAGTGTAGCAGCCTCTTCCAATTTCTCATCTGTGATTCTCTCATCACCGAGTTTATCGACGATTCGGTAGGAAGCCACGCCGGGTGGTAATTGCTCAAAGGGTTCTTCATCGATTGCAAATCCTTGTGTTGCTCGAAGACTACAACTTGGAGCGCCGTGAATGTCTGCGTGAAGGTACATGTCTCCACCTGAAAGGTGCTTTTTGACAATGGCATCATTTCCTTTCGCATCCTTACCTCCAACCAATAAATGGCCACCCGAAATGATGCTCCAGCGATGTTGTTCAAACCACAACCGTTTACTTCGACGAACTGTTTGAAGACGCCCACTTGCTTGTTGTTTTGCTTCTTTCTTTTGTGCTCTTTTGAATTCAACCTTCGTATCAGCAAGGGCTTTCGTCGCTCCTGAGGTCTTGTATTTCTGTTTCCGGGCTGATTCAAAATACCGTTGTGCATTTTGGTGAACGGTTTCATCAAGAGAGAGCGTGAAGACAAGTCCTGGATCTCCGTTTTCATCAGGGAGGCGAACCATCATTGTACGTTCTGCAGGATTGCCTGAATCAACCCACGGGTTTTCTTTTAGGCCAGACAGAATAGTTTTCCAGGTTTTGGTTTCAAGTGCTTCATTCGCTTGTTGTAAAATTGTTTCAACATGGGTCCAATTCGATTGAATTGCATGACCAATCGCTTGTTGCTTCTCGATCTTCTTTGCAAAACCTTCGAGCGCCTTTTCTTGCTGATTTAGCCGCCGTTCAAGGCGTTCAACATTTGTTGAATGTCCTCTTCCTGGAGCAGCAGCATCGAGTTTCTCTCGTTCTCGGCGTGCCAATGCATTTGCATCATGATGACCTTTCCAGGCATCAATGGTCGACGTCAGTGTTGGATATTCAATGTAGATTGACGTTGAGTGGGATGGTAATAAGAGAGGTGTCGCTTCTTTAGCAGTTTCTCGAATCACAGCATTTGCTGCAGCATCATGTCCTTTCGTAGAAGCGATGGCTTGGAGCGCTTCAGCATCATGTTCTTCAGTCGGTTTTACAATAAGATAGCCTTGTTTTGAAGATTTTAATTCATCCAAGAAATGTGTCAGAGAGTCGTGAACGACACCTGTATCTGCATCTGTAGTCGAACTGTTTGGCTCAAGACCTGCATGTTCGCATACAGCATTTGCATACACACCCCCGAGGTTGATTTTACCTCCAAGAGTTGAAACTAAGTCACGATCAGAATCTGAGAAGATATCGTTAATCACATCAGGAGTTAACGTGTAAGGATCTACTGCAGCAGGTGGAGGAATGTACACTTCTCCCTTCTTGATGGTCCGTCCAGCATAACTCGCATGGGTAAGAGGCTGAATGATGACATCATCTTCATCCATTAAAATGACATTCCCATCTCTAAACAATTCAACACTCAGGGAGCGTTTTCCATGTTTTGTATCAAATCTAAGAAGAAGTACCCTATCGAATCCAAGTTGTTCAACGCCTGTTAGTCGAGCATTCTTGAGATGTTTGCGTAAAACCATTGCAAATGGTGGTGGTGTCATTGGCATTGGACGATCTCGTTGAGATGTGTATACACGTTGTCCCCGAACGATGACTAGATCAAATTGGTCTGATTCTTTTGGATTAATACGAAGAACAATTTGTTCGTAATGGGGCATGTAGGCCTTCTTGACATATGCGCCTGCCCACGAATCAAGCTCTTGAGAAACAGCCCGAACGTCAAACCCAGTCATTGATGCCTTCATGTAAATCCCTCCTATTCTTCGAAACGTAACAATACTTTGCCGATGTTTTTCCCATCATGTATGTATTGGTGAGCCTTTGCAACATCACGTGCATCAAATACTGAATCAATTATAGGAGTCAAAACTCCTTCTTTAATTCCATTAACAATGCGTTCCATTTGTTCGGTCATGACATCTTCATCAGGCCATGTGCCCATGTGGACACCGAAGACGCCTTGATTTCGTGACATCATTTTCATTGGATCGAAACGAGGACGTTTCCTAAATGCAAAGAAGGCTTTGAGAAGAGAACGCTTTGAAGAAGGAGCTGCAGAAGACATTCCGTAGGTGTATAATTTCCCTCCATGTGCTAGAACAGATAGGCTTCGCTTGAGATGATCGCCACCAATTGGGTCAAGAATATGATCGACGCCTTTGCCATCAGTTGCATTTTTGATGATGTGTACAAAATCTTCGTTATGCCGATCGATTGCAGTTGCTCCATACGATTGGATAATTTCGGCTTTAGCCGAAGATGCAGTTGACCAAACGTTAGCGACTCCAGCCCATTTGCAGAGTTGAAGCGCTGCAGTTCCTACACCGCCACCGCCACCGTGAATGAGAACCGAATCAGTTGGTTTTAGATTTCCAAGATGATGGAGCATGTGATGTGCCGTAATGTAGGTGACTGGCATTGAAGCAGCAGCCTCTAGCGTCATTTCGTCAGGAATTGGAATGACTCGATTGACTTCAGTAACAACGTGAGTTGCTTGTCCTCCAGTTCTCATCATTCCGACAACACGTTGCCCAACTTCGAATCCTTCGACATCACTTCCTAGTGCATGGATGACTCCACTAACTTCGTAGCCTGGGGTAAATGGAAACGGCGGTCTTGGTTGATAGAAACCCATACGCATGAGCGTGTCTGCAAAGTTAATCCCAGCAAAATGAACCTGAATACAGACCTCATTTTTCTCTGGAATTGGAATCTCAATATCTTGGATATCTAGGACCGA
>QXYA01000119.1 GCA_009887135.1 Candidatus Poseidoniales archaeon
CCGAGAGTATGAACAAATGTTCCAGCCTCAAGTCCACACACTTGAGCCATCATGTGGGTGAGTAATGCATAGGATGCGATATTGAATGGAACACCCAAGAAGACATCGGCACTTCGTTGATACAATTGGCAATTGAGCCTTCCATTAGCGACATGGAACTGGAAAAACGCATGACATGGCATCAATGCCATCTCATCGAGTTCACCAACATTCCATGCTGAAACAATGATTCGTCGACTGTTTGGATTGTTCTTGATTTGATCAATGGCTTGTTCGAGTTGATCGATGATACGTCCATCCTTTGATTCCCATTTACGCCATTGCTTTCCATAAACAGGTCCAAGGTCACCATTCTCATCAGCCCATTCGTTCCAGATACGAACGCCATTGTCCTGAAGGTACTTCACATTCGTATCTCCCTTAATGAACCAGAGAAGTTCATGGACGATTGAACGAAGATGGAGTTTCTTTGTTGTCACCATGGGGAATCCCTTTTGAAGGTCAAATCTCATCTGATATCCGAAGACGGAAAGAGTACCTGTTCCAGTCCGGTCTTGCTTTTCAACACCTTCATCGAGGATATGTTGCATCAGTTTGAGATACTCGTCCATGATTCCACCAACCATGTTCCAGTGATGGAAGCCCTTGAGGGTTACCTCCGACTAAGGAGCGCCCAAACCTTGCATGCTTCCCATTAATTGGTCAGTAAATTGGCGGTAAAGAGCAGCTAATTCAGCGCGAATTTCATGTTCGTCTTTCTGAGAGAGTTGATTCAATGATTCCGCAGTTTGATTTCCACCATTCGAATCAACAAGCCATTGATACCAAGTGACGCCTTCACCTGCATTGAAATCCACACGTCGATGCAATCGTGGAAGTTTATGCGCTTGTGGTTTCATCATATCACGACTACCGATGATCGCAATTGGGATGACAACAGTGTGAGGATAGGATGCAGCAAGTCGAGCCACTCCAGTCTTCCCAGGGAGTAGGAAGGGTGCTTCTTCACGCTTTGAGCGAGTTCCTTCTGGGAAAATACCGAGTGCACGACCTTGATCAAGAACATCAGCTGCACTGGAAAGAGCATCTAAACCACCACTTTCTCGCTGTGTCTCAATTTGCCCAGTACTCTTCATGACAAAGCGAGTCCACGCTTTCTTGAAGTGACCATCCTTTGCAAGATAGTGTGTTGTTCTTCGAGATGAAATAATGACAAGAATAGGATCGACGTGAGACAAATGGTTCGCAGCCAGAATGACAGCACCTTTTCGCGGAATATTCGAATCTCCACGTACTCTTAATCGGATCATAGATCGGAATAAAGGAACAATTGAAAGTCGAAGAAAGTTGTAAAACAAGTTCTTAGGGGCCTTTTTACCAGTCGTTGGAATCAACCAGTGCTCTCGTAGGGAATCCCACGCAGCTATGACCTCTTGGTCTGCCTCCATGCCTTGTCGGTTTGGAGGTGGGGTTTTGATGCTTTGGAGAATAATTGACCATTTCAGTGCATTTACTCTTCTTCAGACCATGTACGTCTCATGACCTTTCCAGTCAATTGACCAGCATCGTATGCTTCCATATCGTGTTCAACAATAAGATGCATGACCAACTCATGCTGTAAGACCATCTCGTTACATGTTGGACATTGGAGTTGCTTTGCTTGTTTGTATCCCATGAATTCTAATCGCCCTTGTTTCGTCGATAGTCGTCGACCAGTTCTCAGTACGACTGATATGAAGACCAAAACAAAGAGAACAATAAAGCAACCAAATCCCATGAAAACTCCAGATGGAGGCGGATTCTGTTCAAGTTGAATGTCCTGATTTACCTTGTTGTCACTGGAATTCTGGTGCTTTGCAAGATCGATTGTATGCGTGAAGTTCTCACCACGTAAGCTCAGTTGTATATCCAAATCATTCTCTTCTTCATCTGCTTCAAGGATGAGGGTGTAGTAGCCATATGTGTCTGTAATCGCTTTGACTCCACGATACTGATAACAATCGATAATTCCAGGTTCACATTCAACAAAGACATACTCTAAAGCAACAGGACTATTGTCTGCGTATGTTGCTTTTCCAGAGATACGATACGTTTCTGCTTGAGCATTCAAACTGAATAGAATGACGAGAAGAAGTGGCAAGAGGACTCTTCTCATGTTCCTACGATTACATCAGGTCTCTTATAGACCCTTGATTAAACCCTCAAGAGGGAAATCACGAGGTGTTGATTCACTCTGTTCCGACGAGTTTGTAATCATCAGAAAGTGGAGTTGCTCCAGTTTCCATGAGGATGATCTTTCCATCTTTGAATCGCATAAAGGACATGACTGCTTCTGAGTCTGAATCGTTTGCAAAGTGAACAATTGAGTGAGCTACGCCAACTTCATCGTTTTCGAACAAGATTCTTTGGTTTTCAGATTGTGGTGTGCTTCCGCCTCCGACAAATCCCATGATATCGGATTTGCTCATGGTGATTCCACCGACGTGTGGATTGAAGACACATTCATCGTGAATGAGTTCTCCAAGTGCTTCGACATCTGCGTTATCCCAGGCTTCGTTGTATGCTTTAATGATTGACATTATTCTTCGCAATCAAGCCACTTTCTTAAACCCGTCGAACATAGATTCTGTAGTTAAGCATTCAGAAATATGTTTCTCCACTAGAATCGAGTCATCACGACAAACTGAAGGGTTTAAGCCCCTGTTTGTATTCCGTAGAATATGAACGAGGAGCAAACTCGGAAAGCTTTGATAGACAAAGCTATGGAAAAAGCTGGCTGGAAGGTTGGTCAGACCGAGAAAGATGACGCTCAAGAGGAGTTTCTTGTTTCGCTACCAGACGGTAGTAAACAATACGTAGATTAT